>CAYSFP010000048.1:0-34166 GCA_964430075.1 uncultured Planctomycetaceae bacterium | reverse complement strand
GATCGTGCTCACCTGCATGGACGCCGACGGCACGAAGGACGGCTACGATCTGGAGATGACGGCCGCCGTGAGCGCGGCGGTCTCCATTCCCGTCGTTGCCAGCGGCGGGGCGGGGCGCCCCGAGCACCTCGCCGACGCGGTCACCCTCGGCCGGGCCGACGCAGCGCTGGCGGCGAGCATTTTTCACTTCGGCGAGTATACGATCCAAGAAACCAAACGCGTGATGGCGGAGCGGGGCATTCCGGTCCGCCTCGCGGCATAAACCATTGTCCGTGGTCAGTGGTCCGTAGCCAGTTGTTGGAGCTTCCGCTCCGCGTCAAAGCAGGAACGCCACGACCCCCTCGCCACTGACAACGGACCACTGACCACGGACCAAACAACCATGCCAAGTTCCGTCAGCGAAGCCGATTACGACAGTTTCGTCGCGCCGCACCAGGAACTGGAAATCGACAAGCTGTTCCGCGCCTGCGTCAAGCTCGAAGCGAGCGACCTCCACCTCAAGGTCGGCAAACCGCCCATGGTGCGCGTCAACGGCACGCTGCGCCCCATGAACCGCGGACCCATCGACGACGAGGAGATGGTGCGCCTCTGCTTCCCGCTGATGAACGAGCGCAGCCGCAAGATCTTCGACCGCGACGGCGGGGCCGACTTCGCCCACATGTGCCCGGTGGACGACGTCAATTGGCGGTTCCGCGTCAATCTGATGCAGCAGTTGGGCCACATCGGCATGGTCGCCCGGCGGGTCAATAGCTGGATTCCCGACTTCGAGGGCCTCAACCTGCCGCCTTCGATCGAGAAGCTGTGCGGCTACGATCAGGGCATGGTGCTGCTCGCCGGCGTCACCGGCTCGGGCAAGAGCACGACGATCGCGTCGATGCTCAACTGGATCAACCACCGTTACCGTAAACACATCCTGACGCTGGAAGACCCGATCGAATTTGTCTTCACTGAGGACAAGTGCCTGATCAACCAGCGGGAGATCGGCCTGGACGTGGTCGACTTTGAAATCGGCATGAAGCATGCCGTCCGCGAGGATCCCGATGTGATGCTCGTGGGCGAAATGCGCGACAAGGAAACGTTCATGACCGCCATTCACGCGGCGGAAACCGGTCACTTGGTTTTCGGAACGATTCACGCCTCGACCGCGGCCAGTACGATCGGCCGTATTCTCGACCTGTTCCCGCAGGAAATGCACGGCGCCCTCCGCAGCGCCATCGCGATGAACATGAAGGGCATCATCGCGCAGAAGTTGCTTAAGAGCATTAAGCCGGGCGTGGGCCGCGTGCCCACCGTCGAGATCATGACGTTCAATCCGATGGTGCGCAAGCTGATTCTCGAGGAGGAGGATCACAAGCTGGGCGACGTCATCCGCATTGGCGCGGAAGACGGCATGCAGGATTTCACGCAGAGTCTCAAGAAACTGGTGGACGACGAGTTGATCGATCGCGAGGTGGCCATGGAGGTGGCGCCCAACCGCGAGGCGCTCAAGATGGCGCTCAAAGGCATCGAAGTACGGCAACCTGGAATCATCTGATGCAGCGAATTGCATGTGTTTTGCTGGCGGCGATCTTGTGGGCCGCGCCCTGGGGCCTTGTTGCCCTAGCCCAGGATCCCGCGGCGCCGCCCGTCGAGGGAGCTGCGCCCGCGTCCACGGCTGCCGCTGCGGCCTTTGGCACAACCGCCCAAGCCAAAGCAGCGACGTTCCCGTGGGCGACCATCGCTCAGTTTGCCGCCTACGCCGCGCTGGCCGTCATCTGGGCGGCGACCGGCGACTGGGTCAATCGCGACTCGCAGATCTTCGGCTTGGGCTACAAGAAGTGGAATCCCATCGTTTTCTTTCCCGTTGCGCTGCTATTCATTGGGCTGGCGTTTGTGCTGCTGTCGTTCGTCATTCGCTTCCCGATCCTGTGCGTCGCTTACGCGGCGACGATCATTCCCTACGTTGTCGTCCATAACAAAAGCGTCCAGCCGCACCAGACCGTGCTCACCGGCAGTTGGTGGCGCCATTTCTTTGCCGTTTCCCTGGGCAAGCTTGGCGTCAAGGTTCGCGACGAACGGGCCGCCGCGTACGAAAAGGGCGCCGCCGTCGACCTGATCGCGATGGGCGCGCCCGACCCCAACAACAACAACGTGAATCTGCTGACCGCGCGCCAGTCGCCTGGCTACCTGCTGGTGAAGGACATGGTCGTCGAGATGACGAACCGGCGGTCCGATCGCGCGTTGCTCGAATACGGTCCTCAAGCCGTGGTCGTCAAGCATGAAATCGACGGCGTCTGGCACAACGGCGAGGCGCGCGACCGCGAAAGCGCCGACGTCTTGCTGGCTGTCATGAAGACGCTTGCCAATCTCGACGCGAAGGAACGTCGTAAGAAGCAAGACGGAAGATTCGGCGCCGTCTATGACGGCAAGAAATTCCTGTGCACCGTGTCCAGCCAGGGCGTCGCGAATGGCGAGCGAGTAGTCGTCGGACGGATCTTCGACAAAGGCCGGCTACGCACCTACGACGCCCTCGGCATGCGCGAAGGCATCAAACAGCAGTGGGAAGAAATCATGTCCCGCGACGCGGGCCTGGTCGTCTTCTCGGCGCTGCCTGGGGGCGGGCTGACGATGCTTACCGACGTCTCGATTGACGAAACCGATCGTCTGATGCGGGATTTCTTTGCGATCGAAGAGGTCAACCACCGCGAGCACGAAATCCAGAACGTCGCCGTCCACACGTACGACGCTTCCAAAGGAGAAACGCCGGCCACCCTCATCCCCGGGCTCGTGCGGCTCTACCCCAACGTGTACATCTGCCGGAACCTCGTCGACGCCGAAAGCGCCAAGCTGCTGATGAACGAGGTGCCGGACGACAAGCTCGTCATCACGAGCATTCCCGCCCGCGACGCCCCGGAGGCGCTTCTGCGTCTGTTGCAAATGAAGTTGCCGCAGCAGCAGTTCGCTTCGGTCATCACGGCGGTGCTTTACCAGCGACTCATCCGTAAGCTGTGCCCAGACTGCAAGGTGGGCTACACGCCGCCGCCGGACGTGCTGAAGAAACTTGGCATCCCGCCCGGCAAGGTGCAACAACTCTACCGTCCGCCGAAGCCTGAAGAGATCGAAAAGCCGTGCCAGACGTGTCAGCAGATCGGCTACGTCGGCCGCACGGGAATCTTCGAGCTGCTGGTGGTGAACGACCAGATGCGCGAAATCCTCGCCAAGCAGCCCAGCCTCGAACTGCTCCGCAAAGCCGCTCGCGCCGATCAGCAGCGCTCCCTGCAGGAAGAGGGGATTCTGCTCGTGGCCAAAGGCGTGACGTCGCTGCAGGAACTGCAGCGCGTCCTCAAATAACATGACGTGCGAGTCCCTGACTCCTGACTCCTGACTCCTGACTCCTTCCCACAACCATGCCCTACCTCTGCGTTCTAATCTACTTCGTCTTCTTCGCCGGCGTGGCGATGACCGTCAACGAGGGGTTGTGGAGTAACGCCCTGTCGCTCATCGCTCTGCTGATCTGCGGGCCGCTCGCCATCGCGGCTGGGTATCCGCTGGGCCTGTACCTCCAGGAGCAGTTGGAAAAGCCCGTCGAGCAAACGTGGTACTTCGTGTTCGCCGGCGTGTGGCTGGTGTTCTTCTTTTCGATCATGGTTCTGCGGCTCGTTTTGGACCGCACGGCAAGCCGCGTGCGGATGAAGTTCGTGCCGCCGCTGGAACTGGCCGCGGGGCCGCTCGTGGGGCTGCTGGTCGCCGTGATGTTTGCCAGTTTCCTCACGTTCACGCTGTACACCATTCCCATCGGCGCCGGTGAATGGAAAATTGGCGATGCGGCCCCGTGGCAGAAAACGACCATGGAGTCTGGCTCCGGACCGTTCTACACGGTGCTGAAGAATGTGGCCGGCGAAAGCGTGGCCAACTACCATCGTTGATTCCAATTCCTCGCAGTCGCCTCTATCGCAGGATGCTTCCATCGCGCCATGACGCACACGGCTAGCCCGGCTGACCTCGATCGCACGCCCGACGACTACCAATCGTTGAGCCCCTTGGCAGCGCTGGCGCTGTTGTTGGGGCTCCTCTCGCCCGCGGCGCTGATTGCTCCGCTTTTATTGATTGTGCCGGCCGCGGCGTTTGGCGCGGGCGCGTTGGCGCTCGCCAAGATCCGTAACTCCGACGGCGCGCTCTCGGGCGCCGCGCTGGCGCGATGGGGCATCGCCCTGTCGCTGGCGTGCGCCGTGGCCGCGGTCGTGCGCGTGCCGGTGCGCGACGCGCTCTTGCGGCGTCAGATGGCGAGCGCCGCCAGCCAGTGGTTTACGCTCTTGGCCGAGCAGCGGATCGAGGACTCGATCAAGCTGCTGGGCGGGTCCGCGACGCAATCGCTTGGCCCGCCGCCGCCGGCTCCCGGCGCCGATCCGCCCAGCGCGGAAGAAACGCACGCGACTGTCCTCGACAACATGCGCAAGGACAAATTGGCCCAACTGCTCTCGGAATTGGACACGCCGCTTCGCATCGTCGCCGAGCCCGTTCCCGGCGAGAGCCCCACGTTTGACGGCGGACGCACGTTCCTGCTGAGTCATTTTACCGTGCGCGCCCCTGAGGGTGACGCGTCTCTCCGCGTCGAAGTGCGCATGGCTCGCAGCGAGTTCTACGAAGCCGACGGCCGCCCCTGGCGCGTCGAGTCCTGGCGGCCCCTCGATTGAGCCGCTGGGCCTTGCGACGCCTGTTATTGACTCCTGCGCAACAAAAGGGCCTCGGGGGCTCTCGGCTGTCGGCTGTCGGCTGTCGGCTGTCAGCCGGTGAAAAACACGCGTGCTTTCTGGCCGACGGCCGATCGCCGAGCGCCGTGCCGGCAGGGGGCATTTACTACTCAGACCCCAACAAAGTCGCGTTTCGGGGCGGTGCAACCCCGTCGATTGTCAAAGCTTCACGCGCCCCCCGGACGGCGATTTTTCGTTGCTCCAGCGGGGCGCCAGCCGTTGGGGCAGGCGCACCTCGCCAACCGGCAAAGCTTCTCGTTTCTACATGATTTCGTCGGGGATTCGGCCGCATTCCCACTCTGCAAGCTCGACCGTCTTTGAAGCCGTCGTCGATACATGATTGCGAGGCGGACGGAATCACTCGCGACGCCGCTTTGCCGTCCCCCCCAAGGACCGGCGTCACGCAACAACGGACATGCTTCGCCGCGGCGCGGTTGGTGACCGTCGCCCACGCGCAAGCGAAAGCAGAAGGAGCTTACAGGTGAAGATTCGGACATGGACTGTCTCGCTGGCCGTCCTTGTTGCCGGTGCGGCGAATACAAAAGCCGACACCAGCGCAAGCGGTTGGTCCTACGACAACAACGTGAAAGACGTCGCCTTTGCCAGCGACTGTTGCGAGCCGGCGTGCGGCTGCGAAGATCCGTGCTGTGCAGACGGCTGCTGCGGCGACGCATGCGGTTGCGGCTGCGGGGCGGCCGCCGGCGGCTGCTGCTTGGAGGCATTCTCGCTGGCTAGTCTGATCGGCCTGGGCGCGAACTCGCCTTACGAAATCGGCGGCTGGACGAACGTCGCTTACCATGACAACTTGATTCCCCTGTCCCAAACTCGCGGCGACGCATTGTCGTTCCAGGATAATCCTGATCGAGTCTACCTCGCTCAGCAATGGTTCTACTTGGGTCGCACCGTCGATGGGTCGAACGGCTTCGATATCGGCGGCCGCATCGACGCCATCTACGGCGTCGACGCGCAGAAGACCCAGGCGTTCGGCAACCCGACGAGCGTCGGAGGAATCGGCGGACACGCCGGCAACAATCCGGGCCTCGGCACGTTCGATGCTTCGCTGGACCATGGCATCTACGGCTGGGCCATCCCGCAGGCGTACGGTGAAGTGGCCGTCGGCGACCTCTCCGTCAAAGTCGGTCACTTCTTCACCCCGATTGGCTACGAAGTGGTTCCCGCCACCGGCAACTTCTTCATGAGCCATGCGTACACGATGTTCAACAGCGAACCGTTTACGCACACCGGCGCCCTGGCCACGTACAGCGGCTTCGACCTGGTGACCCTGTACGGCGGTTGGTCCGCCGGCTGGGATACCGGCTTCGATCAATTCGCCAGCGGCAGCAACGCCATCGGCGGTTTTGGCCTCAACTTGGGCGACAACGTCACGCTGACCTACCTGAGCACCTATGGCAACTTCGGCTGGCGCGATCAGGGCGGCGACGACAGCTACTCGCATAGCATCGTCGGCGTGGTCGGCCTGACGGACAACCTGCAGTACATCTTCCAGAGCGATTACCTGCACACGGACGATGACCAGGACGCCGCCATGCTGGCGCTCTTACTGCCGAACGAGACGGTCGGCCTCAACCAGTACATGATCTACACCCTGAACGACCGGATCAGCGTCGGCGGCCGCCTCGAATGGTGGCGTGCCAACCTCGGTCCGTTCGGCGGGTACACGAGCTTCTATGAAGCGACCGGAGGCGTGAACATTCGCGTGCTGGACAACCTGGTGTTCCGCCCCGAGTACCGCCAGGACTGGGCCCCGGGCATCGACCTCGATACCGAGACCGCCGCGGTGGACATGATCCTCACCTATTAGCCGGTTGATCGCCGATTCGCAATCGGCAGGATATCCGTCGACCTCGCACCGGCGGCCGGAGTTCGCAAGAACTTCGGCCGCCGGCTTTTCTTTTGTCAGTTGACCAGCGCCCGGGGCGTGCGGCGTACGAGAACCGCCGCGATGGCGGCGGCCGCCAGCACAAGGGCGCTCGGCTCCGGGACGGCGGAAACGCCGCCCGGCGCCGTGCGGCCATAATTCGCCTTCCAGACGTCGAGATCTTCGGCGACGAGGCCATTGAACGAGCCTCCTAGCTGCCAGGTCAGGAAATCGCTCCCGTCCACGACGCCGTCGAAGTTGTAGTCGCCGCCGAAGGGAGTTGCGAACGGCCCCTCGAAGCGCACGTTGTCGACGGTGATCACGTTGTCGGCGTCGAGGCCGATCTCGTCGGCGTTCACGTTGGGCGCCAACTGCAATATCAGGATGAAGACATCCGCGAATTGCGTTGCGAAGTCATACTCTTCGTTCTGCACGACCAAGTCAGACAATTTCACTTCGAACGACTGGGGCTCCGTCGAGAGATGCGGCAACGCCGGCAAGTTGCCAAGATTGTCCCGATTGACGCCTAGGCGAACCTCTTCCGCCCCTCCGTCGCCGTCGTTATCGGGAATTTGCAGCAGCACACTGAACTCCGTATCGAGTCCATCGAAGCCTTCGGTATAGCCCGAAACCGAGGCGTCGAACTTAACCGTGTACTGCGACAGGTCGCCGGACGTGGGCCGCTGGTCCTCGTTCATGAACAGTCCGATGCCCAGGCCCCAGCCCGCGTAGGTGTAGGTCGGGTCCGGCGGAATGACCCACGCGGACGAATCCAGCGTCGCCGTCGCCGCGGGCCCCGTCGTCACATCGTAGGTTGAGAACATCTGGTCGCTGCTATCGATGCCTTGAAACTCCGGGTCGCCGTAGCCCGAATAGGCGTAGGAGAAGCCGAAGCTGGGAAAGATCGTGTCGAAGTCCGCCTGGTGAACCGTCTGAGCCTGTCCGACCGCGAAACCTCCGATGCACGCCCACGCGCATGCCAACGCCGCCGCCAAATATCGCATTGCCGCCTCCTCTTGAGTTCGTTTTATACCGTTTGCAATGAGAGTCTCTTTCCGTCCTCCGCACTATACCGACAGGGTGATCGCGTGTCCAAAATGCGGGGGGCAGTGGGCAGTGGGCAGTGGGCGGGGTCAGAGGGGAAAGGGGAAGGGGAGGGGGACGAAGATGAGGGGGCTGGGATGCTGGACACTTCGGGGCGTTGCGAATTCGTGCGTTGGACAGGACAAGTGGACATGCATGTTGGAAGTGCAAGTGGGGCAAAGGGTTGCGGATTCTTACCCCCTCTGAAGGGTGTCCACTTTGTCCACTTTCGTTCGTTTTGGTTGCGCACGGCGGTCAAGGGGGGGATGGGGGATGCGGGATGCTGGATTGATGCGGGATGCTGGATGCGGGATGCTTGATGCGGGATATCTCTGGCTAACGGCTAACGGCTAACGGCTAACGGCTAACGGCTAACGGCTAATATGAACAAATGCACCCTACCACAGGTCGTGGCCTGAAATCTAGCCGGCGGTTGGAAAGAATCGTGCCGCAGCCGCCGCGTCCCGGGCGTCGAAATTGCCGGAGGGCAGTCAGCGTCTCGCTCGCAGCGGCGCGGCTGGGGCGACGCGAGTTGGGCCGAGGGACGTCCGTCGAAGCGAGCCGCTTCGACTACGTGGCCGAAGCGGCTCGCTTCGACGTGCGTCCTCGCATTCACGACTTGGCCCGTCTCCTGCGGCGTCAAGCAGGAGGACTGCAAAGTCGTTCGGAGTCAGTCATTCTGAATTCGACTTTGGGACTTTTCGGAGGAACCGCGAATCACGCGAATCTCCGCGAATCAGGAGGCTGTCAAAGGAAGCGTTCGTTTCCGTGGAGCGTCCGAGCCAGCGCGGGACCGCCGGCCACGTCAGAATCTCTGCGGCTCGGCCTATTCACGGCGATTCGCGTGATTCGCGGCTTTACAATCTGTGAAAGCCGAACTGAGGTCCGCCGACGAATCTGACGTCTGTCTCCCTGAGTCTTTCCTTCGCTCAGGATGCTGCCGGCAAGACCCTTCGGCAGATCCTTCGGAAGACCTCAGGACAGGCCCTCAGGGTGACAACTCGCGACTTTGCTCTCCTGGCGGCGTGTGCAATTTCTTTGACCGGTTCGGAGGCCAGGGGTAAACTCGGGATTGAGTCGCTTCTGGCGCCACACTTTTCTGGCATGCGAGGGACGAACCGCATCCCCATCGGAGGATCCGAAATGCACCATTCCCCCCCCTCCCCCTGTTTCACGCACGCGACCGCCGATTTGTCCCAGGGCGAGTGCTGCTAACGGCTCTCGTCACGCTCGCGTGCACACTGGGCCTCTCGAAAGACGCGGCCTGGGCCGCGTTCCCGGATCGGACTAATCTAGTCGCTTACTGGACGCTGGACGAGGCGTCTGGCACGCGGGCGGATTCGTACGGGGGCTTCACGCTGAGCGACAATGCCTCCGTTCTCGACGGGATGGGAAAGATCCATCGCGGCGCCGATTTCGTCCGCAGCAGCTCTCAGTATCTCAGCCGCTCCGATAACGCTTCGCTCAGCTCGGGCGACACAAACTGGACGATTGCCGCGTGGGTCCGACTCGACTCGGAGCCCATGGGAGGAACAATGACGGTCGTCAGCAAGTCCACCGGAACACCTAGCACATCGGAGTATTCGATTCAGTACACTCACGCATCAGACCGCTTCTCCGTGAGCGTGATGAAGGACAATAACACCACGACCCACGCTGCGAGTGACTTTGGCAATGTCACGACAGGGACGTGGTATCACGTGGTCGCCTGGCACGACGCCGACAATGACCGCTTCGGGATTTCCGTGAACGGCGTCCCCAATTCCGTTAGCTATTCCTCTGGCGTCAATGACACCGGCGAGGACTTTCGTATTGGCGCCAACGGCGGCGGTACAATAAACGCATTCGATGGCATTATCGACGAAGTGGCGTTTTGGAAACGCGTGTTGACCGCCGAGGAGCGCGCCGCCCTTTACAATAGCGGGCAGGGCGCGTGGTATCCCGGTCTCAGGGGTTTGTTCGTACTGGGCGGCGCGAAGACCGACGCGTTCATGGACGGGAATCGGAACACACTGCAAAATTGGGGCGGCGCCAACGGCGCCTGGATGATCGACCGAAAGCCATTGAAAATCAAAGCCGACTTTTACTACGTTCGGGACACCGTCAGGTGGGGAACGCGCAGCGACTTGCCAACGGTCCACGGCGGCGGCGGCGAGCCGATCTACCATCCCGAATCCCAGTACTACCTAAGTGAGGATCCTCCAGCTTCCCCTTCGAGGGGCGGTCCCATCACCGCGATGGTGTGGGGCGGCACGGACTACACCAAGAGCATGTGGGACGTGTACGGCCACGGGTGGGTGATCGACGGCGTCCATTTCATGGGGAAACAGGACACCAATGGGACGTTGCTTCTTCAAGACGACACGCCGGGGACACGGCTCGATTATCCGTATACTGACCCGCTCGCCGCGCATCCGTACGAAGATCGCTGCCGCTATGCGATTCGCGTAAGAAGCGAGACGGCCGCCTTCGGCAACGGCAAGGGCATCTTCCCCCGGGGGTTAGCCACGCACCTGTTTCAGGTGGGCATTCTGGCGGACGACGATCCGGCGTTCAGCAATCACAACGACCAGTGCCATGTGGTCGGCCGGTTCGCCCCGGCGTGGTGCGACATCGGCTTCTGGTCGAAGCAGCGGCAGGCGTTCTCCTGGCACTTCGATCAGATTGAGTCGACGGCGCGGTGGACGATCCTGTTGGACGCCGGCGGCAAGCTGGTGATCGACGAGCTCGACATGCAGACGGGCTGCTCGATCGGACTGTTCGTGCGGGGCAGCGATTGGGCGACAGGCACCGGCCCGGACGAGACGCGGATCAACTACATCAACGTCGACGAAACGGCGCCTAACGATTGCCTGTTGGTCAAGACCGACTCGAATCATACGGGGCAAGTCTTCGATCGGGTCGATGATGACACTTGCACGATCATTTTCCCTGTCCAGCATTCCATTAAAGCTGGCGAAAAAATCCAAATTACGTGGTCCGGCGGGCAGCGATCGGGCGTCGTCGTGGATTCAGTAACTAGTAATGCAATATCCGTCGGAGCCGTTACACCGGGCTCGGGCAACGCGTATCCGTCGCTGGATACGCTTGTAACGGTCGTTCGCTACTCGGCGACGAGCACGATCATCGGCGCCGCGCATGTGCACCGCACTCGTGCCGGGAAGTCCCGCGGCACCGTGCCCTACAGTGCGACGGGCGCCGACTTTGACGGATCGATGAAGATCATCTCTGGCCTGATTATCAACACCCCCGCGCCAATGGCGGCCGGCGACTATGTCGAGTTCTACAACGAAACGACCTCGACTACGTATCCGGTGTTCGTCGGGAAGATATCTAGCGTCAACGACGACCCCGGCAATGTCTCGGACTCGATCACCCTTACGACGGACGAGTTCTTCGGAACTATGCCGGGGAACATCAATAACGGCGTGAAGCTCCTGGTCTACCGGCCCTCGAACGAGAAGCCGATCGTCTCGTTTAAGAACACATATGGGATTCATCGCATCGACAATCTACGGCTCGGCTACAGCCGGATGCTCCGTGCTCAAGGAGGGCTCCAGGGTTCGCCGACGAGGACCATCTTTGACGGCGTTTATTTTTGCGGCGCGGCGCTTGAGGCGAGTGATAACCCGATTGGCCCCAACTGGTTGTACGCCGGCCCCTATGCATCGAGCACCGACGTCACGAGCACGGTCGCGCGAGCCATCGCCATGCTCTACACCACGGACTCCATCGGTTGGGTCCAGGGGGAGCTGACGGCTGCTTACGAGGAGCCCAATGGACTGACGCATGGCGGCGAGCGCTATCAGAACCTATCGTGGCGCGGACAGCTCAACGGCGCGGGGAAGTTCAACTCGATCGACGTCAAGGTTTGGTAATAGTGCGGTCGTGCACTGGCGCAGAATTTCCTTCCTGGCGTTGCAGCAGGAGTGGGTGGCTGTGTAAGCGTCTGCAGTGTCCTTGTTGTAAATGAGGGGCACGGCGGTTGACTGCCAAATCGTAGCTGAAGATTCTGCCAGGTTGCAATGAAGCCGTTTGAATCGCGTTGCGCACGCATAGAGACAGCAATTGAGGCGCACGGTTATGATTGCCGCGTACTGGAGATTGGAACATGAAGATTTGCAATTGGCTCCGCAAATTGCGTGCGCTCTTTGTCGCTTTTGGCATGTTTGTCACCGCCGCTGCCGAGGCCGTTAAGTTCGACACGGAATTGATCGTCAACGGCAATTTCGAGTCCGTCGATCTCTCGACGACAGGCAACTATAACGGACCGAGAATCCTCGGCTGGAACGGGCCAAGTATGTTTGCGTATTCGCACAATGGCAGTTCCAGCAGCGCCGGCGTCGTGCTCGATCTTGCCGACGGCGAGGATCCGCCTGACGCGGGAAATTGGTATTTCAGCACGAATAACACAGGAACCGATTCGCCTCCGGATATACGCGATGGCGGCGTCTACTTTCAGGAATTCGATGTCTCGACCGACCCTGTGGCGTTTTGGATCGCGCAGGGACGAGTCACTTACACCGCATCGGCTGATTTTTCAAGCTTCCAAAATGACAGTGACTTTGGAAGCATTCTCATAGAAAATCTAGATATCAACGGCAACTTGCTCTTTCGCAACGATGTTTCCGATCAGGATAATGGACCTGCCAACGTCTGGTCACATACTTCAGAAACTTGGATAATTACACCAGGAACTAAAAAACTACGCGTGTCGTTGTATGGCGAACTTGGCGCTGGCGGCCGGCCGGGCCTCGACGCCTACATTGATAATGTTTCCTTTGTACTGTCTCGCGTCATTCCGGAGCCATCGACCATCGCGCTATCCACGTGCGCCCTCGTTGGCGTAGGCGCGTTCCGACGCCGCTGGTCGTCCCGCGCGGCATTCCTTCAGTTCCACGGGGTTGGCGGATCGGCGACTACATCATCCAGTTCAACGTCATTCATACGAACCTGCAAATGATGGGTGCCGACTTTGTCTTGTTCTTTGAGATGGCGACCAACGCGGCGGAACCGCCGAGCTTCTCGCTGCGATCAAGCCGCGACGGCGGACCTACGGCACGGTACGGTCGGGTATCAGGCCGTCCGATACTCCGCCTAATGTTGCCTGGAACTCATCGACGCGTCAGCTTCGCTATTTGTTCCGCTCTGGTTCGGGCGTTGTGCCGAATACGACAGTCTCTCACCGACTGCTTTGCTATGACGTGCCGTTTCCCCTGGACCCGAATGTGAACGTCCGGATCGACAATGTGCACGTCTACGCCGTACCCGAGCCAACCAGCGGCCTGCTGGCGGCGTGCGCCGCCCTCGGCGTCGCGGCCTTTCGACGCCGCTGGCGTTCCTGTTCGCCCTCTTGAGCTCGTGCGGCGGATGCCGCATCCGCCGCTGATTCTCTCTCGCCCCGACCCGCCGTCGAATCCAGGAGACGGTGAGTGCTGCTCGATGATGACGGCGCCGGGCGCCACGGGCGCGGGCGCCCGTGGGAATTGCCGCAGGAGCGAGCACCCGGGCCAGCGTGGCGCGAGGTGGTCGCAACCGCCCGATTTGACGCCCGTCAAAAGATTCGCCGCGACTACCCGGAGCTTTCCGCGAGCGGGCGAGAAGCCCGGCTGTCCGCCTCTACGGCTGCGACGACGAGCCGGCGCGTTCGCGCTGGCTCATGTTGATGTGCTCTTGGCGGGCTTGCTCGATGTCCTGGGGCTGCGGCTCCGCGACGGGCTCGGAGCAGCCGGCCGCCGCTGCCAGACAGACGGCGCCCAAGCCCATGGTGCGAAACCAAGTCACGCAGAGATCGCACAATCGCGTTTGTTTCATGGGACTCGCTCGTTCAGTTTCCTATCGACTTCGCGGAACGTCGTGCCAATTGCTGCGGAGGCTCAGCGCCCGCCGTCGCGCGTGCCTTGGTCGAGCCAGACGTTGGGATCCACGCCGTCGGCAATCGTCTGCACGCTGCCGTCGCAGAGCACGACGTTCGTGACGTTCGTATGGTAGCTGGTGGCCGGAGTGATGAGATCGGGGAACACCCCCGAGGGCAGCCAACACGTGGAGTTGGGCGGCAGCAGGTGGTTGTACCACGTGCGCCACACCGTGCCTTCATGCCACGGATAGCCGCGCCACCGCCAATCGCCGCTCCAGGGAATGGGAGAGTTGGCCCACTGAAAATTGGCAATCGCCGCACGCGCGGCATCCACGCTGGTGGGCGGAACGGCTCGTTCGAAACAGTCCGCCAGGGGATCCTTCGCCGACTTGTTATCGCTGCCGAATCCGTTGGCCATCTCGGCAAAGGCGGCGGTGTTGCTCGTGCCGTCGACGATCTGCGACATTCTCAGCGGCGGCAACTGCTCGTACAGACCTTCGAAGCGGGCCGCCTTGTTGTGGGCCGCGTACGGTCCGAACACGCCGTCCCAGGTTCTCGTCAGCCTGATCCAGGTGCCGGCATTGGCGTGGTAATTGGTCCAGCCCATCGGCTCGCGGTCGATTTGAGCGTTGATGGGGTCCGTCGGGCAAAGAAACACAGCAGGCTGCGAGGCAGCCACCCTGAAGTTGGCGTCCGACCAAGGACTATCTTTGAAGTTGAATTGCTGCGAGACGGCGCCCTGCTCGAAGTACGGGAGCAACTGGGCATGCGGCGACCAATAGGGCGTCGCGTTGTTGAAGTTCGGATTGGCGACGCCGATGATGCCGTCGGAGCCGGCGGGAAACACCTTCTTGGACGACTCGTAGTTGAGCAGGGCGAGGCCCATCTGCCGCATGTTGTTTTGGCACTGCGACCGCCGGGCCGCCTCGCGGGCGGCCTGAATCGCGGGCAACAGCAGGGCCACCAGCACGCCGATGATGGCGATGACGACCAACAGCTCAACGAGCGTGAAACCCTGGGCGCCGCGGCGCCGGCCGTAAATGGACATGGCAATCTCCTGACAGTGCAGCCGCCCCGCCTGGCAAGACCACGCCTCATCGTAGACGTTTTGCGTAGGCCGTGCCAGCCATTCCGCGGAGCGGCCGTCGTAGGCCGCATTGGATACCGGGCCGCTTCCGTTCGTCAAAATCGCAGCCGGACAGTCCCGACGGAATCCGTGCAATTCGGCCGCACGACATGGTAGCAATCCGCGCGGCGGGCGATAAGAATCGCGCTGTCGCTGGGTCGTTTCCCGAGGGCTCGCTGCGGCGGCCGCGGACCGCTGGAAGGCCCGCTCGCGGGGCAGCGGGCGTTCGATCTTCTTGGGTCGATGCTTTTGTCTTTTTCGAGGAGCAGCTCATGAATCGAATCCTCTTGGCGGCCGTGTTTGCGATGGAGATTTCACTGACCAGTTCCGCCGCCGCGGCAACGTCGACGGGCGTCGGCTTTCGCGAGGCGACGTCGCAGCGGTTGAGCATCTCGTCGCTACGACGACGAGATGCTCCGTTGCTTTGACATGGGAGCAAATGCCGCCGGACGACGGACGCTCGACCCATGCCTCGGATTTATGTCGCCGAATCACGTTTCTGGCGACAAAATCCGGACGTCGAGGTTGGTCGTGCCGGATGTCGTTGGACGGCGAGCCTTTGGGGGATCCGTAGGCGTTGGAGTATTTGTCGCGAGGGGGGCGGTGTTTTGTCGCAGAACAGATCGGACTTGTCCGTTGACTGGCTGGGTTGCGTCGCATTCGCGCCGGGCATCGTTGGCGCTGGGAGCCCCTGCCGCGGGCACTTAGTGAACAAAACAACCCTACCATAGAGCGCGGCCTAATTTCCAGCGCGTTGTTCAGATTTGTGTGCCACTGGCGTGTCGCCAGTGCTGAAGCGCCGAGCGAGTCCCCACTTCTCACTGGCGACACGCCAGTGGCACCCGGCGGATTGCGCACACGCATCCTGGCTCTCGAGCCCAGCCAAGCACGCCGTGCCGACTACGAGCGATGCGAACCAACGTCGAACTGTCGACCGTTTCAGTGCCGAAACAGCGCATGACTGGACGTAGGGTGCGTGAAACGCACCAACTTGCGAAAGCAAATCCATCGCTTCGGCAAGACCATTGGTGCGTTTCACGCACCCTACTTGCCTGATCCGCCGCATTGGCCGTGTCGTCCTCTCGCTCCGCGAGAGGGATTTCGTCTCGTGGAGCGAGACGGCTACACTCCATGGCCTTTCGCGCAGCTTGCCAGCCTCCGCACGAAGCTCAATAATGCGGGATTCCCCATCGCCCGCCCACGCTTGCCGGAGGCCCCATCATGCAGGACAAGCTCGCGTTCACCGGCCTCACGTTTGACGACGTTCTCATCGAGCCGCGCTACAGCGAAGTGGTGCCCGCCGAGGTCGACGTGGCAACGCGCCTCACGAAGCGGATCGCGCTGCGGGCGCCCATTCTCAGCTCGCCGATGGACACGGTCACCGAGCACCGCATGGCGATCGGGCTGGCGCAGGAGGGCGGGCTGGGCGTCATTCACAAGAACATGTCGATCGAGGCCCAGGCCCACGAAGTCGACAAGGTGAAGCGGAGCGCCAACGGCATCATCGTCGACCCGGTCACCTTGCCGCCGGATGCTAGCGTGGCTCACGCGCGGGCCACGATGATCCAGTCGAACGTGTCGGGCATCCCCATCGTTGGGCGCGACGGCAAGCTGGCCGGCATCATCACGCGGCGCGATCTGCGGTTTCTGGAAGACAGCAATCAGCCGGTGGCCGATGTGATGACCCGCCGCGAGCAGCTAGTAACGGCTACGGGGAATGTGAGCCTTGGGGAAGCTGAAAAGATTTTGATGGCGAAAAAGGTCGAGAAACTGCTCCTAGTTGACGAAAACTACAAACTGACCGGGCTGATCACGATCAAGGACATCGACATGATGCGGCGGTTCCCGCAGGCGTCCAAGGACGCCCAGGGACGCCTCCGCGTCGGCGCGGCGATCGGCGTGTTCGATCTCGAACGGGCCGCGAGCCTGATCGCCAAGGACGTCGATTTCCTGGTGGTGGACAGCGCGCACGGTCACTCGTCGAACGTCATCGAGACGGTCAAGAAGCTTAAAAGTCAGTGGGACATCGACGTGGTGGCGGGCAACGTCGCCACGGCCGAGGGGACGAAGGATCTCATCAAAGCCGGCGCCGACGCGGTGAAGGTCGGCATCGGTCCGGGTTCGATTTGCACGACGCGCGTGATCAGCGGCATTGGCGTGCCGCAGATCACGGCGATTTACAACGCCGCGCAGGCGGCGGCCGGTTCGCAGACGCCGATCATTGCCGACGGAGGGATTCGCTACTCGGGAGACATCACCAAGGCGATCGTGGCGGGCGCCCACGCGGTGATGCTGGGCGGGTTGCTCGCGGGGCTCGACGAGGCGCCGGGCGAGCGGGTGCTGTACCAGGGCCGCACGTACAAGGCTTACCGCGGCATGGGATCGCTGGGGGCGATGGTCAAGGGCTCGAGCGAGCGGTACCGGCAGGGAAACGTCGGCAACGACATCGATGGAGACGAGGGCGGCAACGGCAAACTGGTTCCCGAAGGAGTCGAGGGCCGGGTCCCCTACAAGGGACCGATCAGTCCTTTTTTGTATCAGATGATTGGGGGCCTGCGCGCCGGCATGGGGTACTGCGGCGCGCGGACCATCGATCAGTTGCGCACGGAGGCGCGATTTGTCCAAGTCACGCCGGCCAGTGTGCGGGAGAGCCATCCGCATGACATCGCCATTACGCAGGAAGCGCCGAACTACACGGCGGAGTTCAAATCGGCCGACGGCGGCTAACGCCCTGGCTGCCGCGTGCGCCGCGGCGCTGCTCTTTACGCAGACGGCTTCGCCCGCGCTGGCCAACGGATGGCGACCGGCGGGGTCGGGCGCCGGCGCGGGACGCTCGGCGGCGCCCGTCGAACCGGCGCAAAGCAGGGCCGTGGTTCAAACGGGGTGGCACGTCCAACGCACCAGCGGCGTGCGGCCGGTGGCCGACAATGCGGAGTTCGATCCGTTTGAGGATCCGCAGCATGGCGAGGACGTCGCGGCGCCGCCGGTCGCGGGCGAGGCGGAGTTCGATCCGTTCGATTTGCCGGCTGAGGAAATGCCCGCTCCGACGGCGCGTCCGGGCAGCGTGGGCACCCCTTCGATCGACGATGCCGTGGGAGGCGAGCCAGTGGACGCGCTGGTGGAAGAAGATCCTCTCGACGATGGATTGTTTGAAGTTCAGGACGCGTTCGACGAGCCGCGGCGCGGCTCCGTTGGGCCTTCGGTGGAAGATGCCGTCGACAACGAGCTGAACGAAGCTCGCGAAGCGATCGAAGACGAAATCGAGCGCCGCGAGCAGGACGAGGGCGACCGGCAGGCGGCGGAGGACGACTCCGATCCGTTCCAACCCGGCGACGCCAGCGACCGGCCGCGCAATGATGGGGGCGACGCCGGGCCGCCGGACCTCCAGGACGAAGTGGAAGACGACCCCATGTACAACGAGGACGATTACGAGGACTACGATTGGCGGTCGCAGGAAGCCCCGGGCGGTTACCGCTTCCGGTCGTACGATCCGCAGCCGGAGTTGACCCCGGAACAGCGCGAAGAGCGCCGCCGCCAGCTCGAACAGGAGCGGATCGAGAACGATCAGACGTGCGAAGAGTTCGAAGCCGGCGTGAAGGCCGATAACATTCGCACGGTCAGCCTCGACATTCGGCTGCACGGCCAGGCGGGCGAGGATTTTCCGTTCGACTGCGGGTTCAGCCCGGAGCTGTTCCAGCCGCGCTCGTGGCAGCAGACGACGTTCCTGTGGAAGGCCTCCGGACTGTGCCACAAGCCGTTGTACTTCGAGCAAGTGCAGATGGAGCGTTACGGCCACTCGTGGGGTCCGGTGCTGGACCCGATCGTGTCGGGGGCTCACTTCTTCGGCACGCTGCCCGTGTTGCCGTACAAGATGGGCATCACCACGCCGAACGAGTGCATCTACACGCTGGGCTACTACCGGCCGGGCAGTTGTGCACCGTATATGATTCCAGCCGTGCCGTTCACGTGGCGGGCCGCGGCGTTTGAAGGCGCGGCGTGGACGACGGGGGCGCTGGTGATTCCGTAGGGAGGCGCGAGTTGCGAGCGGGTAGGGTGCGTGAAACGCACCAGCCTCGCGATGTTGACGACGGCTTGGTGCGTTTCACGCACCCTACGGTCTACGGCTCGCCGGGGCATACCGACGGGGCGTCCATCGAGCTAAGATTGGCTCATGGCCGCCCCAATCGTTTTGACGCGCGACCAGTCGCGGCGCGTCGACCACATTGCGATCCACGAGTACGGCATCCACGGCTTGGTGCTGATGGAGAATGCGGGCCGCGGCGTGGTGGATGTGCTGCTCGGGATCGATCCGAGCTTGGGTAGGGTGCGTGAAACGCACCAGCCTCGCGATGCTGGCAACGAATTGGTGCGTTTCACGCACCCTACGGTCGCCATTCTTTGCGGCAAGGGGAACAATGCCGGCGACGGGTTTGTGATCGCGCGGCATCTGGCGATCCGCGGCGGGCGGTCGCTCGTGGTGCTCTTGTGTTCGCCGGAGGAACTCTCGGGCGACGCGCGGGCGAACTACGACATCCTCGTGCGCGCCGGAGCGCCCCTTGTCGATGTGTCGTCCGCAACGCAAGACAGTGGCGCGCTGCAGCGCGCACTCGACGCGCACGCCGGCAACGCAGCGTGGCTGGTGGACGCGATGCTCGGCACGGGCGCCACGGGCGAGCCTCGGGAGCCGTTCCCCACGGCGATCGCCTGGATGAACCGGCAGGGCGGGCGCCGGTTGGCCGTCGATGTGCCCAGCGGACTCGACTGCGACACGGGCGACGCGGCGGCCGTGACGGTGCAGGCCGACGTCACGTGCACGTTCGTAGCGGCCAAACCGGGATTCCTTGCCGCCAAGGCGGCGGAGTGTGTCGGCCAATTGCACGTCGTTTCCATTGGCGTGCCTGAAGCGGTGGTCCGGCAGGCGGCGCGGGGTTAGACGCGTTATACTGTGGCGGCCACGGCAACGTGGCGCGGCTGGCGAGGTCCCGGCGCGGATCGCTTTTCATGACAACACCAGGGGGCAGATGATGCAGCGTAGTGAACTTCTCTCCCGCCGGACGATGCTGGCGGGTTCGTTGGGCGCCGCGGGGGCGGCAACGTTGGCTGGCGTTTCGCGACGCGGCGGCGCGGCGTTTGCCGCCGCGGATGAACCGGGCTGGTCCGTCTTGTTCGACGGGACGTCGCTCGACGGTTGGCACACGAATCCTGAGAAGATCGGCCACGGCACGGGCGGTCAGTGGGGCGTCGAGGACGGCGGCGTCCTGGCCGGCGAGCAGGATCCGCCCGGCTCGGGCAACGGCGGCATCCTGCTTACGAATCGCAAGTTCGGCGAGTTCGAGCTGTCGCTTGATTTGAAGCCGACGTGGAACATCGACTCCGGCGTGTTCCTGCGGTGCACCGATCGCGGCGCGTGCTTCCAGTCGATGGTCGACTACTACGACGGCGGGAGCATCGGGCAGTTTTACGGCGAGGGGATCGGCGGCTGGGGCGCGCGGGCGTTCAGCCTGAAGGGCAAGGTTGAAGACGGCGAGCTGGTGAGCCTGTCGACGATTGACCATGCCGATCCGGCCGACGTCGGGCTCGACTATTCCTGCAAACCTGAGGAATGGGTCGAGGCGTGGAAGATTGGCGATTGGAATTCCCTGGTGGTCCGCGTCGAAGGCGGCGCGCTGCCGCGGATCACGACGCACATCAACGGGCTGAAGGTCGGCGTCATCGATACGGCGAAGTTCAAAGGACAAGGCTTCGACGGCGAGGAGATTGCCCAGACGCTGGGGACCGAGGGATCGATCGCCGTACAGGTGCATGGCGGCGGGCGTTACCCCGCGGGGGCGAAGACGCGGTTCCGCAACATTCGGGTGCGCGAGTTGTAACGCTCCGAGAAGTCACAGCCCTGCCGTCGGTCGGAACCACGCGGTGGGAGCTCAGGACTCGACAAACAACGGTGCGAAATCTTCGCGGCGCGCGGCGCCAGGGAGAAGATTTACCACAGAGGGCACAGAGGACACGGAGATTTTTAGGAAGGGAAAGAGGCCGTAGGAATTGGGGGCGATGAGCTGAGGGCTCGCGAGGTTCTTCTCAAGGGGTCCTTTCTTTGACTTCTCCGACCTCCGTGCACTCTGTGGTAAATCCGTTCCGTGCGAAATTTTCGCGGCGCGCGAAGAAGTTTGTGGACATAGTACTGTAATTTGCGAAACGACGAACAAGGAAGCACGCGGGAACAACCATGGATCGAAAACGAGTGCTCGAAGTCCTCGATACGCTCAATGCGGAGATCGCCGGCGCGGACGATGTGAGCGACGAAACGCGTCGCGCCCTGGAGCGGATAAGCGCGCAGGTTCGAGAGGCGCTGAGCGAGGAGGCCGCCGGCAGCGAATCCCAGCACGCGTCCAGCGAGCAGCTTCCCGGGATTCAAGAAGCGCTTCTGGAGTTCGAGACCGAGCATCCGCGGCTGGCCGGGGCGATCAACCAGGTGGCGGCGGCTTTGGCGAATCTGGGGATTTGACTCGCGGCAAGTCAGGGGATTCAACCGCCGAGGACGCCAAGAGCGCCACGGTCCGAAGGAGAAAACCACGAAGGCGCCAAGGCACGAAGGAAGAACGGAAAAGTAGAACGAACCGCCAATGCGTCCATCAGCGGTTCCCATTCTCCTTCGCGTCTTCGTGCCTTCGTGGTTCCATCTTTCGCGGAACGTGAGTTGCCCCTCGGTTGCTGGCACGAGATACTTAACAGGAAATCTGCCACATTCGGTTACGGATTTCTCTATTTTGAGGACGCCAGTTCGCGTTGCTTCGTGAGCAGCGCGACGGAGAGGATCTTCCGCGATTAACAGGAGCCGTGGACATGAATCGCCTCATGCTTGCTTATGGCGCCGTTTGTGCGGTCGTGGCGACGATGGCAGTGGCGCCCAACGTTGGGGCGCAAGTGGTGACGTATTACCCGCCCGTGACCTATCAACCTCGGGTTACGTACTATGCTCCGCCCGTCGCGGTCGCCCCGGCGCCGTACACCGTCGCGTCGCCCGTGGTGGTGACGGCCGCTGCGCCTGTGGTCGCTCCGGCGCCCGTGGTGACGTACTACCGAGCGCCGTCGGTTGCTTACGCCCCGGTCGGTCGCGTTGTCACCCGGCACCGGCCCCTCCTCGGCGGAACGGTATCGCGAGTTCGTTACTCGTACATGCCGGTCGTTGTGCCTTGAGGCGGTTCGCGGCGCCGACCGACTGGTTCGAGAGCGTTTCGAGAGGTTGGTCGACGAGCGATCCGCTTGAATCGTTCAGGCCCTCCAGTTGCCCCGCCCCGTGAGGGAGGGGGGATTGGCCCCCAACCCGAGCGTGCGCCGTAGCGGCGCCGAATCGACCGATCCCCATTGCACCCCACACTCCCCGCACCGGCCTGAAACCTGCACGATGGCCGAACTCAAGACCTTCGTCTTCACCGACATTTGCGGTTCGGTCCGTCTCAAAAACGAGATGGTGGGCCGCAGCGTCTCGGAGCGCGACCTGGCGTTCATCCATTCGATTCTCACGCCGCATCGGGAGCGGATCGAGCAGCAGCTCCATGAGTACGGCGGGCGCGTGGTGTCGACGGCCGGCGACGGGCACTTCCTGGTGTTCGACCACACCGTGCCCGCGGCGCAGTGGGCCGTCGAGGTGCAGACGAGCCACCGCGAAGATCCCATCACGGCGCATGGCGTGTCGCCGGTGGAGGTGCGGATCAGCATTCACTCGGGCGTTCCGCAGATCGATCCCAGCGATCCCTACAACTTCATCGGCAAGAGCGTCGACTATGCCGCGCGGCTAAACGACTACGCCACGGGCGGGCAGATTTTGATCAGCCGCAGCGTGATGGCGATTCTCGACGACGTAGGGCTCGAGGGTCTGCGGCTGCACTTGCATGGGCGCCGCAATCTCAAGGGCATTGGCGCCGTCGAAGTGCACGAGCTGCTGTACGACCGTGTGGGGCCGCGCCCGTTGCGACATCAGCCCAAGACCAATGGCCACGACAGGCAGTGGACGGTGGTGCCGACGGTGGGCTTCGAGGAGGGGGCGGCGACCGGAACCAAAACGACGGCCGCCGCGACCGCGACGCTGACGCACGTCGGCAACTATGAGCTGCTGGAGCTGCTAGGTTCCGGCGGCATGGGCGACGTGTACAAGGCGCGACACACGCAGTTCGGCCGCATTCGGGCGCTTAAGGTTATCAAGCCGCAGTTCGTGAGCGCGGGTCACACGGAAGTGATTCGCCGGTTTTACAACGAGATCAAAGCCGTCGGACGCCTGGAACATCGCAATATCGTCGTGGCGATCGACTCGTCCGCGCCCACCGATAGCGTGCACTACCTGGTGATGGAGTACATCGAGGGCGTCAGCCTGGACGAGCTGGTGGCTCAACAGGGTCCGCTCCCCGTCGCCGAGGCGTGCGAGGTGATTCGCCAGGCGGCGCGGGGACTGCAGTTCATTCATAAGAACGACATGGTGCACCGCGACATCAAGCCTTCGAACCTGATGCTCACGCTGGTGGAAGGCGACGCGGCCTCCGGCGATTCGACGCTTCCGGCCGGCAGCGACGGCCAGCGAGCCGATGTGAAGATTCTGGATCTCGGCCTCGCTCTGTTGGCGGACGACAATCACGATCGGCTGACGCGGTTCGACCAGAAGGCGATGGGCACGGGCATGTACATGCCGCCCGAGCAATGGAAGAGCACGAGCGTCGACATCCGGGCCGACATTTATAGCCTCGGCTGCACGCTGTACCACCTGCTCGCCGGGAACCCGCCGTTTTACGATTCCGACCTGCGGCCTGAGAAGGCGCACGAGAAGAGCGCGGTGCCGGCGATTCGCTCCAGCATCCAGCCGCTGCCCAAGAAGCTGTGGGATGTGCTGCGGAAGATGCTCGAGAAGCGGCCGGAGGATCGTTACGCGACGCCGGCGGAAGTGGCCGCCGCGCTGACGCCGTTCGCCGAGAGCCACACCTTACCGGCACTGGTGCGCGGGCATCGCTCGGGGGAGGGCGTCAGCTCGGGCCTGCGCGAGACGCAACCGGACGGAGCTTCGCGGGTCGACACGCATCGCTCGAAGCCGTGGTTCAGCGGCCTCGATCTGCGGCCCAGCCGCCGGTGGATGCTGCAGACGGCGCTGCCCATTACGCTGATTGCCGTCATTTCCGGCATCGCTCTCTGGAAGCTCAACGAGCAAAAGACGGACGAACTACGGCGCGTGCAGGAGGCCCGGGCCGCCGCGCAGCTTCGCGTTGCTGAAGAAGCTCGCAAGAGCTTTTCCAGCTTCGCCAAGCACGCGGCCCGCGAATCGCTGCCCAAGGAGCTTGCGCGGCGCTTCCAGGTGCTGACGACGGCGGCGAATGACGAAGACTTGGTCACTGCCCTTGAGAAACTTAACATCGAACCAGACGATCCCGCGGCCGGCGCCGAAGCCTATCCCCGGGAGGCCCGCGACCAGATCACTGCGTGGATCGCGCTCTTGGCGAATGAGCACAACAACGAGCTGGTCGTCGACAGTTGGTTCGTGAACAATAAATTCGGCGTGCAGGTCGCACGGTTCCCCAGGGACACGAGCCTGTGGCAATCGTTCCGGCACCGCGACTATTTCCACGGCCAGGCACGCGACGTCGCGCCGGAGAAGGACGTCCCGCCGATCGACCACCCCAATCTGTCGATGGTGTACAAGAGCAGCAGCGCCCGGGAAGAAACCTTCAAGGTCGCGTTCTCGGCGCCGATCTGGAATCGCCCGGTGGGCGCCGCAGGAGCTGCCGCGCCAGGCGACGCAGCCGGCGCGAATGCAGAGCTGCCCGCGCGGGAAGTGATCGGCGTGCTGGCGATGAGCGTGAAGGTGCAGGATTTCCGCGTGCTGGACGACGACCTCGCCGGCGGCCACGAGATCGTGCTCGTGGATTTGCGCGACGATTGGATCGAGGGCGAGAAAAACCACGGGATGATTCTGCACCATCCCCACCTGGCGCCGGGCAAGCTCGCCCGCCTGCCCGCGGATTTGCTGGCCATCATCGACCAGGCGCGACCGCTCACCGATCCAACGTTCGACGGGCGGAATCACTTTATTGGCGGAGCGGGTTATGTCGACCCCCTGGACCCCGACCCAACGAAACGGTTCTGGGGAGCGTTTGAGCCGGTGCTCTACGAGGTCGGCGATGTGGCCGCCGACGTCGATTCGGTCAGGGACCGCGTCGGTTGGGTCGTGCTCGTACAAAAGCCGATGATTGAACAGAATTGATTGCCAGATCGCGACCGTCCCGACCTCGTCAGGACGGCGCCGGCCCCAGCGACGTCTGTGAAACGCGCCAGTCGACGGCGGCAGCGGCCAAATGCTGGGCGATCGTCGAGAGCAGGATCACGAGGATCACGCGCGGCTGGTCGTGCAGCACTTCGCCGGCAAGCACCAGGGCCAGGCCGGTGTGCTTCATGCTTAGGCCGAAGACCAGCGCAATCTGCGTCGATCGCGACAGCCGCCCCAGCCGTGCCTGCGCGACCGCCAGCAGGACGCCCAGCACGCACACCGAGACGGCCAGCCCGGCGGCGATGGCCGCCACGGCAATCCGCTCGCTCCAGATGCTGCGCATGGCCAGCGAGGCGTTGGCATAGTTGAGCACCAGGATCGTGGCCAGCGTGATGATTCGAAACAGCGGCTTGGCCCGGGCGATGCGCTCGCCGCCGGCCAGCCACGCCGCGACGACTCCCGCGAGCGAAGGCAGAATCACCCACAGAATGAATCTCGAGCCCGAGAACTGAGTGACGACCTGCTGGAGCCGCGCGGTGTCTTCGGCGGAAAGCGCGAGGCCCATCAAGTTGAGCAGGTTGGGCGTGCTGAGCGGGCTGAGCAGGATCGACAGCACGATCAGGGCCAGGGCGAGGGCGACGTTGCCGCGGGCATTCTGGGTCCAACCGGCGGAGCTGTTCGCCACGGGCATGGCGGCCACGAGAGCCAGGCCCACGACCAAGCCCTGAATCGCCTCGGGGTCGGCCACCCGCGAGAGCACCGGCCCGACGATCGCGACGAGCACCGCGGGGCCGAACCAACAACACAGGAGCCCGAGGAGCACCGCCGAGGGCCGGTCGACAAGCTCGTGGAACTCCGACCACTCGATGACCGCCGCGGCGCAGAAGAGCAACACGGCCAGCAAGAGCAGCGAGAGATGCTCTTCATGGCCGCCCGGCAGCGGAACGGTGAGGTTGCGAAGAGCGGCCCCGGGCTCCGGCGCCAGCCCGGCGAGGACGTAGACCGCCAAGAGGAACGGCAAGAAAAACCGGTGAAACCACGCCGCGGCCCGGACGATCCTGCGGGGGAGGCCACTGCTGCTGTCGGAAGACGCCATGGGCGCGGTTCGATCGATCGTCGCTGCCGAGATTGCCCGAGAAACGCAGGGGCCGGCGACGCTCGTGGCGCGTCGCCCTGTCTTCAGAGTAACAGAAGACGGGCGTGCTTTCAGCCGCAGGGGTGCGCGGAACGGGCCGACGCGTTGGCGGCTGGACGGCGCCGCCGGGGCAGGAACTCCGGCTGGCGCCGAAGCTGCAGAACCCCAGGCTCCTACGCTCCGAGCTGCTGCTTGAGGTCGTCCAATTCGCGGCGCAATTGATTCGTCGCAGCTTCGTGCTGGTCGCGGAACTCGGCCAGTTCGCGTTTCACGACAGCAAGTTCCGCTCGAAGCGCGTCCAATTCCGGCGGCACAGGCGGCGGCGACGGGGGAGCGGCCGGCTGCGGGCGCGGCGGCCCCTGCGGCGAGCCGGGACCCGCGACGGGAGCGGGCATCGTCGAGCGCGGCGCGGGCATCGTCGAGCGCGGCGCGACCCCTGGCGACGCGACTTCATCCGACGAGGCAATGCCGCCATGCTCGGCTTTCAGCTTCGCCAACTCTTGTGGCTGATAAAGGTTGTGCGTGACGACGGCGCCGCGCCCTGGCGAGCTCAGGAAGATGACGAGTCCCTTGGCCCGCAGGCGATCGACGATCGGCACGAGCTCGTGCATGTCGCGAATCGGCTCCATGCGGGCGGCCCGGCCGCGCAGCTCGCCCATGGTCTGGGCGCCCCGAAGCAACAACTCGGTCATGACGGCGAGCTCGACCTTGTCGACGCCGAGCCATTCGTACAGCAGATGGCGGTACTTTTCGGCGCGGCCGTCGCCCTGGATGAGCGACGCGGCGCCGGCGTGCCGCAGCGCGTCGAGCGCCTCCGAAACCTGGTCCTCGTCCAACTGCATCTGGGGAAAGCGATTGCTCTTCTGATTGCAGCCGTTGACGAGCGAGTTGAGCGTGAGCGGGTAGTTCTCCGGCGTGGTTTTGGCCTTTTCGGCCAGCACGCCGATGACGCGCCGCTCGTTGCGTTCCAGGGCCCGCCAGCGCGGCGCATTGGGGGTCGCTTCCGTGGATTCCATGCCCGCACTCCCTGGGGATCGTCGACGAGGCCAATGAGGACCCACAGTGTATCGCAACAGTCGGATTCGGGCGACCGTTACAGGGCCGTTACAATGGGTAAGCAGCGGGCTGGCTAGAATTTATTGAGAACTGCGCGGCGAATGCTACCAACCCGACGCGTAAGCGAGGCACACCCTCGCTTACGCGTCGGGTTAGTAGCCCATTGACGGCGCAAGCCTCAATAAGAGTGCCGCCGCCTCATCGGGGGTTTTATATCGCATGCCGCAGCAGACGATTCTGACGATCGAAGACGACGCCCCGATTCGCCGCGGCGTGGTGGACGCGCTCACCTACGCCGGGTACGGGGTGCTGGAGGCGGGCGACGGCCACGAAGGGCGGCAGATGGCGCTGCGGCGCGAGTTCGATTTGCTGCTGCTCGACATGGTGCTGCCGGGCGTGTTGGGGCTCGAGATTTTGCGCGAAGTGCGCAACGTGCGGCCCACTCTGCCGGTGATCATCCTGAGCGCCCGCGGCGAAGAAGGCGACCGCGTGAGCGGCCTGCGGCTGGGCGCCGACGACTACGTGGTCAAGCCATTCAGCGTGACCGAGCTGCTCGCGCGCGTCGCCGCGGTGTTGCGGCGATCGCCGAGCCGGCCGTCCGACGTCGAGACGCTGCCGCTGGACGGCGGGCACGTCGACTTCGCGCGGTGCGAGGTGGCGTTCGACGACGGCGAGCGGATCGAACTTTCGGAGCGCGAGCACCAACTGCTGCGCTACCTGGCGCGGCACGCGGGGCGGGCGGTGGGGCGGCAAGAGCTACTGGAAGACGTGTGGCAGATCGACGCTCGCGGCGTGAGCACGCGGACCGTCGACATGCACGTGGCGCGGCTGCGGGAGAAGCTCCGCGACGATCCAATCGATCCGCAGGTGCTGATCACCGTGCGGGGCCGGGGCTACATGCTGGGGCAGGTCGCGCGATGAAACGCCCATGGCAAGTCTGGCTCACGCTGGCCGTGTGCGGCGCCGTGGTGGCGTCCGCGATGGGTTGGCTCACCGTGCACGCGCTGCGGGCGGACCGCGAGCGCAGCCAGGCCCGCGCTGCGGCCGATCTGGAACAACGCGTGAGTCTCGCCCTGTGGCGGATGGATACGAAGCTCGCGCCGCTGATCGCCGAGGAGAGCGCGCGGCCGCATTTTTACTATTCGCCCTTCATCACCGTCGAAGCGCCGCGGTCCAAAGGCGGGCCAGATCGCGAGCAAGTCGCGTCGCCGCTTTTGACGGGGGCGAACACAAGCGTTCTGCTCAACTTCACCTGCCCGCCCAACGGTGACTGGAGCTCGCCCCAGGCTCCCCCTGTTGAGCTTACCGACATCGCCTGTGACAACGGGATGACTCTGGAGGAAATCGCTTCGAATCGCAGCCGCCTGAGCGAGCTCGCGGCCGAGGTGAACTACTGGGACCTTTTGGCGCAGTTGCCGGAACAGCCGATCGCACAAGTCGGGCAGTTCGACGCAGCACCGCAAGGCTCGATTCCCGAGGGCCAGTTGCAAGCCGCGGACGCAAAGCTGCAATCCTTCTACGGCGGCTACGGCATGGCCGGCGGCGGCTATGGGGGCACGGCTGACGGTGTGGTCGAACTGCAACAAGCGGCTGGGACTTCCGCAAGCTCGTCGGAGCTTAACCAGCAACTTGAAGCAGACGCCGCGGACCGCCGATCACGTAACTACGCGGATTTTAACGATCTGGGCTCGCGCGCGGCGCGCTACCAGGAGCAAGTCGGGCAGGAATACGTCAAACAACAGCGCGACAACGCATATCGCAAGTCCCTCGAGGGCACGGCCTCGACGACGGCGGTGGAGAACATCACTCGGCCCTTGTGGGTTGGCGAGCGACTGCTTCTGGCGCGGCGGGTGCTCGCTGGCGGCACGACGGTGATCCAAGGCAGTTGGCTCGATTGGCCGAAGATCAAGGCTGACTTGCTGGCGGAAACGGCCGACCTGGTCCCCGGCGCCGATTTGGTCGCCGTGCGCAACGGCGCGGACGGCGATCCCACGCGGATGCTCGCGGGCTTGCCGGTGCGGCTGGTGGCCAGCGAGGCTCCGCTGGCGGTCGCGGCGCCGGCGTCGCCCCTGCGGTGGGCGCTGGGCGTGGGCTGGGCGGCGATCGTGCTGGCCCTGATTGCGCTGGCGGCGCTGTTGTGGGGCGTCATGGCCCTGAGCGAGCGGCGGGCGGCGTTCGTGTCGTCGGTGACGCACGAGCTGCGCACGCCGCTCACCACGTTTCGCATGTATTCGGAGATGCTCGTGCGCGACATGGCGCCGTCGGCCGAGCGGCGCCGCGAGTATCTCGAAACGCTGCGGACCGAGGCCGAGCGGCTGACGCACCTGGTGGACAACGTGCTGGCGTATGCGCGACTGGAGCGGGGGCGGCGGCCGCGACGGGCGGAGCGGACGACGGCGGCGGCGCTCGTCGAGCGGTTCGAGCCGCGGCTGGCGGAGCGGGCGTCGCAGTCGTCGATGACGCTCGCGTGCCGCGTGGCGCCGGACGCCGCCGCCGTTCCGCTGTTGACGGACCTGGGCGTCGTCGAGCAGATTCTGTTCAACCTGGTGGACAACGCGGCCAAGTATGCGGCCCGCGCGGAAGATCGGCGGATTCACCTCGACGTCGAGCGGGCGGGCGACGCGATTGCCTTCACGGTGAGCGACCACGGGCCGGGCTTCCTTTCGCTTCGCGTGGCGGCTCGATCAACGCCGTTCAGCAAGAGCGCCGAAGAGGCCGCGGAGAGCGCCCCGGGCGTGGGTTTGGGGCTGGCGTTGTGCCGGCGGTTGGCGCGTGAGCTGGGTGGGCGGCTCGACTTGGCCACGGCCCCCGGTTGGAAGCCCGGCGCCGCGGTGACTCTCACCTTGCCGAGCGGCGATTGAGCGGGCCGGTGCACGAGTCGCCAGCCGGTCCTTCCCGGTGGTAGAATTAAGGCAGGCCGGCAGGATCGTCTGCGAGCGCCGGAGGAACTCCTATGTCAGCTCGACCTAAGCGATTGCTCACTGCGGAAGAGTATCTGGCGATCGAGCGCGACTCGCCAATCAAGCACGAATTCTACCGCGGCGAGATGTTCGCCATGGCGGGCGCGGGGAGAGCGCACAATCAGATCACGTTCAATTTCGCTGGCGCGCTGCACAGCCAACTCAAAGATAAACCCTGCGTCGCCTACCTCAGCGACATGCGAGTGAATGTGAAGGCATCGGGCTTGTATACCTATCCCGACGTCGTCGTGACGTGCGAGCAGCCACAATTCGAGGACAAGTTGCTCGACACGCTGCTTAACCCGCAGGTCATCATCGAGGTTCTTTCAGACTCAACCGAGAAGTACGACCGCGGCAAAAAGTTTGAGCTCTATCGGGCCCTCGACTCTTTGCAGGAAGTCCTGCTCGTTGCGCACGACTACGCGCACGTGGATCACCTGCGCCGCGGCGAGGATGGCGTTTGGACATCGGCGAGCGTGCGGGGTCTCGACGCCGTGGTCGACATGCCGACGATTGGCTGCCAACTGAGCTTGGCCGATGTTTACGCCAAGGTTGTTTTCCCGCCCGAGGACGAGCTCAATCGAGCGGCAGGAATTCTGACGCGCGACGAGCCGGCGTAGTCTGCCGGTCGGCTTGCCGGTAGGATAGTGCGATTCGGGCGAGTTTTTCGCCATTTTCTGGGACGCCGCGGCCCTTACGCAGGGCTCAGCCGTCGACCTCTCGATCGCAGATGATCCTCCGATGCAAACCAACGAGCTTCGCGAAAAATATCTCGCCTTCTTCGAGTCCAAGGGCCATCGCCGCGTCGCCAGCGACGTGCTGGTGCCCACGTGGGATCCCAGCGTGCTGTTCACGCCCGCGGGGATGAATCAGTTCAAGGACCACTTTCTGGGCAAGGTGAAGCTCGAGTTCACCCGCGCCACGAGCTGCCAGAAGTGCCTCCGCACCGGCGACATCGAGAACGTCGGCCGCACGGCCTACCATCACACGTTTTTCGAGATGCTGGGCAATTTCAGCTTCGGCGACTACTTCAAGCGCGAGGCGATCAACTGGGCGTGGGAGTTTCTGACCGACAAGAAGTGGCTGGGGATCGACCCCAAGCGGCTCACCGTCACGGTGTACAAGGACGACGACGAAGCGGCGAAGATTTGGGCGACCGACGTCAAGCTGACGCCTGAGCGCATCGAGCGGTGCGACGAGGACGAAAACTTCTGGCCGGCCAGCGCTCCCAGCCAGGGCCCCGACGGCGTGTGCGGGCCATGCAGTGAGATCTACTTTCATCCCGACCAGGGCAAGAGCGTCGAGATCTGGAATCTCGTGTTCACGCAGTTCAATCGCGTGGGCGACCCGCCCAGCAACCTGCGGCCTCTGCCGTCGAAGAACATCGACACCGGGATGGGCCTGGAGCGCACCGCCGCGACGCTCCAGGGCGTGCCCACCAATTACCACACCGATCAGCTCTTTCCGATTGTGCAGGCGGCCGCGGACGTGTGCGGCGTGAAATACGATCTGGAGAGCGACAATGGACGCCGGCTGCGGCGGATCACCGATCATATCCGGGCCTGCACGTTCGCGGTGCACGAGAACGTGTACCCCGGCGCCAACAAGGAAAAGTACGTCGTGAAGCGACTGCTGCGTCGCGCCGTGCTCGATGGGCGCCAGATGGGCCTCAAGGAGCCGTTCCTGCACAAGATCGTCCCCGCGGTGGTCGAGGCGATGCGCGTGCCGTATCCCGAGCTCGGCGAGACGGCCCAGCGCGTCGCGGGCGTGATTGAGAAAGAGGAAGCCAACTTCTTCAGCACGATCGACGCGGGGCTCAACCGCATCGAGCGCGTGTTCGACGAGTTGCGTGGGGGCAACCGCACGCGCGTCGAGGGCGCCGTGGCGGCCGAACTGTACCAGACGTTCGGCGTGCCGCCGGAGCTGTTCGAGTCGCTCGCCGCGGAGCACAACCTGGCGTTCGACTGGGAAGGCTACGCCCGCGCCATGGAAGAGCACGGCGAGGTCTCCGGTAAGGTTCAGCACACGGTCATGGGCGCCAAGGGACCGATCGATTCGCTGAAGCACGCCCTGCACGCCACGGAGTTTCTCGGCTACGAGACGACTGAGGCGGATGTGGTGGTGAAAGGCATCGTCGCCGGCAAGGCGCCGCACGACCAACTGTGCGATCAGATGGACGAGATCAACCACGAGCAGCCGGTGCGCGTGGTGCTCGACCGCACGCCGTTCTACGGCGAGAGCGGCGGCCAGGTGGGCGACGTGGGGTGGCTCAAGGGCGACGGCGTCGAGTTCGAGGTGACCGACGCTCAGAAAGACGGCGCGCTGGTGATCCACTACGGCCACCTCCGCAAGGGCGTGCTCCGCGAAGGCGCCAAGGTGAAAGCGATCGTCGACGCGACGCGACGCAACGGCATTCGGCGGGCCCACTCGGCGACGCACATTCTGCACTACGCGCTGCAGAAGAACCTGGGGTCGCATGCGCAGCAGCAGGGCTCGAAAGTCGACGACGATTGGCTGCGGTTCGATTTCACGAATCTCAGCCCCGTCGACGCCGAGCGTCTTACGAGCATCTCCAGCGACGTGGCCGCGCGGGTCGCGGCGGGCGAGCCGATCGATTGGCAAACGCTGCCGCTGGCCGAGGCGCGCAAGCAGGGCGCCATGATGCTGTTCGGCGAGAAGTATCCCGATCCGGTGCGCATGGTGTCGATGGGCGCGTTTAGCAAGGAACTGTGCGGCGGCACGCACCTGACCAACACCCGGGACGTGGAGACGTTCGAAATTCTCAGCGAAGAGGGCGTCTCGGCGGGGACGCGGCGCATCGTGGCGCTCACCGGTCGCAAGGCCGCCGAGCACCGCGAGAAGACGCACGCCGAGTTACGCGAGGCGGCGGCGCTGCTGGGCGTCGAACCGCTGGAGGCGCCGCGGGCCGCGGCGGAGCTCTTGGAGCGGCGCCGCGAGTTGAAGCGGGCCATCGACGCGGGCGTGAAAGCCAACGTGCCCGCAGCGGGCAGCGCGGCGAAATCGGCGACCGGCACGGCGCCGGGGCCGGATGCCATCAAGGGCGCCCTGGTGGAGACGGCGCGGCTGCTCTCGGTGGCGCCGCTTGCCGTCGTCGAGCGGATCCAAGCGATGCAGGCCGAGGCGACGGCGCTCGAAGAGCGACTCGCCCAGCGTGACGCGGCGGGCCCAATCTCTGCCGATTCGCTGTTGGAGCGGGCGATCGACCGCGCCGGGGTAACGCTCGTGATGGCCGAGCTCGCCGGGGTGGAGCCGAACCTCATGCGGCAGCTCATCGACCAGATTCGGCAAAAGAAGCCGCTATCGGCCGTGCTGCTAGCCACGCGCCAGGGGGACGACAAGGTGACGCTGGTCGCGGGGATTTCGAAGCAACTGCAGGATCGGGGAATCAGCGCCGGCAAGTGGATCGGCCCGGTGGCGAAGGCCGTGGGCGGCGGCGGCGGCGGGCGACCGGATTTGGCCCAAGCGGGGGGGAAGGAGCCGGCCAAGCTGCTCGAGGCGCTGCAAGTGGCCGAGCGGACGATCGCCGCGATGATCGGCGCGTGAGATGCGTTTGGGTTCGTCGGTAGATATTCCCGCAATCGCGGCAGTTAGCCGGAACTCGCTGGTCTCGCCAATTTCACAAGCCGGAACGTGTAGCCCTTTCGCTGGGCAACATGCGTGAGTGCTAGCGGATTCCGATGTCCTAGGCCCGGCGTTCACGCCTCGTTGCTACACACAAGTCGATGGTCCCGGAGGGACGACCGATACAAGCCCAGCGTTTCAACGCTGGGTTTGCTGGGGGCGCGATGATGGTCAGCCCCGGCGGGGCGATTGAAGGGCTCGTTTCAGTCGCCCCGCCGGGGCTCCGGACCGACGGCCTGACTTGACCCAGCACGGGAAGTGCTGGGCTCTTGTCACGCCGTCCCGCTGGGACGAAGACTTGTGTGTAACAACGAGGCGTCAACGCCGGGCCTATGAACGGACCGATCAGCGAAAGCACCGACATGACATCGCGGAGCGAGACGGCCACGTGAAAAGGCGTCTCGGGCGTAAGAACACGTTCGTATTTTATGCAGCGGTGGCAAGCGGCGTTTTTC
>CAYSFP010000047.1:0-34328 GCA_964430075.1 uncultured Planctomycetaceae bacterium | reverse complement strand
CTTCACAGCATTCTACCAGAGACGACTCGGGAAGTTATTTTGCGCTGAATCCTAACGCGAAGCTTGGCGCTATGGATCGAGGCAGTATTGGCATTGACCGCATGGAGAGTTTTGTGGATGGTCCCACGAAACCCGGAGAACGCCATGAAGTGGAAGTCGTTGATCTGGACGCTTGGCATCCAGCCAAAACCGAAGACTTACGGCACGGAGCTCGTGCAATTCGAGCTTTCACAAGACGGGACGGTCGCTTTTCATAAGTGGCTGCATCCCAAGGATTACTTCCGTCCGTTTGAACAAGCCGTGGTCGATGAGCTGCGCACTTTTATCAAGCCAGGCGACACGGTGCTTGATATCGGAGCGCATTGCGGGGATTTCTCCATTCCGTTAGCTCTTGCCAGCGGCAAGGCCGGATGCGTCTTCGCTTGGGAACCAAATCCCTACGTCTTTGAAGTCCTTCAAAAGAACTCGTTGCTGAACCGAGAGAAGACAAACATCGTTCCCGTTCAGGCGGCTGCGGGAGAAACCGAAGGTGAACTCGAATTTAATTACTCCGATCCTGGCTTCTGCAACGGCGGGTGCTTGAAAGGCATTAGCCGCTGGAAACATGGTCATCCCTATACGCTTAAAGTGCCGGCGCACCGAGTCGTTGAATGGATGTTGAAGAATCATCCGGATCGATTGTCGAAGCTCAGCTTCGTAAAAATCGATGCGGAGGGCTTTGATCACGCCGTGGTGCGGTCGCTTCGAGATATGTTAGAGGTCAGGCATCCCACTTTACACGTCGAAATGTACCGTCACCTTAATCAAATTCGGCGAGAAGCATTATGGTCCGAGTTGGTTGAGTTGGGGTATGACGTGTTTCATACATCGGGAGCGTACGGATGTTCGCCAGGGCAACGCCTTGAACGGGGCGATCTGTGCAAATGGCCGCACTACGATGTCCTAGCGATCCCAGCCTAAACAATGCGGGCATTTCCGCCGGTTGGTTAGCAATGCCCTCGAGGGCTTCCAACGGCAGCGCCGGCTGCCGCAGGTTCTTCTCTCGTCGCCGCTGTCGCGCTACGGCCATTTTTCGGCGCCGCCGTTCGTACAGCGATATCGGATCGCCCCGGCGGTAGTCGATCCCTTGCAGGCAGTGCAGGGCTGAAGGCTCGAGAAGGGCGTCGCACCAGCGTTCCGTCGCTAGCTCGGAGGGCGAGGGCGTCATGAAGCTTGGCTGCTCTTGCCGTGCCCCCGGACGGCCGTAATAATCCCGGCCCGCTTTCGCGCCGGCCGTTGCCGTGCACCGAGAATCGGCGACGAAGACGCCGTCCAACATCGTGTAAAGACCCCCATGATTGCCAATCGAATCATCGACGGCCTGGGAAATCAATTGTTCATGTACGCGTTCGGATATTATCTCGCGCGCAAGCACAACACCGAACACGTCTTGGACATTTCGCTGTATCAGGAAAATATGGTGCGCGAGTTCGCACTCGATCGTTACAACATCTCGGCTCGGATTGCCACGGCTGACGACCGAGGTCGATTCATTCGCCGTTACGGCGGCTGGGGACAGTTGGGCTACCTGATCGGAAAACGCCCTCTCAAGCGAATGAAGGAACGCATCGACGGCTTCCATGGGAAATACCTGGACGCTGGCGACGATACGTACTTGGATGGGTACTGGCAGTCCGAAAAATACTTTCCGGGTATGTTCGACGAGTTACAGAGGGAGTTTCAGCTCACCGTGCCCCTCAGCGACGAAACTCTGGCCGTGGCGCGGCAGATGTCCATCGGCCATTCGGTATCCGTCCACGTTCGCCGCACCGACTATCTCCAGGCGTGGTTCACGACCGTCTGCTCGCGAGCATACTACGACCGCGCCGTGAGCGACCTTGTCTCCCGTCATGAGGGAATTCGCTTGTTCGTCTTCTCGGACGACATCGCCTGGTGTCGCCAGGCGCTTCGCTTTCCCTGCCCGACGGTGTTTGTCGGCCACAACGACGCGTCGATGGGGCATGAAGACTTGTGGCTGATGAACCAGTGTCGCCATCACGTCATCGCCAATAGTACGTTTAGTTGGTGGGGAGCTCGCCTGGGAATCGATCCCGAGGGCGAGACGCTTGCGCCCGACCCCTGGTTCTCCCATTCGTACGTCGATACGTCGGCGATCATTCCGCCTGGATGGCGCAAGATATCGCATTCCTTCGAGGAGGTCGCCGCCGCGTAGCATGAGCGCCCGATTCCACATCAGCGTCGTCCTGCCCGTTTACAACGGCGAAGCTTACCTGCGCGAAGCCCTGGCCAGCCTGCGCTGGCAGTCGGTTTCGTCCTGGGAATGCCTGTGCATTAACGACGGGTCGACGGACTCCAGCGGCGAGATTCTCGACCGATTTGCGGCTACCGATGGCCGATTTCGCGTGATTCACCAGGAGAATCAGGGAATTGTGAGCGCGCTGAATCGCGGCGTGCGCGAGGCGCGGCACGACTGGATCGCCATCATGCACGCGGACGACATTGCCGCCCCCAAGCGGTTCGAAGTTCAGCGGGACTTCGCGCAGCGAAATTCTGACTGCTTGGCGATCGGCAGCGACATGTTGTTCGTCGATCATGACGGACGCCCCGTCTACCGACAGCGCGCCGCGGAGGATCACGCCGAAATCGAACGACTGCTGTTGGCGGGCAAAAATACCATGTATCACCCTACGGTGTTGATGCGCCGCGACGCGGTCCTGGCGGTCGGTTTGTATCGTCCGCAACACGAGTGGGTCGAAGACGCCGACCTGTGGTTGCGGCTTGCACGCCGGGGACGGCTGGCCAATATCCCGGTCGTCCTGTTGAAGTACCGCCTGCACGCCAAGAGCCTGACGACGACCCGGCGCGAGGCCGTTGTCCAGCGACTGCGGACGCTGTTGATCGAGACGCATCGCGAACGCGGGCTGGCCATTCCCGCGGAGCTGCAGGCGCACCTGCGCCGCATTCGAAAAGCGAGTCCGCCGGAAAGCAAATTGGCGCGGCGGGCGGCGCGAGGCGGATATTTCCGAACGGCGAGCAAGCAGCTCGCACTGTTGAGAGCCGAGCAGGGATTGTCTGCGGCGACGATTCACGCGACGGCTGTGGTCCTATGGCGCCGTCTGACGTCCCTGGGCCGTGCTCGCCGGCCTCCGGACTATTTGTTTCCCGACGTGTGCACGTGGGACTGCTGCGCGCACCCGCCGGCGAGTGCAGAACCACATTCGAAATGCGAAGCCGCCTAACGCCATGACACATTCATCTGCGATTTCCGTCGTCATGCCAGTCTCCCAGGCCGACCGCCACCTGCGTCGATCGCTGGTGAGCATACGTTGGCAAACAGTCGCCAACTGGGAATGCATCTGCGTCAACGACGGCGGATCGAAGGAGATTCGCCAGACGCTGGAGGACTTTGCCGCCGCCGACCCGCGGTTTCGCGTGATTCATCAGACCTGTCAGGGCATGGCCGCGGCGCTCAATCGCGGAATCGAGGAAGCGACGCACGATTGGGTCGCCGTCATGCAAGGCGACCACATTTCGGCTCCGAAGCGGCTCGAGGTGCAACGCAGCTTCGTCGCAACGCACGCTGACGCCGTCGTCGTCGGGAGCCACGCGTTGTGCATCAACGTCAATGGCGAAGGCCTTGGAGTGCGCCGCAATCCGCCTAGTCACCAGGCGATCGAACGCCAGCTCCGTGCGGGCGAAAGCCCGATCATCCATCCGTCGGTGCTCATGCGTCGAGACGCGGTGCAGGACGCCGGCGGTTATCGAGAGGACTGCGAACACTCTCCCGCCGCCGACTTGTGGCTGCGCATGGCCCGTCGGGGTCGCCTGGCGAACGTTCCGAGAGTCTTGCTGCATTACCGACGAACGGACGCCGACGACTCCTTCGACGAGATCAAACCGGGCGTGTGGGCGCTCATGGCATCAAGAAATGGTTGTCACGACACAGCGCGCAGCTATCGGCGGCGCCAGGAGTTCCTCGAGCCGCGCACGATGTACACGCTGCGAGTGTCCGCCGAATGCGCGATCCGCCGCATTCTGAGCAGATTCGGACATCGTCAGACGCCGTCGTTCTGCCTACCGGAAATCCATCCGTGGGATTGCACGCGCGAGCATGTTGCGGAACTTCACCGCGCGGCTTGATTCGTTCGGAGATTCTCCATGAAGCAACCGCTGACCGTGCTCATTCTCTGCAAGAACGAGCGGACAAACATTGCGCCGTGCATCGAGTCGGTGCGCGGAATTGCCGACGAGATCCTCGTCGCGGACTCCGGTTCGACCGACGGGACGTTGGAATACGTGTTGTCGCGCGGCGACTGCCGGGTAATCGAGCGCGAGTATCGCACGGCGGGCGATTTCAAGAACTGGGCGATCCCGCAGGCACGGCACGCGTGGGTGCTGATCGTCGAAGCCGACGAGCGCGTCACGGAGGAACTGGCCGAGGAGATTCGCAGCGTCCTCGCGGACGCTCCCGCGGTTGACGCGTTCTGGATTCTGCGGCTGAACCACCTGATGGGTCGGCCGATCCGCCGCACGGACTGGGGCCGCGACCGCGTGCTGCGGCTGTTCCGCCGCGATCTGTGCCGGTACGTCGGACCGGGCGATCATCAAATCGCGCAGGTGGCTGGCCAGGACAAGGGGTTCGACGCACCGGTGCTCAGCGCGCCGCTCCTGCACTACACGATGTGGTCGTGGACGCAGTACCTGGGCAAGCTGAATCGCTATGCCCGGGTGCAGGCGGAGCAGTGGCACGCCGCGGGCAAGCGCCCCAGCGGGTGGAAGATGCTGACGCGGCCGCCGCTGCGTTTCCTGCGCGACTTTGTGCTGCACCGTGGGTTTCTGGAAGGCTCCGCCGGATTACAATTGGCCTGGGCGAGCGCGTTCTACACGTTCATGAAGCAGGCCCACTTGTGGGAACTGTGCCACGGGCGATCGCAGCAGGACGTGGAGGCGGAAACGCCCGCCGCGATTTCCGCGAGCGATCGGCGGATTGCTGCGAACGGTCGAAGCGTGCCTGAACGCAGTCCCCACAGAGAGCAACCGGCCGGCGGCGCGCGACGAGCGGTTGCTGTTTAGGCAGCGCGCGTCGGAACTCACAGCCGCCATGGCATCGCCGCGTCGATTCTTCGGCCTCCGCCTGCGCACGCTCGTGTGGCTGGTGTTGCTGACCACGGTGTCGCTCTTCGTCTACTCGTACTGGTCGGACTACGCGGAGCGGGCGGCGCGGCGGGCGCGGGAAATGTTATCGCCCGTGACCGGCGACTTGTGCACTGTGGTGTTGCGGGGCGACGCCCTGGGGCTAAATCAGATGCCCGCGCGAGCGACGAGCGTCGATGGCATCGAGAACTTCGTCCGCGGGCGGTTTGTGCTGATGAACGACCAGTGGCTCAAGCTCGAAGGGGTGGCCGCAGGAGCGCCGCAGCAATGGATTCCGCGGGAGAACGTGCTGCTGATCGAGGTGGTGGCGGAGTGAGGGAGGCTGTCGGCGATCGGCTTTCGGCTGTCAGCCAGAAAGTTGGCAGCGGAAGTGTTCCCCTCTGGCCGACAGCCGATCGCCGACAGCCCCGCATCGACCGACTCCGATTTCCGTTGGCGCCCTCTCCGCGTACAATCCTCGCGTGGCGACCGAGATGGCCGTTGCGGCCGGGACGGCGGGCGCCGAGGCGCTCTACGGCCTGGCCGCGGAACTTGAGACCCATGCCGGCTTCTCCGAGGTGCTGGCCAGCCTGATGCGCGGGCAGGCCGGGACGCTCGGCGGAGTCTGGGGGTCTTCGCGCGCGCTGGTCGCCGCGGCGCTTGCGCGGCACTGTTCCGGCACGCTCGTGGTCGTGCTGCCGCATCTGGGCGAGATCGATCCGCTGGCGGACGACCTCGCGCTCTTCACGCCCGCGGAGGTCGAGACGCTGCCGGCGTGGGAGAGCGACGCCGGGGAGCGCGTGCTGCACGATGAGGTGTTCGGGCAGCGTGTGCGTTTGCTCAAGCGGTTGGCGGGGGGAAGCGAAGAGGCAAGCACGGGGCGAATCAACAATCGCGCTGTCGACGCCAGCCGCGATGCGACGCATCGCCGGGGCGCCGCGATCGTCGTCACCTCGATTCAGGCGCTCCTCCAGCCGGCGCCGAGTCGCGAGCAGCTTGCAGAGGCGACGCGGCGCATCGCCGTGGGCGAGCGGCTCGATACGGACGAGCTGACGCATTGGCTGGCCGAGCGCGGGTGCCAGGGAACCACCGCCGTCGAGCTTCCAGGCGAGTTCTCGCTCCGCGGCGGGATTCTGGACGTGTTCGCCCCCGATGCGCTCAACCCGGTCCGCATCGAACTGTTCGGCGACGAGGTCGAATCGATCCGCAGTTTCGACGCGGCGACGCAGCGGAGCCTCGAGACGCTGCCGGCGACCGAGGCGACGGTGCTGGCTGCCAGCGGTCGCCATCGGACGCACTTTGCGAGCTATCTGCCCGCGGGCAGTTGGTTCATGCTGGTGGAGCCGGCCGACCTGGATGAGGAGGGCCGGCATTTTCATCGGCGCCTGGAGCGACCGCAGGACTATTTTGCCACGTCGACGACGCTGGCCGAGTGCACCAAGTTTCCGTCGGTCACCGCGGCGGGCGTGCCGGCGGGGTCGTACGACACAACGGCCCATTTGCAGTTCGAGTCGGTCGAGCAGTTCAGCGGCGACGTGACGCGCGTGCGCGGCGAGCTCGACGCCGCGGCCGCGGGGCAGCAGGTGTATCTGGTTTGCGAGACCGACGCCGAGGCGGAGCGGTTGGGGGAGGTGTTTGCGGAGACGCGGCTGGCGCGCGAGGGGCGGCTCTCATTCGTGCACGGGCGGTTGGCGAGCGGGTTCAGGATTCTGGCCCCGGCAATTCCTCCGGCCCCCTCCCCGCCGAGGGGAGGGTTGGGGAGGGGGGATGAAGCAGGCGCCCGCGTCGAACCCCCTCCCCCAACCCCTTCCCACAAGGGGGAGGGGAGCGGAAGTATTTTGATCAGCTCGGCGGAGCTGTTTCACCGCACCGCCGAACTTGCCCGCCCTTCGTCGCGGTTCTCCGGCCGCGCGATCGACAGCTTTCTGCAACTCCGCGAGGGCGACCTCGTCGTCCACCTCGCGCACGGCATCGGCCGCTACCGCGGCATCGAGCTGATCGAGAAGGAAGGCGGCGCCGAGGAGCATCTCGAGCTGGAGTATGCCGAGGGCACGCGGATTTTCGTGCCGACCAGCAAGATCGAGCTGGTGCAGAAGTACGTCGGCGGGCGGAAGGCGAAGCCGACGCTGGCGAAGATCGGCGGCACTAGTTGGCTGCGGCAAAAGAAGGCGGCCGAGCGGGCGGTCCAGGATCTGGCCACCGACATGCTCCAACTGCAGGCCGCCCGCGAGGCGCGGCCGGGCATCGCGTTTCCGCCGGACAGCCCGTGGCAGCGGGAATTCGACGCCGCGTTTCCCTACCAGGAGACGCCCGATCAACTCTCGGCCATCGACGCGATCAAGGCCGACATGCAGCACGCACGGCCGATGGACCGCCTGCTGTGCGGCGACGTGGGCTTCGGCAAGACCGAGCTGGCGATCCGCGCGGCCTTCAAGGCGATCGACGCGGGCTACCAGGTCGCCGTGCTCGTGCCGACGACGATTCTCGCCGAACAGCACGCCCGCACGTTCTCGCAGCGGATGGCGGAATTCCCGTTCAAGATCGCCTGTGCGTCGCGGTTCTGCACCGCCAAGGAGATGCGCGAAGCGCTGGAAGGCGCGGCGGGCGGCACGATCGACGTGCTCATCGGCACGCACCGGCTGGCGTCGCCGGACGTGCAGTTTCAGAACCTCGGCCTTTTGATCATCGACGAGGAGCAGCGGTTCGGCGTCGCGGTGAAGGAGCGGCTCAAGGCGCTGCGGGCGAGCGTCGACGTGCTGACGATGACGGCCACGCCCATTCCGCGCACGTTGCACATGTCGCTATTAGGCGTGCGGAGCATTTCGAATCTTGAGACGCCGCCCAAAGATCGGCTGGCCGTGGAGACGCGGATCGCGCGGTTCGACGAAGCGCTCATTCGCCACGCCGTGCTGCGCGAGCTGAATCGCGAGGGTCAGGTGTACTTCGTGCACAACCGCGTGCACGACATCGAGAAGGTCGCCCACAAGCTGCAGCAGATCGTGCCCGAGGCGACGATCAGCATCGGCCATGGGCAGATGGGCGAGACCGATCTCGAGGACGTCATGCTGGGATTCGTCCGGCACGAGTTCGACATTCTGCTGGCGACCACGATTGTGGAGAGCGGGCTCGACATTCCCAACGCCAACACGATTTTCATCGACGACGCCGATCGCTACGGCCTGGCCGATCTGCACCAGTTGCGCGGCCGCGTGGGTCGGTACAAGCACCGGGCGTACTGCTATCTGCTGGTGGATCAAAACCGGCACCTGTCGCCGGAGAGTGCGCGGCGGCTGCGGGCGATCGAAGAGTTCAGCCAAATGGGGGCGGGGTTTGCGCTGGCCATGCGCGACCTGGAGCTGCGCGGCGCCGGCAATCTGCTCGGCACGCAGCAGAGCGGCCACATCGCCGCGGTGGGTTACGAGCTGTACTGCGCGCTGCTCGAGAAAACGGTGCGCGAGCTCAAGAAGCTGCCCCAGCGCGAGAGCGTCGACGTGACGATCGATCTGCCGATCACGGCGTACTTTCCCGAGCAGTACCTGCCGGACATGCGGACGAAGATCGACCTGTATCGCCGGCTAGCGCGGATCTCGGTCGAGGCCGAGTTGGACGACCTCAAGGCGGAACTGGGCGACCGCTTCGGACCGGTGCCGGAAGCGGTCGACGAACTGGTGGAGCTTGCGCGGCTGCGACTGTGGGCGCATCGTCGGCGGATCGACCAGGTGCATTTGGAAGGCAAGTACGCCGTGCTGACCTACGCCGATCGCCAGGAGCTGGGCAAGCTGCGCGAGCGCAGCGAGGGGCAATTGCGCGTGGCCGACGAGCGGAGCGCGTATTTGCCGCTGGGCGGGATCGAAGGCGACTCGGCCGCGGTGCTGGCACGGCTAAAATCACTCTTGCGGCCAGCCGAAGCGGATTCCTAGAATCCGCGGCCCTTGTTGTCGACGCGCGCCACTGCTGGCTTTGCCTGGCAGTGGGCGCCGAGTCCCCGCTTCACACTGCTGGACAAGCCAGCAGTGGCACCCGATTTCTGGCGTTGCGGCGTGATGCGAACCAATCGTCCCCTGACCCGAGTGCTACGACTCGGCACGAGTCGCATGTGTGGGACGATGGCGGCGGTTCTTCTCGTCCCCGCGTTGTGCGCCGGGCAATCGCTATTCGACGCCCCGCAAACTCCTCCTCCGGCGTCCACAGGACCATCGCGCGTGCGCGGCGTGGCCGATCTCGGCTCGCTCGAGTCGGCGCCGTATCACTTGCCGGCGGGCATCGGCGAAGCGCCGGACGCCACGTTCGGCACGCTCGACGGGCTGGCCGGCTCCGATATCAACGCTCAAGTGCAGTCGTCGCGCGGAATCACGTCCGATGCCAAGCCGATCGAGGGGTCCGAGATCATCGCCCGCGTCGATGGGCAGGTGCTGCTGGCCAGCGACCTGTTGTGGCAGATCAACCGATTGATCGCGATGTCGAATCGGCCGGTCCCGCCCGAGCACGTGGCCGAAGCCCAGCAGATGCTAATGCAGCAATTGCTGATCGGGATGGTCGATACCAAGCTGCTGTATGGGAACTTTCGGGCATCCGTCCCCGCGGAAGCGCATCCCAAGATCGAGACCGAACTCGCACAGCCGTTCGAGGAGCACGAGATCCCGCGGCTGATGAAAATGTTTGACGTCGAAGATCGACCCGCGCTCGAGGTCGCACTAATTAAGAGCGGCACGTCGATCCGTGAAGTGCAGCGGCAGTTTTTGGAGCGGACGATCGCCGGCGAATGGCTGCGAAACTTGACGCCCAGGGCGACGCCCATCAGCTACGAAGCGCTGCTGGCGTATTACCAGGATCACCTCAAGGAATACGAGACGCCGGCGCAAGCGCGGTGGGAAGAGCTTGCCGTGCACTTCAGTCGCGCCGGTAGCCGCGATGAGGCGTGGGCCCAGCTATGCAACATGGGCAACGCGGTATGGGACCACGTGAAGGCCAATCCCGGCCTGCGGGGGCCCGTGTTCGGCGACGTCGCCCGAGCAAACTCGCACGGGCTCACCGCTGCCAGCGGCGGCATCCACGACTGGACGACGCTCGGCGCCCTGCGGTGCGAAGCTCTGAACGACGCGCTTGCCACCCTTGCGGTCGGGCAGATGAGCGACGGCATCGAAAGCGAGCAGGGCTTTCACATCGTCCGCGTACTGGAGCGCAACCAGGCCGGCCGCGTGCCGTTCACCGAAGCGCAGGCCGACATTCGTAAACTGCTCGAAGAAGAGCAGCGCACGACGCTCCGCAATGCGGAGCTGAAGAAGTTGCGCATGGCGGCGCGGGTGTGGACCATCTATCACGGCGACATGACGGGGCCGCGCGTGGCCGAGATGCTCGACGAGCAGAATAAACGGCGCTAGCGATTGGGCGTGCCGCCCAGTGCGCAGGCCGCTGCTTCGGCCAATTGAACGCCCTTCGCGACGCCGTTACACTGCAGGTCCGAGGCAGGACGGCCGCGGCGCGCCGACGCCGTCGACCTCGCCCGCCGCCAGTTCCCGACCAGAAAGGACCGCCTCGATGGCCGACGTCGCGAAACTGCAGATTTCCGCCGACAAGCAGATCGACCTGCCGATCGTCGTCGGGTCGGAGAACGAGCGCGGGCTGGACATCAGCAAGTTGCTCGCCGCGACGGGCTATGTGACGCTCGACGAAGGGTTCGTCAACACGGGCTCGACGCTCAGCGCGATCACGTTTCTCGACGGCGATCAGGGCATCCTGCGGTACCGCGGCTACCCGATCGAGCAGCTGGCTGAGAAGTGCTCGTTCGTCGAGGTGTGCTACCTGCTGATCTTCGGCGAGTTGCCCAATCAGTCGCAGCTCGACGATTTCGCGGGGACGCTCAAGCGGCACACGATGCTGCACGAGGACATGCGGAACTTCTACAACGGGTTCCCGCGCGACGCCCACCCGATGGCGATTCTGGCGTCCGTCGTCGGCGCCATGAGCACGTTCTACCAGGACTCGCTCGACCCGCACGACGCCGAGCAGGTGAAGATTTCGATCATGCGGCTGCTGGCCAAGCTGCCCACCATCGCGGCGTTTGCCTACAAAAAGTCGATCGGCCAGCCGCAGGTGTATCCGGACAATTCGCTCTCGTACTGCGAAAACTTCCTGAAGATGATGTTCGCCGTGCCGACCGAGCCGTACGAGATCGACGAGGATTCGGTGGCGGCGCTCAATTTGCTGTTGATCGTGCACGCCGACCACGAGCAGAACTGCAGCACCTCGACGGTGCGGATGGTGGGTTCGTCGAACGCCAATTTGTTCGCGTCGGTGTCGGCGGGCATCAGCGCACTGTGGGGCCCGCTGCACGGCGGCGCCAACGAAGCGTGCGTGAACATGCTCGAGCAGATTCGACGCGACGGCGGCGATGTGAAGAAGTACGTCGACATGGCCAAGGACAAGAACAGCAACTATCGCCTGATGGGCTTCGGCCACCGCGTGTACAAGAACTTCGACCCGCGGGCGACGCTCATCAAGGCGGCCTGCCACAAGGTGATCGCCCGGCAGAAGGTGAAGGATCCGATCTTCGACATCGCCCGGCAGTTGGAAGAAGTGGCGCTGAACGATCCGTACTTCATCGAGCGCAAATTGTATCCGAACGTCGACTTCTATTCCGGCGTGATCTACCGGGCGCTGAATATTCCCGTGCAGATGTTTACGGTGCTGTTCGCCATCGGGCGGCTGCCGGGGTGGATCTCCCACTGGGTCGAGATGCACAAGAGCCCGACGAAGAAGATCTGCCGTCCGCGGCAGATCTACACGGGGCCCACCGAGCGCGCGTTCGTGCCGATGAACAAGCGGTAAGCGGCGGTCGAGCGTGAATTGACAGGATTACAGGATGGGCAGGATCGACGGGATGATGGGAAGCGAGCGACGTTAATCGCGGCTTTCCCCGCTCGGTCTGGATCCTGTCGATCCCCTTGATCCTGTTATCCTGTCGGTTCAACGTTCCATGCTCGTCCAGGCCGAATCGCTGTCGAAGCACTATGGCCGCGTCGCGGCGCTGCGGGAGTTTTCGTTCGGCGTCGAGCGCGGCGAGATACTGGGCCTCTTGGGTCCCAACGGTGCGGGAAAGACCACGCTGCTCCGCCTGCTGTTGGGCTACCTGAAGCCCACCGCCGGGAGGGCGACCGTCGACGGGTTGGACTGTTACCGACGAACGGTGGAGGTGCACCGGCGGCTGTCGTACCTGCCGGGCGATGCGCGGCTGTTTCGCCAGCTCGACGGCCGAGAGACGCTACGGCTATTCGCCGACCTACGGCCCGGGACGCGTCTGGAGCGGGCCTTCGCGCTGGCCGAGCGGCTTCAGCTCGATCTGTCGCGGCGCGTCGGGCAAATGTCCACCGGCATGCGGCAGAAGCTCGCGCTGGTCGTGGCGCTGGCGCCCGACGTACCGTTGGTGATTCTCGATGAGCCGACGGCGAACCTCGACCCCACCGTGCGGCAAGGCGTGGTCGACCTCATTCGCGAAAGCCGCGCCGAGGGCAAGACGGTGCTGTTCTCGTCACACGTGCTCTCGGAAGTGGAAGAAGCGTGCGACCGCGTGATCGTGCTGCGCGAGGGCCGGCTGGTCGACTCGGTGCGCGTGGCCGACGTGTTGCGGCAGCACCGCATTCGCGCGGAGCTGCACGGGACGCTCGCGCCGGCGCCGGACGAGTTGGCCCCGAGTTTGAACATCGCGAGCGGCGCCGGCAACGAGGTGACGATTCTCACCGCGGGCGAGTTGCAGCCGCTGCTTGGCTGGCTGGCCCAACAGCCGCTTGCGCGCCTACAGATTGAACCGGTGGGCCTGCGCACCATCTACGAGCGCCACCACGGACCGGGGGCCGAATGATGCGCGTGCTGGTGCTGCGTTCGATCCGCGATAGCGCGCTGCTCTTGTGCAGTTGCTGTGCGCTCTTGGCCGGGTTCGTGTGCCTGCGGGTGTGGATCGCGTCGAAGATCAAGTACGACGCGTTCATCAAGCTGTTCTCCGAAGGGCTCAAGATCTTTCAGAACCTGCTGCCGGTTTCGATCGAAGACCTCGCCTCGCCGCTGGGGCGGGCGGCATTCAGTTACGAAGAGCTGCCGACGATTCTGCTGATGGGGTTGTGGACGGTGACGCGCGGCAGCGATTGCCTCGTCGGCCGCGTGGGCTCGGGCACGATGGAGATGCTGCTGGCCCAGCCGCTGCGGCGCCTTACGCTCGTGACGTCGCATAGCCTGGTCACGCTGCTGGGCGTCTTCGTGCTCGCGGCGATGAGCCTGATCGGGCTCAGGATCGGCATCTCGATTTCGCAATTCGAGGAGCCGCCCGAGTTGCGGGCCCTCTGGCCGGGGGCGGTCAACTACATCGGCATGGGCGTCTTTCTCGTGGGACTCTCCACGCTGGCTTCGGCGCTGGCGCGGACGCGAGCCACGGCGGTGGCAGTTGTCATCGGGTTCTACGTGGTGGAGCTGGCGCTGATGATCCTGGGGCGGCTGTCGCCGGACGCCGAGTGGGTGGAATGGCTCACCATTCTGTCGGCTTACGAACCGACCAGGTTGGTGCTCGAATTGTCGCGCGACGCGCCGGGCGCCAGCGCGCTGTTCTGGCAGCTCAACGCGTGCCTGGTCGGGCTTGGCGCGGCGACGTGGCTGGTCGCGACGACGCTGTTTTGCCGGCGCGACGTGCCGGCGCCGTTGTAGAGGAGGAATTGAACCGCCAAGGACGCCAAGTGCGCCAAGGTCGGAAAAGACATAACCACGAAGGCTCGAAGACACGAAGAAGAAATGGAACCGCGGATGAACGCAGATCAACGCGGACAGAAGAGATTTCTTATCCGCGTCCATCTGCGTTCATCCGCGGTTCCTTCCCCCTTTTGTCTTCCTTTATGCCTTGGCGTCTTCGTGGTTGTCTCCTTCCGACCTTGGCGTCCTTGGCGGTTTCTCTCCTTCCGAACCACGGCAAGCGTTGAAATTGACGATCTGCCGGGCCCCGACTAGGCTGCATGTTTCATGAGCGATAGCAAGCGAACCCCATTCGCAGGACACGCGATTCCATGAAGAAGGTTGAAGCGATCATTCGCCATTTCAAGCTGGAAGATGTGAAGAACGCCCTGACCGAGCAGGGCGTTCAGGGCATGACGCTCGTGGAAGTGCGCGGCTTCGGCCGCCAGAAAGGGCACACCGAAATGTACCGCGGCACCGAATACGCCGTCGATTTCGTACCGAAGGTGAAGCTCGAGATTGTGGTGAGCGACGACAAATTGCAGAAAGTGGTCGACACGATCATTCGGCTGGCGCAGACGGGGCAGATCGGAGACGGCAAGATTTTCGTGTCCGACCTGCGCGAAGTCGTTCGCATTCGCACGGGCGAGACGGGCGGCGACGCGCTGTAAGCACTGGGAAGCGAGGCGGCGCAACAAGCTAGACGCGGCGACTGTGGACAGCCTCCGCGCCGCAACGAATGACGCATGAGTGACGCAGCGCCGGCTCCAGTGAATCCTGCCGCGGTCGCCCTCGACTCGGGGAGCGGCACGCTCGGGCCCGCGATGCGCGATGCCGTCGCCGCCGCGCGGCAGGAGATCAGCTCCGGGCGCGAGCGGATCGCCGAACTCCACCGCCGGGGGCTCGATCCCGTGCAGGTCTGCGGCCGGCTCTCGTCGCTCACCGACGACATTACGATGCGGCTCTTCAATGCGGCGACCAGCGAGTTGCCCGCAGAGGTTGCCGACGGGTTGCGGAACGACCTCGCCTTGGTGGCCCTCGGCGGCTACGGTCGCCGGCAGATGGCGCCGTACTCGGACGTCGACCTGATGCTGCTCCGCGGCACGCGGACCGTCGCCGAGCTGACGCCGCTGGTGCGGCGTTTCACCAATGCGATGTTCGACGCGGGCTTTCAGCTTGGCCACAGCCTGCGCACGGCGGCCGAAGCAGTGCAGCTTGCGCGCGGCGACGCGGTCATCTGTTCGTCGCTGATCGACTGCCGGCTGATCGGCGGCGCCCAGCCGCTGTTCGAGGAGTTTCGCGCAGCGTTCGAGCGGATGGTACGGAAACGCTCGAAGGCCGTGTGTAAGCTGTTCTACGCATCGCGAGCCCAGGAGCGCCAGCAGTACGGCGAGGCGCTCTACCTGCTGGAGCCGCACGTGAAGCGCTCCCGCGGCGGCCTGCGCGACATCCACCTGGTACGGTGGATCGGCTTCGCGGAATTCGGCGAGTCGGACCCCGATCGGCTCGCGATGAACGGCACGATGTCGAAATTCGAGCATCATCGCCTGCAGTCGGCCCAAAATTTTCTGCTCAAGCTGCGCAACGACATGCACTTCAGCGCCGCCAGCGGCAAGGACCTGCTCGACCGCGCCGAGCAATTGCGGATGGCCGAGGTGCTGCATTATCGCGGCAGCGCGGGGATGCTGCCGGTCGAGCAATTCATGCGCGACTACTTCCGCCACACGAACCACGTGTGGCAGATGGTGCGTCGGCGAGAGGCGGGGATGTCGACCGCGACGGCCATGTCGCGCGTGCTCGACCCCGTGCTGGGGCGCGTCGAAGGCGACTATCGCGTGGGCGTGCGCAACATCTCCGCCACGCGCACTGGTTTCGCGAAGTTGCACGGCAGCCTGGTCGAGGTCCTCAAGCTGGTCGAGCTGTCGCTGCGGGAATCCAAGCCGCTGGATCACCGGACGATATCGGCGCTCGTACTGGCCGCGCCGGATGTGAGGGAAGACATCAACCCGGCGATTGCAGAGCGCTTCCTCCAACTGCTGGCCGGGCCGGGCGTCGCGGGCAAGGCAATGCGGCTGTTGCACGAGCTGGGATATCTCGAAAAGATCATCCCGCCGATGAAGCACGCCCGGTGCCTGCTGCAGTTCAACCAGTACCACAAGTTCACGGTGGACGAGCATACGCTGCAGGCAATCGAGCTGGCGGGCGAGTTCGTTACGCGCACCGATCGCCTGGGCGACGCCTATCGCGAGATCGTCGACAAGGCGCTGCTGCACCTCGTGCTGCTGTTGCACGATCTGGGCAAGGGATTCGAGGAGGATCACAGCGAGCTGGGCCGGCGCATCGCCGAGGAGATGGGCGCCCGGCTGAACCTCGGCGAGCAGCGCACGGCCGACGCGGCGTTCCTCGTGCACAAGCACCTGGCGATGTCCCATTTGGCATTTCGTCGCGATACGGGCGACGCGGAGGTGGTGCGGCGCTTTGCGGAGGAAGTCGGCTCGCCGCAGCGGCTGAGGATGCTGTTCGCCATCACGTGCGCCGACCTGGCGGCAGTCGGTCCGGGCGTCCTGACCAAGTGGAAGATCGACGTGCTCAGCGATCTTTACACGCGGGCGCTGGCGATGCTCGGCGAATCGGCCGGCGGCGGCGCGGCGATGCTCGAGCAGCGGCGCGCCGAAGCGGCCAAGGCGCTGACGGCCGCCGAGCGGGCCGACGAGTGGTTTCAGCGGCAGATCGCCGCGCTGCCGGCCGCTTTTCTCTCGTCGCGCGATGCGCCAGGCGTGGTGGAGGCGCTGCGGCGGTTTCGCACGCTGCCGCCGCAGGGGGCCGTGGCCTGGGGCGAGTACAACGCCGATTCCCGCACGGTGGAGTTTATCGGCGGCGTTGACCGGGGCCGTGGCCGCGGCGCCTTTTCCAGCATGGCCGGCATCTTATCGAGCCGCGGGTTGCAGATTCTCGCCGCCGGCGCCCAGGTGCTGGCCGACGACTTGTTGATGCTGCGCTACGTGGCGACCGATCCGGACTCCGAGGGCGCCACGCCGTTCGGACGGCTCGACGAGATGGCCCGCGAGCTGGCCGCGGCGGTGGATTCCGACAAGCCGCCCGTATTCAGGCGGGTGTGGGGACAGGCGGAAGCCGAGGCGTCCAAGAAGCTCACCGCGATGAAAAACGAGGTGCGGATCGACAACCGGGCGTCGCGCGATGCCACCGTGGTCGAGGTCTTCACGTTCGACCGCACGGGGTTGCTCTACCGGCTGGCTCGCCGGCTGCACGATCTGGAGCTGACGATCTGGCACGCCAAGATCGGCACGTACATCGACCAGGTGGTCGACGTGTTCTACGTAACTAACCGCGGCGGCGGCAAGGTCGAGGACGAAGGCCGGCTGGAGCACATCCGCCGCGAAATGCTGGCGGTCATTGACGGCGACGAACGATAGTCCTCCTGCTCCCTCCCCTCGGTGGGGAGGGCTGGGGGGGAGGAATCGGGTACACGCTCAGCACTGGCGCGAGGGCAGCCCCGTCTAAGGTTGGTTGGGGCTGGCGCGACGAACGCAGCGCGTGTCCCCGCCGCGTCACCCCTCCCCTAACCCCTCCCCGTCGAGGGGAGGGGAACGGAGAAGATCGATGCGCTACGATACGTTCAGCTCCACCCCCGGGTCACTGGCTACGTTGACCCACACGTGGACGTGCGGGGCCCCGCGGTAGTGCCAGACGAACGACGGCCCTTCCAGGCGCCAGATGTCCCACACGCCGTCGTCGCCCAGGTCTTCGTCCTGGTAGAATGCGAGGTGGCAGGCGTCGATGCCGCCCTGGGCCTTGAGGCAGGCGACCACTTCGTCCTGATCGCTCTGGCGGTACGGCTCGATCAGCTTGCGGAGCACTTCCTGCACGCGGTCCTTCTGGTCGGCCGAGAGCTCGCTGACGGGGATGCCTTCGAACTGCCCGTTGGCGCCGCGGAACGGCACGTCGTTCTCGTAGGGCGAAGCCGCGACGAGGGCGAGCTTGCGCTGCTTGCCGTCGAGCGCTTCGTACAGCTTATTGGCCTCGACCGCCTGCGGCCAGAAGACGTTGCCCTCGTGGTTGGCGGCGTCGGTGCCCGTGCCGCTGGCATCGTGGCCGTAGAAGATCGGGCCGCCAAAGGCGACGTGCTCTGCCGAATTGCCGTCGCACCGCAGCGTCATGTGACGGCCGGTGAGCACGAACTCGAATTTCTCGCCCGGCGCGCCGAACAGGGCGATGCTATTGTGCGCGCCGAAGCCGCCGCAATCGTCCTGCTGCTCCTTGTGGTAGCGTTCGTGCCACTCGGGGGCGACAATGCCGTGGAAGATGCCGCGAATGAGCTCGCGCTGGTCGCCGGTGTAGAAGTCGGAATTGATGATCTGGTCGGTGATCAGCCAGTTGGCGTCGACGCGCGTGCGCATCAGGCCGTAGTCTTCGTGCTGGTGGTCCCAGGGGAAGCAGACTTTCTCGCGCTGCCCGGGGGTGAGCGACTCGAAGAGCAGCTTGACGAGCGACTCCGGCGAGCTTGCCGCCGCCGCGGCTTCGGCACCGCGAGCCAGCGGGGCGAGATACGCGGCGGCGCCCACCGCGAGCGCCGACTGTCCGGCGTGCTGAAAAAACTCGCGCCGGCCCAACGCGATGCGGGTTTGCCCCTTGCCGTGATGATCGCAGCAGCCCATGACCAGCCTCCCGTGGATGAGTGAACGTGCAGCGCGGCGGGCGAAGTTAGCCCGCACGCGGCGCCGAGGGTTTGGCGACGCTCCCAAGTCGCATACACTTTACCAAAGCGGCGGCGGAACGCCAAAGCGCCGTAGGCGCTTCGCGAAATCTTGCAGTTAAAACCCCGCGACACGCCGAGGAGTTTCGTCCATGCCCGACCCTGGGGCCGAATCGCCGACCGATCCGACGCACGCGGATTCGTATCCTCACATCTACGTGAAGGACACCGACGCGCGTTTTACCACGAACAACACGGTGGGGTTCGGGCGCTATGCCGACTTTCAGCCGCTGGCGGCCGGCGGCTCGGCGCTGTTGCGCACGTGCCGCGACAAGAACCTCGGCCGCACGGTGGTGATGAAGACGCTCCACCCGCACCTGGCGAACAACGAGTACATGCACTCGCGGTTCATTCGCGAGGCGCGCGTCACCGCCCAGTTGCAGCATCCCACGACCGTGCCGGTGTACGACATCGGCCACGACCTCGAAGGTCGCCTGTACTTCACGATGAAGAAGCTCGAAGGCCTGTCGGGCCGCCAGGTGCTCGACGGGCAGCTCGCCGGCGATAAGCGGCTGCTGGCCGAGTTCGATCTGGAACGCATTCTGGGCGTGCTCGTTCAGATCGCCAGCGGCCTGGCCTACGCCCACGCCCACGGCGTGGTGCACCGCGACGTGAAGCCGGAGAACATCTTCGTCGGCGAATTCGGCGAGGCGACGCTGCTGGACTGGGGCGTCGCGAAAGTGTGGACCGACACGCGCGCAGGCGACGCCGACGAGCGGATGCAGCACGAGGTGCTGACCGACACGAACCAGCGGCCCGGCACCCCGCTGTACATGTCGCCCGAGCAAGTGCGCGGCGGGGGCGGCGAGATCGACCAGCGGACCGACGTGTACAGCCTGGGCGCCGTGTTGTACGAGTTCTTGACGAAGAGCGAGCCGATTCGCGGCAAGCGCGTGCAGGACACGTTCCGAATGATTGTGGAAGATATGCCCGAGTCGCCGCGCGAGCGGGCGCCGGAGCGGCAGATTCCCCAGGCGCTGGCCGACGTGTGCCTGCGCGCGATGGCGAAGCGGCCCGAGGATCGGTATCAGTCGATGCCGGACATGATCGCCGCCATTCGCGAGTTCCGCGGGCAGGCGCTGCGGACGGCGTCGTCGTAATATCTGCGCGACGCTACCGGCGCTTCTGGCATCGCGGGCAGAAGAATGTCGATCTTTGCGCCTGCACGACGCGCTGGACGACGCCGTCGCAGCCGCGCCGCGGGCAGGGCTCGCCGGCCTTGTCGTACACGCGGTGCTGGTTCTGGTAGCCGCCCGCTTTGTTGAGTGCATTGCGGTATGTACCGTCGCTGAGCGTCGAGCCTTCATACAGGATGGCCGTTTCGAGTACTTCGAGGGCCGCTACGGCGATTCGCTCCCACTGGGGCCGCGTGATCTGCCGGCATTGCCGCGCCGGGTGCACGCCGGCCAGATGCAGAATCTCGGATGCGTACAAATTGCCGATTCCCGCGACGGCCCGCTGATCCAGCAACGCCACCTTCACGGCCCGCGCGGATCGGCCCAATCGTTCGCGATACAGCTCGGCCGTCATCGCCAGGGCGTCGGGGCCAAGAACGGCCAGGCCGTAACGCTCGTCGAATTCGCGCGGCGTGACCAGCCGGACATTGCCCAGGCCGCGGCGATCCCAGTACAGGAGCTGCCGCGGGGCGTTCGGCTTGCGGCCCGCAAGCACCAGCCGCAGCCGTGAGTAAATTGGATCGGGCGGATCGTCCAAGAGCACGAGGCCCGTCATCCGCGGCTCGAACACGAGCGCCTCGCCCGAGTCGAGCCACAGCACGACGCGTTTGCCCGCGCGATCGGTCCGCTCGATGCGCGTGCCCACGACGCGGCGCCGCAGGGCGGGCGCCGAGGGCGCGATCACGATCGGCTTGCGCGGGCACGGCAGCCGCTCGACCGCGGCGACCTGGCATCCCGCCACGGCCGCAATGCCGCGGCGCATCGTTTCCACTTCAGGCAGTTCCGGCATGCAGGCGAGTGTAGCAAACGGCGACGTTACATGGGGGGAGGGTGAATTCGGATGGTATCATCCCATTCTGTCTGCAAAAACCCGACGCGTAAGCGAGGATCGACTCAGTTTTCCTTGCGTATCAACGTTTATGCAAGTGCATTCATCACTCGAGAAACTCTTAGCCCCGGCGAGGCTGAGTCGTGTAGCCAGGGGCGCGAGCCCCTGGACACAAGGCGCATGCAGGAGCGGAAGCCCTGGAAGGGCGACATCGGTCGGTCTGGTCGCCCATCGATGCCGCCCCTCCCGGGGCTTTCACGCCAATACGCTGACTCACCAGGGGCTCACGCCCCTGGCTACACGACTTCGCCCCGCTGGGGTGAGGATAGCACTTGCATAATGTTGTTACGCTGCGGGCTGGTTGTCGCGTTGGCTGGCAACGCGTGCTCAGGCAGCCTTTTTGTCGTCGCGCATTTTGTCGCGAAGTGCCATTTCTGGCGACATAATTCCCTCGCCGCCGCGGTCGCCGGCTGGGGCCGCGTGCGCCGCGTCGCAGGCGGGCATGTCGACGCCCCGGGGCGGCCCAGGCTCCGACAGCGCCTGGGCCGCCTCCGCGGGCAGCGGCCGCGGAGGCTTGGTCCCCAGCAGTTCGTGGACCCGTTGGCACACGAGCGGCTGTTGATAACGGCGATCGCTGGAGTCGCGCAGCAGGGCCAGCGATTCATGGTCCGAAAGCGGCATCGGCCGCGTGGCGAGCGCCTCGGAGATATATGTGGAGCGATCGCGATTGTCCGGCATCATCAGGTCGAACAGCTTGTCGGCGACATCCCGCAGCCGGCGGTACAGGCGGGCTCGATGCTCCTCGGGAGTCGCCTCGAGGGCCGTTTCGATGAGGAACGCCATGATGTCGAGCAGCTTCTCGGGACTGCAGGAATTGGCCGGGCGCTTGCCGTAATGGTCGGGATCGGTCCGCTCGAGCAGCCAGGCCGCGGCCCGCCAGTGGGTCCGGGCGGCGTGTTTGAGGAGCGTTTCGGGCGTGCTCGGCGGCGAACGGAGGGCGAGCTGGAGATTGCGGTCGAAGAACTCGTTGTACCGGGCTTGCCGCTGGACGGTGCGGAGCGAGACGCCGACGATGCGGGCGGCCTCCTCAGTGGAGGCGCCCTGGGCGATGTGATCGAGCAGTTTTTGCTGCTGCTGGGAAGTGAACTGCTGCGGACGTCCTCGTTTGGCAGACATGGGGCGGGGGTCCTTGTGGGGAGTTGTGAGTTGGGAGGCGCGGGGCGCGAGTTGTGGAGAGTTCGACGGGATGGGCTGGGTTGGGCTCGCGTGGGGATTGGTTCGGAGGCGGCGGTTTATGATCATATGTACACTAATACGGGCGATTTGTCAAGCCTCTTGGCTTTGCACTTTTTTTGCCGCTTGCACCTCTATTTCGAGCTGCACTTTTATTCGCGCGGCGATGATCACGGCGCATCGAGTCCCGTCCCGACGACGTACCAGAGACAAGCGGCCGTATAGAGCAGCCGAGTAGCAGGTGGCCGCCAACCGTCGCTGCCCTTAGCCACGTTGGGCGAATGGTTGACGTGGATCGCCACAGAAGCGGGATGGTCAAGCCGCCCAATACCGCGGGCGTGCCAAACCAAACCTCGTCGGACATCCAGCTCCCTTGGCTGCGCAGCCAACTATGGATCGCAGCCAGTACGGCGACCCCCCGAAGAAGCCAATCCAAGCAGTGGCGGCGTATTTCATGGATGGCCCCTAGAATAGTGACTTTACCGAGCACCCCACGGCGAACGATCTAATAATCCACAGCACAGACCTTGTGCTGATGCGCGGTTCATGCACCGCAGTATAGCTTGGTGCGGGGCATTCTCATGTGCTGGGGGGAATGTGGTAGGATGGCGGGCATGACCGTCCGCGCCCGATACGAGAAATCAGGGCTCACGCTCGATGAGCTGGGGGACCAAGATGGGCTATCCACCCGAGTCGGCCCACAAGAGCGCGTGGCAATTCTCAACAAGACGAACGACCCCCGGTTGTCGATGCTGCGGAAGTTCGCCGCCGCGGTGGGATGCTCGGTGAAGTCGCTGTTCTAGCTATCTTGCATGCCGCGATTTTCTCTCAAGCAACTGCTCGAGGCCACAACGCTGCTCGCAGTTGGCATCGCCACCGTTTATTGGGTGGTTTCAACTGGCATCGAAACCGACCCTGTTTTTTGTCTGGCCGCGTGGCCAGCGGCGTGCTCTATGATCGGCTACGGGCTGTTTCTTCCATTTGGACGTGCCGCGACCGGCGCTTGGATCGGATTCATACTGGCACTTGTGGTCTGCTTAATTTCGTTTTGGGTGATGTCGTTTGGTATGTTTATTTAAACCCCCTCATATCTCGTCGATCCAGCACCGTCGAACTTTGGCGCGGCCGCGCGACTTAAAAAAGCAGCTCGCCGAATATACAGCGATGGCTATACTGCGGGGCATGAAACCGCGCGTCAGTCTGCGAACCGTCCTCTCGTTCATCACCCTTGTTGCTGTGCTGCTCGGCTGGTCAATTGATCGCCATCGTTTGCAGGGCGAGGCGTTGCAGGCCCAGTTTGCAGCGCAGCGATCGGAGATGGCGCTCCGTCAGGCCGAAGCGCGAGTCCAGTTCTATCGAGTGGCGCTCTCCCAGGCGCGCGGGACGGCAGACGGCGTCCAATAACTTGCGGGGCGTGCTCGGGCCACCGATCAGCCAGCTAGCGCGCTGCCCGTCAGTTGCCGTTGCAAAAAGAAACGCCAGGGCCAGTCCGTGCAGGATTGACCCTGGCGATTGAATCCTATTCCGTGCGGCCAGCGGCGCCCGTGGGCCAAGCGATGCACCACTGGTCGCGAGGCGCTCAGTCTCCGCCGACAGTCATGCCCTTGATCTGCTTCTCCAGCGAGTCGAGACTCCAATCGCCCGGCGTCTGGCTGGGCGGGAACTCCTTCAGGCTCAGGAGGAATTCACTTGCCACGGCCTGCAGCGGCGCCAGCACGAATGCCCGGTCGATCATCCAACGGATGGAGCACGGCACGCGGAAGGCGCCCTCCCAGTTGGAGTTCTTCTCGCTGCGGAACGGCGTGGTCCCGGCATCGGGCCACGTGTTGTAGTGCGGGCCGTTGTCCGTCGAATACTGAACGATCGTGTTGTCGGCCAGGGCGCCCAAGTACGCCAATCCATCCAGCACAGCCGCTCAACTACAACCGCAGACCGATGCCCACGTTCGAGAAGAAGTTCGCGGCGTCGTGCCCGACGCCCCAGCCGACGCGGACGCCGAGTTCAAGATTTGGCGTGAGCAGGTGATGCACGCCGGGGCTGACGTACGATTGGCTCAGCTCCTGCTCGCGGCCGTCGGTGAAGATGCCGAAGTACTCGATGTGGGCGAGCCAGTTCTCGATCACCTCCACTTTGAGCACCGTGGACGGCGCCCAGCGATTGAAGTCGTCCCCTTCGCCCGAGGCGTCGCCATAGCGGATGGCCGTGTCCCACTCCCAGCCTTCGATGAGCGTGTAGCCCCAGACATACGTGGCCACGAGATGCGTGGCCGTCTCGGCGCCGCTGACGGGCGTGTTGCCGTGGAGAATCGCGGCGCTGCGCGGCATCCAGCCGTCCTGTTCGCTGAGCGCCGCCTTGAAGCCGTAGAAGAGTTTGGACTCCGATTCGACGTCGCCGGGCTCGAGCTCGCCGACGTCGCCGCCGGTTCCGGAGATCGAGTTCGCCTCGCCGCCGATCTCGTAGTTGGCGCCCAGCCGCAGCTCGAGCCATTCGGATACGCCGTAGCGGCCGATCAGCTCGGGATAGCTGTGCGTTTCGGCGGCGTCGCGATTGTCGATGAACGAGTACGCGCTTTCCAGGATCAGCCGCCCGCGGCCGGCGACGGTGGTCGCCGGCGTGAAGGAGTCGCGGTCCGTTTCGATGTGGCCCTCGTCCCCTTCCTGCGCCAAGGCGGCGGGCGCAGTAACGGCAAACGCCACGGCCATGATGATCGCGAATCGTCGCATCGGCTTGTTTGTCGCTAGGGGGGAGACTGCAGAGGCGCTTGTCGACTTCTCGGCGAAAAATGGAGTTGCTGAACAGAGTTCACGGCTGGGCCGTCAAAATCTGAAGAAAGTCGCTGGAGCCCAGCCGACGCTGACGTCGAGACGCCCGGATTTCTCAAGTTTTGAGAGCATGCTTTCCGATGACGAGCGTGCTGGGATCTCCCAGCGCAGGCTCATCGAACTTCTCTTCCCTACAAACTCAACCGGCTGCCGCGGGCCGTGTTAAGCGACTGCATGCGATGCTGGCTATTTCCGTTGCTGCTCCTATTTGCCCGCCCGTGCGCTGGCCAGGAGCCGTTGCCGCCTGTTCCCGCTACGACGGAGTTCTCGAACGCCGAGACGCTGGAGGCGATCCTGCAGCGTCTCGATCGGCTGGAAGCGGAGAACTCCGCGTTGCGAGCACGGCTTGATGCAGGAACCGAGGCCGGGGTCGGCGACCAGGCTGCGGCGATGCAAGCCATCGACCTTCGGCCGATCGATGCCGTTCCCAATTCCCCCGTCAACGGCGCTCCGTCGGAAAGCATCGCCCTCTGCGCGTGCAATCGCCCTGGATGCCCTCATTGCCAACGAAGCGGGGGAGGCCTCGTCGACTACCCCACGCTGGCGTGGGGCGGCTTCCTGCAACTCGACTCCGGGTGGGTGAGCCAGGACGACGCGAACATCGCCGCAGTGGGCGACATCGCGGCCCAAACCGGACTGCGCCGCGTGCGGCTCCGCGCGAAGGGACGCGTCCGGTCCGATCTCTCCTATGTCGTGGACCTCGATTTCGCCGCCAGCGGCCATCCGAGCTTTCGCGATGTGAAGTTCACGTTGCACGATCGACCGATTGTGCAGGACGTCTCGGTCGGCTACTTCCAGCAGCCGTTCGGCCTCGATGCCATGACCAGCGGCCGCGACCTGGTGCTTATGGAGCGGCAGCTACCGTTCGCCTTTGCGCCGTTTCGCCAGACGGGCGTGCGGTCTCAGGGGACGGCGGCGTTCGACGCGATGATGACATGGTCGCACGCGGGATTCGTGTACCCGACCGACTCGTTCGGCGTGAGCGAAGGCGACCGCGGCGGATGGGCGTATGCGGGTCGCGTCACCGTGCTGGCCATCGACGTTCCTGACGCGGGGGCGCTGCTGCACGTCGGCGGCAGCTACTGTTTTGCCGACCCGGGAAACGACATCGTGCGATATTCGATCGAACCGGGATTCTTCGTCACCGATCCCGGCAACGTGGCCACGTCAGGGAACGTACCGGTGTTCGTCGACACGGGAGACATTCTCACGCAAAACCTTAACCTCTACGGCGTCGAAACGGTTGGCCTGTGGGGCCCGATCAGCGTTCAATGCGAGGCGGTGAAAAGCCTGGTGAATCCCGAGGGAGGTCCCGAGCTGGCATTCAGCGGCGCGTCGGCGAAGCTGGGCTATATGCTCACGGGCGAGAGCCACAATTATCAGCGAAACCGCGGCGTGCTGGGCGGCGTGGCGCCAGCGGTGGAAACGTCGTCCTTTTTCGACGTGCTGGGCGGCGCCTGGGAGGTGACGGCCGGCTGGGCCTGGATTGATCTGAATGACAACGCCGTGCAAGGCGGCGAGCTGCAGACGGCGATCGTCGGGCTCAATCGATACATCAACTCGTATGCCAAGCTGCAGTTGAACGTGATTCGTGCGCTGCTTGACGATCCGACTGGCGGCGAAAGTGCTGCGACCGTCGTGGCGATACGAGCCCAGGCGGAATTCTGAGCGGCTCGCGCGCGGGACCGTCCCGCCGTGACGCCTGGGGGCCTTTCGCTAGCGGCGGCGCGAGCGACCTTAACTGGGGCGCAAACTTTGCCGATAGAAATTCGGCGAACCTTGTAGGCGGGCGGAAGTTCCTTTGTAATGGGAAGCGCCCAGAGGCGACTGAGTTGGCGGGCGAGCAAGTAAACATTCCCAGATCCGAGGCGCCGCCGCCAAGATTCGTCCTGCTACCAGCGAATATGTCCTTAACAATCTCAACCTATCGACGATCGCTGGAGTGCTCCCGAAGCGGTCCGCAGCGATGTTGATGCCGGCTTTGAGCACAGTGCAGCCAAGCCCGGCGTCGGAAATCGACGCCGGGTTTTTTGTTGACGTCAACGAGGAAATACGGTTACGAGCAAGGAAGGCTCGAGAAGTGCTGCTATGAGTTTGCCAAGCGAAGAGAAGCAGGCGCAGGTCCAGGTGGCCAGTCGCCTGTTGTATTTCTGCCCGCAGTTCGAGCGCGGCCTGACGCCGCGGGCGTACCAGATGTTGATCATGCGCCGCCCCGATTTGCGGCAACTGGACTGGTCGCTGCGTCAAAGCCCCGCGCGCGACGTGCAGCGGGCGATCCGCGATCGGGCCGCCGTGGCGCAGCTCGATTTCGACGCGTGGACGGCCGGCCTCACCAAGCCTTAGCGCCGGGCGCGCCGCACGTGGTCAGGAACCCGGCCGCCGGCGTTGTTGTGGCAGCCTGCCATCAATGCGGTAGAATCAGGGCGTCACTCCTGGACCGGATCTCATGGCGAGAGGCGGGAACGATGCCAATGCGGATGTTGGGCGCCGTGCTGTTAGGGGCGTGGATTCTGGTTTCAAGCGGGTCTGCTGCAGATGCGGCGGAGCGGCCGAATGTCGTGATCGTTCTGGTCGACGACATGGGCTTTTCGGACCTGGGCTGCTACGGCAGCGAGATCCCCACGCCGAACATCGATGAACTCGCGTCGCACGGCGTGCGGTTTACGCAATTCTACAACACGGCCCGCTGCAGCACGACGCGGGCGTCGCTGATGACGGGATTGTACCCGCACCAAGCGGGGATGGGGCATCTGGATAACGTGGTCCACGAAGGTTCGCGCGGCACGACAGGGCGGCTGCGCTCCGACTGCGTGACGATCGCCGAGGTGCTCGCCCCCGCGGGCTACTACACCTGCATGACCGGCAAGTGGCACCTCGGGCAGCAGCACGGCACGCCGCCGTGGGAGCGCGGGTTCGTGCGGGCGCTCAACTCGCCCAAGGGCGGCGTCTACTTCCGCCGGCAGAACGACCCTTCAAATCTGTTTCTCGACGGCGAGCTGAAGCCGAAAACCGATCCGATCTTCGGCGAGCGGTGGTACAGCACCGACCTGTGGACCGACTGGGGGCTGAAGTTCATCGACGAGGCGATCGATGCCGAGAAGCCGTTCTTCCTGTACATCGCCAACTGCGCCCCGCATTTTCCGCTGATGGCGCCGCGGGCGGCGATCGCGCGGCATCGCGGCAAGTATGCCAATGGCTGGAAGGGCCTCCGCGAGGCGCGGCACAAGCGGCAGATCGACATGGGATTGGTCGACCCGGCCTGGCCGCTGAGCGAGATTCCGCCCGACGTGCCCGTGTGGGAGGAGCTCACCGACGCGGAGCGGGACCGGTTTGATCACATCATGGCGATCTACGCGGCCATGCTGGAGGTCGTCGACCAGAACGTGGGCAAGCTGGTCGACGGGCTCCGCGAGCGCGGCGAGCTCGACAACACGCTGATCCTGTTTTTGTCGGACAACGGCGGCAACGCCGAGAGCGGGCCATTCGGGCGCTACCAAGGCGCCAATCCCGGCGGGCCGGCGTCGAATGTGTTTCTAGGGCAGAGTTGGGCGACGCTCAACAACACCCCGCTGCGACGGTACAAGCACTTCACGCACGAGGGCGGGATCTCGACGCCGCTGATTGCTCACTGGCCCGCGGGAATTCCCGCGGAGCGCAACGGGCAGCTCGAGCGGCAAACGGGGCATTTGATCGACGTGATGGCCACCGTGGTCGCGGCGACGGGGGCGGAATATCCGGCGGAACATGAAGGGCACGCGATCCAACCCATGGAGGGCGTCAGCTTGCTGCCGGCGTTCGCAGGCGAGCCGCTGGGCCGCGAGCAGCCGATTTTTTGGGAGCACGAAGGCAACCGGGCGATCCGCCGCGGCAAGTGGAAGCTCGTGCTCAAGCACGGCGGACCGTGGGAGCTGTACGACATCGAGGCCGATCGCACCGAGCAGCGCGACTTGGCCGCCGAGCAACCAGAGCTCGTGCGCGAGCTGCGCGAGGCGTGGGAAGCATGGGCTGAGCGCTCGGACGTGGGGCCGTGGCCCGGGCGCGTGCTGCAGGACTCCGCCGAGGTGAATAATCCCGAACGGCCGGTGACGCAATGAAGCGAACGTTGATCAAGGTGTTTGCGAGTCTCGCGGCGGTCTGCTGTTCAACGAGTTTCGCGCAGCCTGTGCGAGCCGATCGTGCTGCGGAGATCGCCCGGCTGGTGCAGCCGCTGGTCGACGGCGAAGCAATCGTTGGCTGCGCCGTGGGAATCATCGACGGCGAGACGCGCAAGGTACACGGCTTCGGCGAGATCGTGCGCGGCGGCGAGACGCCGCGCGGCGACACGCTCTACGAAATCGGCTCGGTCACCAAGGCGCTGACCGGCACACTGCTAGCCGACATGGTGCTGCGCGGCGAAGTTCGGCTCGATCAGCCGATCTCAGAGCTCGTGCCCGAGGGCACGACGGCGCCGGCGTTCGCCGCGGATCAGCCGATCACGCTCGTGCATCTGGCCTCGCACGCCTCCGGACTGCCGCGGCTGCCGGACAACATGGCGCCGGCGGCGCCGACGGATCCCTACGCGGACTACACCTCGGAGTTGATGTTCGCATTCTTGTCGGGGCACAAGCTGGCGCGGGCGCCAGGGCAGTACGAGTACTCCAACTACGGCGCCGGGCTGTTGGGGCAGTTGCTCGCGCGGCGCGCCGGGATGAGCTACGAGCAACTCCTGCGCGAGCGGCTGCTCGACCCGCTGGCGATGAACGACACGGCGCTTGCCCTGACGGCGGAGCAAGCGCCGCGGCTGGCGCCGCCGTACGATGCTTCGCTCGAGCCGGGGTACACCTGGCACTTCGACGCGGAGGCGCCCGCCGGGGGCTTGCACTCGACGGTCGACGACATGCTGAAGCTGCTCGCCGCCGCCATTGACGACGGCGAGTCGGAAGTGACGCAGGCCTTGCGCCTCGCGGGCGAGAAGCAGGTGCTGGGGCCCGGTTGGATCGGCGTGGGCCTCGGCTGGCACATCGCCCGCGACGGCCGCACGCGGTGGCACAACGGGCAGACCGGGGCGTACAGCTCCTATATGGCGTACGTCGCCGACAAGAAGTTGGCCGTCGTCGTGCTGTGCAACACGCCGACCGACCTGACGACCGTGCTGGGCGAGCGGATCATGCAGTCGCTGCTGGGAATGCAGGTCGAGCCGCCGGCATTCCATAAGGCGGTGGCGGTCGACGCCGCGACGCTGGAAAAGTACGTCGGCGTGTACGAGCTGGCGCCGACGTTCGCGATCACCGTAACGCTCGAGGACGGCCAGCTCATGGCCCAGGCGACGGGGCAGGACAAGTTTCCGATTTTTCCGGAGTCGGCGACGGAGTTCTTTTACAAGGTCGTCGACGCGCAGATCTCGTTCGTCGTCGGGGACGACGGGACGGTCGAGAAGTTGGTCCTGCACCAGAACGGGGCCGACATGCCGGCGGCGCGTGCGAAACCGGGGCCGTGAGATCGGGCCCCGGGATTTTCCATTGTATGACACGAAGCCGCTGCCCCATCCGGGAATCATCCCAATCGCATGAAAATCCGTTTCTCTGTTCGGCTGCTGCTTGCATTCATGTTCGTGTGCGCCGCTGGACTGGCTCTCGTCATCACGCCGCGACTCAAACGGCAACGCTTCATTGAAGAACTTGAAAATGAACCTTCGGTCGGCTTTTTGACTACCGATGATCGGAGTCTAGTTGATCGCCTATTACGGGTTGACGGGCCAATAGATTACCTTTGGTTAAGGCCGAGAGGAATTTCGGATAATGAAAAGGACGTGCTAACGAAAGAGGCGTTCGAGCTCGTGTGGCAAGCGTCGCCATTGCAGCTTCTTGATGTAACAGACGCGCACGTTGAGCGCTGCAAGAATTATCCTGTGGCCGAAGATATCAGGATTAGCAATGTAACCGGCGAAGAGGCCGACGATTGGTTGCGCGGATTGCTGCTCGCACAGGACCGCTTGAAAACCATTCAAGTCGAGTCTGTCCCCTCGTTTTCCGACGACCACCTGGCGATCCTAAGCCGCATCGAAGGCCTTAGCCGGATTTGGCTTGACGACACGCCTGTAACCGGAGTCGGATTTCAGGAACTCTCCAAGCACAACAGCGGAGTCGAGGTGAGTGTCTACAACTGCCCCATCACTGATGAGGGGTTGCGCACCATCGTCGAATGCACGGCGATCGTTGACGTAGTGCTGGACTTCTCGGGGTTGGATTGCCAGTCCTTGCCGGACCTGCGACTGCTGTTACGTGCTCCTCGTTCGCGTTTTGAGTGGATTCAGCTGGGCGACTGTTGGGACGACCCGGAGTTGGCTGCGATAGCCCAGGAGATCAATGAATATTTTGGCGATGACATTGTCCTCTGATTTTCAATCCGGCGGTAATCGCTGCTTGATTACGTGCTTTCATCATGTCGCAAACTTAACGCGCAGCAGCAGGGATGGCCGATTTCGGACAGGAATCTGAACAGCCTCGGCTGGGGCAGAGTTCGGCTCCTAGCCAGATTCGAGGCAACAGTTCCCCCTTGGTATCGCGGGCGTTTGCTCGCCGCTTCACGTGCAGGCGCGCAACGGCCCAAATCCACGCGCGTTATAGACCCGGGTTGCTTCGACGCTGCAACGACGGCAGGCGGATGGTCGGGCTTTGGCGTTCGGCTTCGTCGATGTGCCGCTCGAACACGCTGAGGATGTCGCTGCGCGTGACGATGCCGACGACCTCGCGCGGATTGTCGCGGCGGACGACCGGCAGGCGGCCGATTTTGTGGTTCACCATGTGATTGGCCGCCTGGCGGACCGTGCAGTCGTCGTACACGTATTTGAGCGTGCGCTTGACGAGCGACGCGAGCTCCAGGTCGTCCGCGGTTTCGTCGTCGAGCAAATCGCGGCGCGTCAGCACGCCGACGAGTACGCCCTTGTCGTTCACCAGCGGAAAGCCCTGGTGGCTGGCCCCCGCGACGCCCGACTCGAGCCACGCGCGAACCTGGCCCACGGTTTCGCGGGCACTGAATGACACGACCTCCGGCGTCGCGACGTCGCGGACGAGCACCTGGTCGAGCACGTCGGCCATGTACTCGGCGGGCGCGCGGATGCCGCGGCGGGCGATTTTCTCGGTCATCAGGCTATTGCGCGCGAGCAGGCTGGACACGAGGTAGGACGCCGCACAACCGCCCAAGAGCGGCAACAGGCCGAACGGCTGCAGCGTGGTTTCGAAGGCGAAGACCGCGCAGGCGAGCATGGCGCGCGAGGCGCCGGCAAACAGCGAGGCCATGCCGACGAGCGCGGCGACGCGGGGATCGACGTGCAGCGCCGGCACGAGCGCCGCGATGGCCGAGCCCGCGACGGCGCCGAGCCCGGCGCCGACGGTGAAGAGCGGCGCCATCGTGCCGCCCGACGTGCCGCTTCCCAGGGCGATCGACCACGACAGGAACTTGAGGCCGCACAACGCGAGCACGGCGGAGCTGGCCATGTCGCCCGCGAGGAAGGCGCGGATGTTTCCATAGCCCACGCCGAGCGTGGCGGGCGCGATGTAGCCAATGACGCCCACCGCGACGGCTCCGAGGGCCGGCCACCACATCCAGTGGATCGGCAGTCGCTCGAAGCCGTCTTCGATCACGTAGAGGACGCGCGTCGCCGCGACGGCCACAAGTCCCATGAGGGCGCCGAGCGCGATGTACACGGCTAAGGCCGCGCCTGTCGGCTGGGGAATGTTGGGCATCGCGAAGACGGGCTCCATGCCGTCAAACAGGATGCGGACGCCGGTTGCGGCGGACGCGGCCAGCGCGACCGGGATGATCGATCGCGGGCGATATTCAAACAGCAGGAGTTCCACGGCGAGGAGGACCGCGGCCACGGGGCTGCCGAACGTGGCCGCCATGCCGGCGGCGGCGCCTGCGGCGAGCAGCGTCTTCCGCTCGGCGACGCTGGTAGCGATCCCCTGCCCCACGACCGATCCCAGCGCGCTGCCGGTGGCGATGATCGGCCCCTCGGCGCCGAAGGGCCCGCCGGTGCCGATGGCGATCGCCGCCGACACGGGCTTCAAGAACGTCATCCGCGCGGGAATGCGGCTTTCGTTGGTCAGAATCTGCTCCATCGCCTCGGGAATGCCGTGCCCGCGGATGGCCTTGGAGCCGAAGCGGGCCATCGCGCCCACAATGAGTGCGCCGACGACGGGAACGCCGATCGCCAGCCAGCCAAGTCGCTCCGCGGCGGCGGCAGGTTCTGCGGCCGCGAACGACAGTCGGCCGAAATAGGCGAGATTTGTCACGAAGGCGATGAGCGCGAGCAGCCCCTGAGCGACGAACCCTGCGCCGACGCCTAGGACGATGGCGAGCCCGCAAATTTGCAGGACGCGGCGATCGAGCACCGAGTACTGCGGCGGGACGTGCGCGCTTTGGGCGACAAAATCGACGCCCGGACTGATTGTGATTCCTTCGGTGGTGGCAGAGTGCGCAGGGCGATGGTCGGGCATGGCGAGCGAGGCAGGCGGGATGTCTAGCGGCGAGATGGTTTAGCGTAACACATCTCGTAGCGCCTGATCACCCCGGCGACCGCCGCGCCGCTGATCCGCCCGACTCGTGCTGCCGAGATCGACTTGGCTTACAAATCCGTAAGCAAGCGATCGTATTCCGCATGCGTGCCGATGAAGAACCAGACAATCGAGTCATCTGTGCGCACGCCGACGGCCCGGTTGGAATCAGTGATTCGAACAGACCACAACGGCAGCGTGGAATGCAGTTTCTTGAACTGCAGGCTGGGATGACCTGGATCAACGCGAAACCGCTGGTAGGCGGCGCGCGCACGCCGCTGAATGTCGCCAGGCAACTTTGCGAACGCGCGGCGGAACGAGGCATGAAGGAGAGGTCACAGCGAATCCGCGTCAAGCGGCTCGCACGCGCCGTTGCGATCGGCTTCCAGCACCTGATCGACGAGCGTCTGGAGCTTTCCGGCGTGGGCATCCGTCGATCGGGCCCAGCGCTCGTCCTCCTCGATTTCATGGAGCATCAGCCTCGCCAGCGATTCCTGGCGATCGTCGGGCATTTGCCGCAGGCGCTCGATGGCTTGCTCCAGCGTTTTGGTCATGCAGGAATTATAGCCATGATCAGCGCGGCTTCCAAAACGCGACTCGGGGGCCGGTGGCGTCCTAAAAGTGTGTTGCTGGGAGTTGCGAGGAGTCAGGAGTCAGGAGTCAGGAGTCAGGAGTCAGGAGTCAAATGGACGCCGAAATGTCGGGCGTTTTCTGACTCCTGACTCCTGATCCCTGACCCCTGACGAGCGGGCAACGCAATGTTCGGACACGACCCTGGGGCCGACTTTGCTTCCCGCGCCGGACGAATTCATGACGAGTCAATGCTGCGCTAATGCGCAAGCGCCGGCTTGTGCTCGGCGAACAGCGGCAGTTCTTCTTCCCGCTCCGCCGGCGCCTTGCGGCCGCTCCACGTTTCGGCGAGCGACTGAAATACCACATAGAACACCGGGACGAAAAAGACCGCCAGAATCGTCGAGGCGAGCATGCCGCCGAACACGGCCGTGCCGAGGGCCTGCTGGCCCGCGGCGCCGGCGCCCTCGGCGAACACCAGCGGCACGACGCCCAGGATGAACGCGAAGCTCGTCATGAGGATCGGGCGGAAGCGCAGGCGGGCCG
>CAYSFP010000046.1:0-34336 GCA_964430075.1 uncultured Planctomycetaceae bacterium | reverse complement strand
GCCGCCTCGTCGCCCTACTACTGGGCCGCGTTCACGCTGTCGGGCGATTGGCGGTGAAGGCCATCTCGCCGAAGCGAGCCGCTTCGGCTACGGCGCTATGGATCCGTAGTCGAAGCGGCTCGCTTCGAACCCAACGTTGCCCCCCGGGAAATCGCGGAGCGAGGTCCGCGGCTGAATGAGCGCTAACAATTTGGGAGCACATTCGCTACGCTGGGCGGGTCTTGCCGGGCGACGGGGAACGCGGCCCGGCCAGCCTTGTCATGCCAGTTCAATCGAGGAACGCTTCCGATGGCGCACTTGCTCGCCTTGGACCAGGGCACCACGTCGTCGCGGGCCATCGTGTTCGACGAGCGGGGTCGGATTCTCACGATCCGGCAGCGCGAATTCAAGCAGCACTACCCGCAGCCGGGCTGGGTCGAGCACAACGCCGAGGAAATCTGGACCACGCAGCTCGACGTGGCGGCCGAAGCGCTTGCCGCGTTGAAGTTGCAGCCGTCTGACATTGTGGCGTTGGGGATCACGAACCAGCGCGAGACGGTCGTGTTGTGGGACCGCGTCACGGGCCAGCCGCTCGCTCCGGCTATCGTGTGGCAGGATCGCCGGACGGCCGCCATGTGCGAGCAGCTTCGCGCCGCGGGCCAGGAACCCTTGCTGCACGCCAAAACGGGCCTCTTGGCCGATCCCTATTTCAGCGGCACGAAGATCGCGTGGCTGCTGGACAACGTCGCCGGCGCCCGCGCGGCGGCCGAAGCGGGCAAGCTCGCCTGCGGCACGATCGACTCGTGGCTGGCGTGGAAGCTCACCGGCGGCGCGCTGCATATCACCGACGCCTCGAACGCCTCGCGCACGCTGCTGATGAACATTCACGAGGGCGACTGGGATGACGAATTGCTCGCTGCGCTGCGCGTGCCGCGGGCGCTCTTGCCGGAGATTCGCAGTTCGAGCGAAGTGTACGGGGAAGTCGCTGCGGAATCGCCGCTCGCCGGGATCAAGCTCGCGGGGATCGCCGGCGATCAACAATCGGCCCTGTTCGGCCAAACCTGTTTTGAGCGCGGCTGGGCGAAGAACACGTACGGCACGGGCTGCTTCCTGCTGATAAACACCGAGGACGCGGCGGTCGATTCGCGGCATCGGCTGCTCACCACCGTGGCCTGGCGCCTGGGCGACCGGACCGAGTACGCGCTGGAGGGCGCCGTGTTCATCGGCGGCGCGGCGGTGGGCTGGCTCCGCGACGGGCTGGGGGTGATCAAATCGTCGAGCGACGTGGAGCCGCTGGCCCGCAGCGTGCCCGACAGCGGCGGCGTGTCGTTCGTGCCGGCGTTCACGGGACTTGGGGCTCCTGATTGGGACCCGTACGCTCGCGGAGCGATCATCGGGATCACCCGCGGCACGACCGTGGCTCATCTTGCGCGGGCAGCGCTCGACGGCGTGGCATTGCAAGTGGCCGACCTGATCGGCGGGATGCAGGACGATGCGGGCTTTCAACTTGCGGAGCTGCGCGTCGACGGCGGGGCAAGCGTGAACAACACGCTGTTGCAAATTCAGGCCGACGTGCTGCAGTTGCCGGTCGTGCGACCGCAGGTCACCGAAACAACGGCGCTGGGGGCGGCTTATCTGGCGGGCCTCGCGGTGGGCGTGTGGCCGGATCGCGGCGCGATCGCCACGCAATGGGCCGTCGATCAGCGATTCGAGCCGCAGATCGGCGCCGATGAGGCGGCCGAGCGCCGGGCCACGTGGCGGCGGGCCGTGGAGCGGGCCAAGGGTTGGGTTCAAGAAGCGTAGGTCACCAAAGTCTTCCAAGAGAGGCAAGGAATGTCACCGTTCGTCGGCGAGTTCATCGGCACGATGTTGTTGCTGCTGCTAGGCAATGGCGTGGTCGCCAACGTGCTGCTCGCGCGCACCAAGGGCCATAACGCCGGCTGGATTGTCATCACGTTCGGTTTTGCGATGGCGGTCTTCGTTGGCGTGTGGTGTTCGAGCAGTGCCAGCGGGGCCCACCTGAATCCCGCCGTCACGATCGGGCTGGCGGCTGCCGGGAAGTTCGACGGCTCGGTCGCCAGCTATCTGGCCGCCCAGATGCTGGGCGCCATGGTCGGAACAACCTTGGTCTTCCTATTTTACTACGATCATTACGCCGCCACGGACGATGCGGACGCGAAACTCGCCACGTTTTGCACGGGACCCGCGATTCGCCGCGCGCCGACGAATCTGTTCTGCGAAATCGTCGGTACGTTCGTGCTGGTGTTTGCCGTGCTGCTCGCCGTGGAGCCCTCGATCGACGTCGGCGGGGACAACGGCGCCATCGGACTGGGCGCGCTGGGAGCCCTGCCGGTCGGGCTGCTCGTGTTTTCGATCGGTTTGTCGCTGGGCGGCGCCACCGGGTATGCGATCAATCCAGCGCGCGATTTGGGTCCGCGCCTCATGCACTCGATTCTTCCCGTGCCGGGCAAGCGCGACGGCGATTGGTCCTATGCGTGGGTTCCGGTGCTAGGGCCGATCCTGGGCGGGCTGTTGGCCGCGGGGGTGCTGCGGGCGATTGCTTAGTTCGGCGAGGGGGAATGCCGCGCTAAGCCGCGAGCGGCTGAAACCTACTGGCAACCGAATTTGCCTAGAACGGGCGTCTGCGGTGTATAATGTGCGAGCGCTGGCGGAGCCCTGTGCCGAGACGCCTCGACGAGCCCCCGCCCGCACGAACCTTTCCCCGGGCGGCGGGGTTTATCCCCCGATGCGGTTAAGAGCGCGTGCGCGCCGGCGCCGCGGTCTGGCCGCGACCTGCGGAGCCCTCGTTGTGCCGAGCCCTCACTCTCATTCTCTTCGTAGCGGTCTGCCGCAAATCCTGGGGCACACAGATCGTCTCTTGGGGCACACGTTTTGGCGCACGGGCCTGGCTGGCGCGCTGGTCGCGATGCTGATCGTTCAGGGCTTTTGCGCCAACGCTGCGGACATTCGCACGGGGGAAAAGCTGTTTGCGGGCGGCGAGTACGCCCCGTGCGCCGAAATGGCCGGCGCCGAGATCGAGCGCGGCAACTATCTCGAACAGTGGCGGCATCTGAAGATCAAGTCGGAGCTGGCCACCGGCAGCTATGAAGCCGCCCTGGAGAGCGTCGAGCGGGCGATCGGCGACTATCCCACCAGTCTGCCGCTGCGGCTATTGGCGCATCAGGCGTATCTGTTCAACGGGCAGTCGTCGCGCGCGGCCACGCAGCTGGAAATGATCGAGCGGCTCGCCGTCAGCGAACCCCGCCGGTATTCGGCCCCGGCGAGCCGCATCGCGCTGGGGCGTTACTTCTTGAAGATGGGCGCCGACGCCCGGCAGGTGCTCGAAATCTTCTACGACCCCATCGTGTCGACGTGGCCCGACTACGTGGAAGCGCACCTCGCGAGCGCGGAGCTCTCGCTGGCGAAGTACGACAACGCACTGGCGGCCGAGGTGCTGAACAAGGCGCCGGACGAAGCGAAGGAGAACCCGGAGTACCACTATCTGCTCGCACAGGCGTATGCCCAGGACGATGCGGCAGCGGCGGCCAAAGCGATGGAAGCCGCCCTGGCGATCAACCCCCGGCACGTGAAGACGCTGCTGATGCAAGTGGAGCAGCTTGTCGACGCCGAGCACTACGACGACGCCGAAAAACTGCTGGAAGCGATCGTCGAGATCAATCCACGCGAGCCCTTGGCGTGGGCGTACAAGGCCGTGCTCGCGCACCTGGCCAGCGATGCGAAGACCGAGGACGCGGCGCACAACCGGGCGCTGGCCGATTGGGGAAATAATCCGGAAGTCGATCACACGATCGGCCGCAAGCTGTCGGATAAGTACCGCTTTGCCGAAGGCGCCGAGTATCAGCGGCGCGCGCTGAAGATCGACCCCGCGTACGTGCCCGCACAGATTCAGCTTGCCCAGGACCTGCTGCGATTGGGCGAGGAAGTCGAAGGTTGGACGCTCGCCAAGAGTGTGTTCGACGCCGACGGTTACAACGTGATCGCGCACAATCTCGTGACCCTCGAAGAGAGCATTCGCGACTACCGCATTCTGGCGAACGAATCGTTCCGCGTGCGGATGGAAGCGCGCGAGGCCGCCATCTATGGCGAGCGCGTGCTGGAGCTCCTCGATCGGGCGAAGCGCGTGCTGTGCGAAAAGTACGACGCGCCGCTCGATCGCGCGATTGCGGTGGAGATCTTCGATCAGCAGAAGGATTTTGCGGTCCGCACGTTCGGGCTGCCGGGCGCGGCCGGCTTTCTCGGCGTCTGCTTCGGCAACGTGATTACCGCAAACAGCCCCGCGGCGTTGGGACAAACCACTGCGAATTGGGAGGCCGTGCTGTGGCACGAATTCTGCCATGTCGTGACGCTTCGCAAGTCGCGCAACAAGATGCCGCGGTGGTTGAGCGAAGGCATCTCCGTCTACGAAGAGCGGCAGGAAAATCCCACGTGGGGCCAGTCGATGAGCCCCGAGTACCGCGAGTTGATCCTCAGCGGCAAGATGCCGCCGGTGAGCGCCCTGAGCGCGTCGTTCCTGGCGCCCGAGAGCCCGATGGCTTTGCAATTCGCTTACTTTGAATCGTCGCTCGTCGTCGAGCACATCATCGAGCAGCACGGGCTCGACGCGCTCAAGCAAGTGCTCGACGACCTGGGCGCGGGCATGGCGATCGAGGAATCGCTCGTTCGCAACGTGGCGCCGCTCAATCGGCTGGATGCGACCTTCGAAAAGTTCGCCCGCCAGCGGGCCGAGGCGCTGGCGCCGAAGTTGGCGTGGGACAAACCGGAGCTGCCGCCGCGGGCCGATTCCGCGGTCGTCCAGGCGTGGCTCGATACACACCCGGACAACTTCGCCGGGCTTCGTTTGCTGGCGCAAGCGCTGCAGCGCGAAGAAAAATGGCGCGAGTCGCTGGAACCGGCGAAGCGGCTGCGCGAGCTGTTTCCCGACTACGTCGAAGGCGCGAGCGGTTACCTGCTGCTCGCCCGCGCGTATCGGGAATTGAAGGAAACCGACGCGGAACGCGAAGTACTCCAAGCCTGGGCCGAGCGCGCCGCGGATGCCACGGACGTTTACGAGCGGTTGATGGACATCGCGGCCGAGGCCGGCGATTGGACCGCGGTGCGGGTGAACGCCGAGCGGATGCTGGCGGTCAATCCGCTGTCGCCGGCGCCGCATCGGCGATTGGCCGAGGCGGCGGAGCGGCTCGGGGCGCCGGACGAGGCGATCGATTCGTATCGATCGCTGCTCGAGTTCGACACGACCGATCCCGTCGACGCCCACTATCGGCTGGCCATGCTGCTCCGCCAGCGCGGCGACGACGGCGACGCGCGGCGGCATGTGCTGATGGCGCTCGAAGATGCCCCGCGATTTCTGGACGCCCATCGGCTGTTGCTCGAACTCTCTCCCGCTGCGGACGAGACCGCGGCTGAGGAAGCGGACACGACGGACGCCGAGGAGGCATCGAAATGACGGGACGCAAACGAACCGCGTTGGTCTCCATTGCCATCGCCGCCGTCGTGGCAAGCGGCGTTGTGTTCGCGCAATACGGCGGCGGGCGCCGCGGTCGCGACCGCTGGGACGGTGACGACCGCCGCGGCGTGCCGGATTGGGAGAACGACGCCCAGTTTGAACGCGACGTGTTCACGTTCGTGCGGGTGGTGTACGGCTCGGGCGGCGGCTATGACGGCTACGACGGATGGGGCCGCCGCGGTCGCCGCGGCTGGGGCGGCGGCGGCGGCTGGGCGACCGACATGCCCGATAGCGACCTGAATCTCTCCTACCGCCTGCAGCAGCTCACCTCGCTCAAGGTGAATCCCAACCCGATTTACATGCCGCTGACCGACCCCGAGCTGTTCAGCTATCCGTTCCTCTACATGATCGAGCCGGGCGGTCTCTATTTCACCGACGAGGAGGTCGCCGCCCTGCGCAAGTACCTGCTCGCCGGCGGCTTTTTGATGGTCGACGACTTCTGGGGCGATTATCAGTGGGAGAATTTCTACCGGCAGATCAAGCGGGTGTTCCCCGAGCGCGAGCCCGTGGAGCTCGACATCGATCACGAGATTTTCAACATCGTCTATCGCCTGAAGGAAAAGCCGCAGATGCCCAGCATTGGCCGGGCGCTTCAAGGCCGGCCGTGGGGCATTACCTGGGAAGACAGCCATGGCCCGGGTTGCGAGGAGGTGCACTACCGGGCCATTTTCGACGACAAGGGCCGGATGATGGCCATCATCTGCCACAACACCGACCTGGGCGACGGCTGGGAAGAAGAAGGGGTCGACCCCTGGTACTTCAAAGAGTTCGCGGAAAAGAAGGCGTACCCGATGGGAATCAACATCATCGTGTACGCGATGACGCATTAGGATGTACAAAGCAGATTTACCACAGAGGGCACAGAGGACACGGAGGGGAAAGAGGAAAAACCGGACTAGGTCCGCAGATGTCGCAGATGGATTGTTCCTAAAACCATCTGCGCAAATCTGCGCCATCTGCGGACACACATCTTCCTTCTCTGTGCCCTCTGTGCCCTCTGTGGTAAATCTCTTCAGTTGAACAACAGGAGTTTGCGTGGCCACTGATCTCGATACTTACGAAGAAGAACGCCTGTTGGTCGAGCAGATTCGCGAGGGGCGCGATCGCATTGCCGCGGAAATCGGCAAGGTGATCATCGGCCAGAAAGACGTCGTCGAGCAACTGCTCATCACGCTGCTGGCCGGCGGGCACTGCCTGATCACCGGCGCGCCGGGGCTGGCCAAGACGCTGCTGGTGCGCACGATCGCGCGCGTGTTTCACCTCAAGTTTCAGCGCATCCAGTTCACGCCCGACTTGATGCCTGCCGACATCACGGGCACGGAGATCCTGGAAGAGTCCGCGGAAGGCCGCCGCAGCATGCAGTTCGTCAAAGGGCCGATCTTCGCCAACGTGATCCTCGCCGACGAGATCAACCGCACGCCGCCCAAGACGCAGGCGGCCTTGCTCGAAGCGATGCAGGAGCACCAGGTGACCGCGGCCGGCGTGCGCTACCCGCTGGACGAGCCGTTCTTCGTGCTGGCCACGCAGAACCCCATCGAGATGGAGGGGACGTACCCGCTCCCGGAGGCGCAGCTCGACCGGTTCATGTTCAACGTCGTGGTCGACTACCTGCCGGAGGACGACGAGGTCGCCGTGGTGACGCAAACCACCAGCCGCGCCGCGGGCGACGTCGAGGCCATCTTCACCGGCGAGGACGTGCTGCGGTTTCACGACATGGTGCGGCGCGTCCCCTGCGCCCGCGAGGTCGTGCGATACGCCGTGCGGCTGGCCGCCGCGTCGCGCCCCGGGCAGGCGGGCACGCCGGACTTCATCAACCAGTGGGTGAGCTGGGGGGCGGGATTGCGCGCCGGGCAGAACCTGGTACTCGGCGCCAAGGCGCGGGCGCTGCTGCAGGGCCGGGCCCACGTGTCGCCCGACGACATTCGTGCGCTGGCGCACCCGACGTTGCGGCACCGCATCCTCATCGGCTACCGCGCCGAGGCGGAAGGCGTGAGCGTCGACGACGTGGTTGATCGGCTGCTCAAACACGTCGACTTGCCGAAGCACTGAACCTCAAACGACGCCGCTGCACGATCGACAATAGCCCGAGGCGCAAGCCTCGGGTTGGATCCACGATGAAACGAACCATTCCAAGTTAACGTCCGCGCAACCCCGGGCTTGCCAGGATGATGCAAGTGCTATCGGGCCCCGTAGGGGCCAAGTCGTGTAGCCAGGAGCGCAAGCTCCTGGTGAGCTGGGACGAATCACTCGAAAGCCCCCGCGGGGCGACATCGTTTGTGGTTGTGAGCCGATGTCGCCCCGCGGGGGCTTCAGACCCTTGCGCGCCTCGTTCCAGGGCCTTGCGGCCCTGGCTCCATGACGCGGCCCCTCCGGGGCCAAGACGCGTGCGTCGATAGCAAATGCATAATCCTGTTGCGCCCGGGGCTATTGCCCGTGGCATGGTGATGTTGCGATTGGTCTGTCATACCTCATGGTGACTAAGGCTGAACATCCTGCGCCTGCGCCGAGCTCGCCGCTCGCCGGCGGCGTCAGCTTTATCGATCCGCACACGCTCATGCGGATCAAAAATCTGCAGATGCGCGCCCGCGTGGTCGTCGAAGGCTTCTACGCCGGCATCCATCGCAGCCCGTACCACGGCTTTTCCGTCGAGTTCAGCGAGTATCGCCAGTACACGCCCGGCGACGACCTGCGGTACTTCGATTGGCGGCTGCTGGCCCGCACGGATCGGTCCTACGTCAAGCGGTTCGAAGACGAGACGAATCTACTCTGCTATATCCTGGCGGACATGAGCCGCTCGATGAGCTACGGCTCCATCGGTCACGCTAAGAGCGACTACGCGCGGACGCTGGCCGCGACGCTGGCGTACTTTCTGCACCAGCAGCGCGACCAGGTGGGGCTGGTCGCCTTCGACGAGGAGATCTTCGAGTACATTCCCCCGCGCCATCGGCCTGGCCATTTGCGGCGGCTGATGGCGGTGCTGCAGGCCGAACCGCGCGGACACGCAACCGACCTTGCCAAGCCGCTCGACCAGATCGCACAAACGGTGGGCAAGCGCGGACTGGTCGCCCTGATCTCCGACCTGCTGGCCGATCCCGACGTGCTGCGCACGCGGCTCGGTTACCTGCGGTCGCGGGGGCACGACGTGATCGTATTCCGCGTGCTCGACCCGGCCGAGCTCACCTTCGCGTTCGGCGAGGCGAGCATTTTCGAGGACGCCGAGTCGGGCAAGCGCATCTATGTCGACCCCGAAGCGGCGCGGCAACAGTATTTGCAGCGGTTCGGCGCTCACGCCAGTCAATTGGAGAAAATCTGCCGCGAACTGGGCGTCGACTTCGTGCAGTGCACCACCGAGCGGCCGCTGGAGCTCTCGCTGTTCGACTTTCTGCGCGCGCGGCTGCAGCGCGGCCGGGGGACGTCGCGCCGCGCCGCGGTCGGAAAGGGGGCGCGATGAGCTTCCTCACACCGCTGTACATCGCGGGCGCGCTGGCCGTCACGCTGCCGGTGCTGTTCCACCTCATTCGCCGCACGCCGCGGGGCGAGACGCGGTTCAGCTCGCTGATGTTTCTGTCGCCCTCCCCGCCGCGCATCACGCGCCGCAGCCGGATCGAGCACTGGCTGCTGTTGGCATTGCGGGCCGCGGCGATCGTGCTGTTGGCCATGGCGTTTGCGCGGCCGTTTTTGCGCCAGCCAGTCCAGGCGAGCGACACCGACGCCAGCCAGGCGCGCGTGGCGATCGTCGTGGACACGAGCGCCAGCATGCGGCGCGGCGATCTGTGGCGTCAGGCCGTCCGCGCCGTGGACGAAGCCATTGCCGCGTGCCGGCCGCAGGATCAAATCGGTGTGTTTGCTTGCGATGAGACGCTGCGGCCAATTGCCGGCTTTGAAGACATGGCACAAACGCCGGCCGCACAGCGTCGCGCGGTCGTCGCCCAGCGCCTGGGCGAGATGGAGCCCACGTGGGCGGCGACGCACTTGGGCCAGGCGCTTGTCGATGCGGCGGCGGCCGTTAACGACGTGCGCGACGCCACCGAAGAAACGGGGCTGGCCGCGCGGCGGATCGTGCTGGTCAGCGACCTGCAATCCGGCAGCCGCCTGCAAGTGCTGGGCGACTCCGCGTGGCCCCAGGATGTGACGTTGGAACTCCGCCGCCTGAAAGTCGAAGAGCCGACCAATGCCGGCCTGTGGCGGTTGGCCGATGACGAGGAGTCTGCCGCGGCAGGCGATGACGACGCCCGAAAAGAAGCGGCAGCCAGGTTGCGAATTCGCGTATCCAACGCCGCGGACTCCGGCGCGGAGCAATTCCAGCTTCAGTGGACCAATGCCGCGGGCGTGGTCGCCGGTCCGACGATCGAGGCCTACGTCCCTCCGGGAACCAGCCGCGTCGTGCGCGTGCCGCCGCCTGAGGACGAGGCCAACCAAGCGCGTTTGATCCTCCAGGGCGACGACCACGCCTTCGACAACACGCTGTATTTTGTGTCGGAGGATCGCGGCGAACTGGCCGTGGCCTATCTCGGCGACGACGCGGCCGGCGATCCGCAAGGCATGCGCTACTACGTGGAAAGCGCGGCGGCGTCCCATGCAGGCCGCGACGTGCGCGTGGACGACTTCGCCGCGCTCGCCGACGGGCTTGATGAGCAGGCGAGCGAGACGCCGCTGGTGATCGCGACGCGCACGCCGTCGGCGGACGAGATGACCGTCCTCCAGCGATACCTGAAAAACGGCGGCACGGTGCTCTTCGCGCTCGCCGAGGCGGACGGCGCCGCCGCGCTCGCTGCGCTCCTTCAGCTCGACGAGCTGCCCGCCGCCGAAGCCGAGGTGGACGGCTACACGATGCTCCGCGACATCGACTTTACGCACCCGCTCTTCGCGGCGATGAGCGGGCCGAAGTTCAACGACTTTACGCAGATTCGCTTCTGGCGGTATCGCCGGATCGAGTTGCCTGCCGAATCGACCGCTGTGCGGGTCGTGGCGCGATTCGAAACAGGCGACCCCGCGGTGATCGAGCGCCGGTTTGGCGCCGGTCGGCTCGTGGCGCTGACGGTTGGCTGGAGCCCCGCGGACGGGCAGCTCGCCCGTTCGTGGAAGTTCTTGCTCATGCTGCTCGCGCTGGTCGACGACAATCGGGCCGCCGCCGACTTTCGCACCGACTACGTGGTGAACGAGCGCGTCCCGCTGCCGCCGCGCGACGCGCTGGCGGAGCGAATCGTCGTGACGCGGCCCGACGGCGACGAACACCGGCTCGAAGAGGGCGCAGCCGCCTACAATCACGCGGACGAGCCTGGCGTGTACGCGCTCGCCGGCGCCGACGGCCCGATCCGCTTTGCCGTGAACATCGACCCGCTGGAGAGCGACACGGCGCCGTTGGCCGCGGAATCGTTCGAGCAATTGGGCTGCCGACTCGTCGGCGGCGAGGTGTCGCAGCTCGACGACCACCACCAGCAGCAACTGCGCGACGTGGAGCTGGAAAGCCGCCAGCGGATTTGGCAATGGCTGATCGTCGCCGTGCTTGCACTGCTGGTTGTCGAGTCGTGGCTGGCCGGGAGATTGTCGCGCCCCGCGGCGGCGCCGGCGTTAGGATGAGATGGACGCCCGTGGGGCCGCGAGCGCGCCCGAGAACATCGGTCCGGAGGATTGCATGATTCACGAACTGCACGACCTGCTGTATCGCGCCGGCGCCCGGCTGCGCAGCCTGCGACTCTGGAGCAGCCTCGCGCTGTGTTGGGTCTTCTGGGCGACGGTCGTGTACCTGGTGGCGCGCTTTGCCGCGCCGACCAGCGCCAACTGGCTGGCGATGTGGGTCGTGCTTGGCGGCGCGACGCTGCTGACGGCGGTCGTGTGTTGGCAGTTGGCCCGCCGCGCGGGGAGCGATCCACGCGCCATCGCCCAGCGGATCGAGGCCAAACACCCCGAGCTGGGCGCCATGCTGCTCGCGGCCTTGGAGGAAGCGCCCTCGCCGCGATTCAAGCGGCTCAGCTATTTACAGGCGGCGGTCGTCCGCGGCGCTGTGAACCACGGTCGGCAATACAACTGGGCCGATCACACCTCGCGCGGCAGGCTCTTGCTCGCCAAGACCGCGCACCTGGCGGCGCTGGCCGCGCTCGTCTCCGCGGCCCTGCTCCTGGTGAATCGAACCAAGGCCATGGGCCGAAGCAGCGCCGGCGTCGGCGACGACGAGGCCATTCTCAGCGGCGCGCCCTTTGAGGTCGTGGTCGAGCCTGGCAACGCCGAAATCGAACGCGGCACGACGCTATTGGTGATCGCGCGGTTCAAGGGGGCCCTGCCGTCCGACGCCGACCTGCTGGTGGATTGGGCGCCGGTGAAGTCGCCGGCGTCGGAGGCCGATTCAGTCGACGACTCGGCGGATGTCGCCTCCGAACCCGCCGCCGGCGAATCCGAGCGCACGCGGCGTATGACGCGCAGCCTGGACGATCCGCAGTTCGTCGGTCGCGTGCCCTCGGTGTCGCGTCCGCTCAACTATTCGGTCGCGTTTGCCGGGCAGCGCTCGCCGACCTACCGCGTCACGGTCTTCGAATACCCAGATCTGCAACGGGCCGATGCCCATCTGACCTATCCGGCCTTCGCGCGGATGGAGCCCAAGACGATCGAGGACATTCGGCAGGTCACCGCCGTCGAGGGCACGACGCTCACGCTGCGAATGCGACTCAACAAGGACGTCGCCGTGGCTCGGCTGGTCGATCGCGAGGGCGTCGAACGGACGCTCCAGCGCGCCGAGGGCGACGCGCCGATCTACGAAACGACGTACGTGCTCCAGCGGTCGCAGCGCTTCAAATTGCATCTGATCGATCAACAACAACGGCAGAACAAACTGCCGCCCGAGATCGCCGTCAACGTCACGCCTAACAAGCCTCCGACGATCAAGTTCACCAAGCCCGGCCGCGACGTGCGCGTGTCTCCGATCGAGGAGCTCGAGATCGCCGCCGAGTTGAATGACGATTTTGGCGTGACGGCCTACGGACTGGGTTATTCGTTTGGCGGCGACGAGCCCACCGACGTGGCGCTGACCCCCGCCGGCGACGCGGCCGCAGCCGTGGAGAAGAAGGCCGAGCTGGGTCACCTTCTCGACTTCGAATCACTGGACGCCGAGCCGGATCAGTTGCTGTCGTATTACGTGTGGGTCGAGGACGTGGGCGTCGACGGTCGGCCGCGGCGCACCCTCAGCGACATGTACTTCGCCGAGGTGCGGCCGCTGGACGAAATCTTCCGCGAGGGCGAACAGCCCACCGAACAACAGCAGCGCGAACAGCAGCAGCAGCAACAGCAGGGCGGCGCCGGCCAACAAGCCCAGGAGCTGGCCGAGCTGCAGAAGCAGATCGCCGCGGCGACGTGGAAACTCATCCGCCGCGAGACCGGCGAGACGCCCAGCTTCGAGTTCCCCAACGACGCGGGCGTGCTGCGGGACAGCCAGCAGCAAGCGATCGAGATGCTCGGCGAGCTGCGCGGCGAGGTCCGCGACGAGGAGTCGCTCGCGCATATCGCCCACACGCAGGAAGCCATGGACGAGGCTTTGGAGGCTTTGAGCCGCGCCGGCGACGAGGACGATTTAACCGCTCTGCGACCTGCGTTGTCCGCCGAGCAGCGCGCCTACCAGGCCCTGCTCAAGTTGCGAGCCCGCGAATCGAACGTCACGCAGCAGCAGTCCGGGCAATCGGGCACGAGCTCCGGCGCCGGCAGCGCGTCGCAACAGCAGCTCCAGCAGCTTGAGCTGTCCGCCGACGAGAATCGCTACGAAACGCAAAGTCGCGCTGCCAGCGCCGCTCAAGAAAATGCGCAGCAGCTCGACGAGGCGCGGCAGATTCTCAACCGCCTGGCCGAACTCGCTCGCCGGCAGCAGGATCTCAACGAACGGCTGCGCGAACTGCAGGCCGCTCTCGAAGCAGCCCAAACGCCCGAGGAGCGCGAGGAGCTCGAGCGCCAGCTCAAACGACTGCGCGACCAGCAGCGCGAGATCCTTCGCGATGCCGAGAATCTCGACAACGATGTGCAGAATTCGCAAAACCGCGAGCAAATGCAGGCCGAAGCCGAGCAGCTCGAACAGACGCGATCGCGCGTTCAGCAGGCGACCGAGGCGCTCGAAGAAGGAATGGTCTCGCAGGCGGTCACCGAAGGCGCCCGCGCGGAGCGCGAGCTGAGCGAGTTGCGCGACAACTTCCGTCGCCGCACCGCCGACCGCTTCAACGAGGAAATGCGCGAATTGCGCGACGCCGCCCAGCGGCTCGACGAGCGGCAACAGCAGCTCGAAGAGCAGTTGCGCGAAATGAACTCCGGCGGCCAGCGATCGTTGCGCGATACCGGCCCGCGGCGGCAGTTCCTGGACGGCATGGAGCTGCAGCGACAGGAGCTGGCCGACGCGCTCCAGCGAATGCGCGAGACCGTCGCCGAGGCCGAGGAGCCCGAGCCGTTGTTGGCCCATCAGCTCTACGATGCGGTGCAAGACGCGACGGAGGCCCAGATCGAGCAGGCGCTCGACATGGCGCGGCGAATCGCAGAGGCCGGCGCCACAAGCGAGGCCGCCGAGCCCTTGCGGCAGGCCACCGGCGGCGTGCGGCAACTCCGCGAGCAGATCGACGCCGCGGCCGAGAGCGTGCTCGGCGATGAAACCGAAGCGCTGCGCCGAGCCGACCAGCGGCTGCGCGAGCTGGAAGAAGCGCTCAACCGCGAAATCGAGAATGCCCAAGGCGGCCCGTCGGGCGAAGAGGAAGGACAAACGCCGGGACGCGGGAGAGCCAGGGGTCGCAGCCAGTCGCCCGGCGAAGCGGAGCAACGCGAAGGCGATCAACCGGGCGATGGTGAGAACAGCGAGCCCAGCGAACGGGACGGCGAAGCTGCCCCCAACGGTGAACCAGGCGAAGGCGGCCAGGCGGGCGAGCAATCCGCCGAAGACGCCGAGCAGCAAACGGGCGAAGGGCAAGGTCAGCAGCCAGGGCGGCCCGGCGGTCAGAACGGCGAGCCGCGGGAGGACGACGCCGGCGAGCAGTCGCAGCAGCCCGGCGAGGCTCAGCAACAAGGTTCGCAGGGCGGCGGCAACGGCGAAGCGAGCGAAAGCGAGTCGAACCCCGGACAAGGCGGCGGGGGAGCTTCCGCAGACGAGAATCAACCGGGGGAGAACGCAAACGGCGAGCCTTCGGAAAATGACTCGCAAACCGGCGACGCCAATGGCGGCGGCGGCCGGCGCGATCGACTGAACGATCTCGGCAATCTCTTCGGCGGCGGCGGACCGGGCGGTCCGGAGGACCGGCGCGGCCCCATCACCGGCGAAGATTTCCGCGCGTGGTCCGAAGGGATGCGCGAAGTGGAGGACATGCTGGACGACCCCGACCTTGCCGCTGAAGCGGCGCGCATTCGCGACCGCGCCGAGCAAGCCCGCGTCGATTACGTGCGGCACGCCAAGACGCCGGACTGGAGCAGAATGGTCGAGCTGGTCGCCGAGCCCCTGGCCGAGCTGCGCGCTGAAATCGCCGCAGAGATTCGCCGCAAAGAATCGCCCGACTCGCTCGTGCCGATCGATCGCGATACGGCGCCGGATGATTTCGCCGAAGCAGTGCGCCGTTACTATCAGCGACTGGGGAGCGGCGAATGAACGGATTCGGCTTAGGAGAACTGGGAGTCTGGGGCGCACCCGAGTGGGCGCCCGCTGCCTTGCTGCTGTTGGCCGTCGGGCTCGCCGCGATGGCGTGGAGCTATTTCCGTAGCGGCGGCATTGGCGGCCGCGTGCGACTCGCCGCCGCGGCGCTCAAAGGCGTCGGGCTGGCCGCCCTCGCCCTGGCGCTGGCCGACCCGCTGCTCAGCGGCGTGCGGCCCCGCCGCGGCGCCAATATCTTCGTCGTCGTTGTCGACGACAGCCAGAGCCTGCAGATCCACGACCGGGACGCCGCCGCCAGCCGCGGCGCGACGCTGCGAAAGATGCTGCTGGCCGAAAGCGAGTGGCAATCGCGCCTGGGGCAGGACTTCGACGTCCGGCGGCTGGCGTTCGATACACAGTTGCGCGCCGTCGACGATTTCTCGGCGCTGACGTTCGAGGGCGTCGGCACGTCGCTGTCGTCGGCCCTGTCGTCGCTGGCCCGGCGCTATCGCGGGTTGCCGATTGCCGGCGTCCTGCTCATGACCGACGGCAACGCCACCGACGTGCTCGCCGCGGATTTGCCCTGGGATGACCTCCCGCCGATTTACACGGTAACGGCCGGCGCCGACGACGAGCTGATTGATGTGAGCGTCGAGCGCGTGGCGGTGACCGAAACAAATTTCGAATCGGCGCCGGTCACGATCCGCGCCGACGTGCGCTCGCAGGGTCTCGACGACGAGCCTGTGCAAGTCACGCTCTACGACGAGGCCGGCAAAGCCATCGAATGCCAGGACGCCCTCTACGACGACTGCGACGTGGCGACCGTGCGATTCCAGATTCGCCCGACGAAATCGGGGCTCAGCTTTTTTTCCGTCGGCGCTCACGCGAAGGGCGCCTTCGAGGAATCCGATGCCGCCCGGCTCGACGCCGCCGGGAGTCAATCGCTCGAATCGTTGGACGCGCTGGCCGGGGCCGAGGCGACCTTCGCCAACAATCGCCGGCTGGTGGCCGTCGACCGCGGCGGCGGGCCCTATCGCATCCTTTATGTCAGCGGCCGGCCCAACTGGGAATTCAAATTCCTGCGCCGCGCCCTCGCCGACGATGAGGACCTCGAGCTGCTCGGGCTCATCCGCATTGCCAAACGCCAACCCAAGTTCTCGTTCCGCAGTCGCGACAGCGGCTCCTCGAATCAGCTCTATGACGGCTTCGAGAATCCCGACGGCGACGCCGCCGAATCGTACGACGAGCCGGTGCTCGTTCGCATGGGCGCCGAGGACGAAAATGAGCTGCGCGATGGATTCCCGCGCACCGCCGAGGATCTCTACCGCTACGACGCCCTCGTGCTGGACGACATCGAAGCCGAGTTTTTCACGCAGGATCAACTCACGCTGGTCGACGACTTCGTCAGCCGCCGCGGAGGCGGGCTGTTGATGATGGGCGGGGCCGAATCGTTCATCGCCGGGGGATATCGACGCACTCCCGTGGCCGACGCGCTGCCGGTGTACGTCAATGCGGCCGACGACGGCGGGGCGCCGCCTCCCGACCAGAACTTTCGGCTGGCGTTGACCCGCGAAGGCTGGCTCGAGCCGTGGGTGCGGCTGCGCAAGACGGAGCCCGAAGACCGCGAGCGATTAGCCGCCATGCCGCCGTTTCGCATCGTCAACGGCGTGGGCCGGCTCAAGCCCGGCGCCACCGTGATGGCCGAGGTGCTGGACGACGACGGCAAAAAGTACCCTGCCCTCGTCTCGCAGCGCTACGGCCGCGGCCGTTCGGCGGCGCTCGCCATCGGCGACTTCTGGCACTGGGCGCTGCGACGACAGCACGAGCAGGACGACGACCAACTGAAGGCCTGGCGGCAGATGGTGCGCTGGCTCGTGGGCGACGTGCCGCAGCGTGTGGACGTCGAGGTGCGCGGCGCCGCGGACTCGGCCGCGGGGGCCGTCGTCCTGCTCACGCGCGTCCGCGACGAACGATTTCTGCCGCTGGACAACGCCGAAGTGAAAGTCCGCATCACGACGGCCGACGATCGGGAAATCACGCTGGACGCCGAGCCGAGTCCCAACGAGGCGGGCGCCTACGTGGCGACGCACGTCCCGCGGATGCCCGGTGCGTACCGAGCCAGGGTGTCGGTCACGGCGCCCGACGGCAGCGCCGTCGGCGAACGCGAAACGGGCTGGGCGGCCCAGCCGCTCGCCGACGAGTTCAATCGCTTGACGCCCAATCGCGAGCTGCTCGCCGAGATCGCCGCGAAAACGGGAGGCGAGGTCGTCGAGCTCGACGAGTTGGATGCGTTCGTGGCATCGCTGGACAGTCGCGGCGCGCCGATCACCGAACCGTGGACGCGGCCGCTGTGGCATCATCCGCTGTTCTTTCTCATCACGATTGGCTGCCTCGCCGGCGAGTGGGGCCTGCGGCGATGGAAGGGGTTGGCATGAGCGGCTGCGGGCAAGCATCGCGACGTCTCGCCGCACTTCTGGTGCTCTTGGGCGGAAGCGCGGCAGGTCCGCAGGTTTGGGCGGCCGAGGAGGCGGCTACAGACCAGGCGTCCCCAGCCACGTCGGCGCACGACGCGACAGGTCAGTCGGTGATCATCGTCGTCGGCGCCGCGGGCGCGGAGGAGTACGCGGAGCCGTTTGCCGCGTGGGCCGACGCGTGGCGCCACGCCGCGGAAAGGTCCGGTGCGCGCGCGACGATGATCGGCGGCGCATCCGCGGAGGACGCCGTTGCGGACGCCGGAGACGATCGAACGCGCCTTCAGGACGCGCTCGCGGCGCTCGCCAGCGAAGCAGGCGCCGCGGACGTGGCGTGGCTCGTACTGATCGGCCACGGGAGCTTCGACGGCAAGATCGCCAAGTTCAATCTCGTCGGCCCCGACGTATCGGCAGGCGAGCTAAAACAATGGCTGGCCCCGATCGAATCGCCGCTGGCGGTCGTCAACTGCGCGTCGGCCAGCGCGCCGTTCCTTGGCGAGCTGGCCGGGCCGAAGCGCGTCGTCGTCACGGCGACCAAGAGCGGGCACGAGCTGAACTACGCCCGCTTCGGCAAGTACCTGGCCGCGGCGATTGCCGATCCGCGGGCCGATCTCGATAAGGACGGCCAGACGTCGCTCTTGGAAGCCTACCTGACGGCCTCGCGCGACGTGGCCGAGTTCTACGCCGGCGAGCAGCGGCTGGCGACCGAGCACGCCCTGCTGGACGACAATGCCGACGGCCTTGGCACGCCGGCGGATTGGTTTCGTGGAATTCGCGCCACGCAGCGCCCCAAGGACGGCGCCGCCCTCGACGGCCTGCGCGCCCATCAGTTTCACCTCGTCCCCAGCAATCGCGAAGCCGGCATGCCGCGGGAGGTTCGCCAGCGACGGGACGAGCTGGAGCTGCAACTGGCCGAGCTGCGCGATCGCAAACCGGAACTCGGCGACGACGCCTACTACTCCCAGCTCGAACCGTTGCTCGTGGAGCTGGCACGGCTCTATGCGTCGCTCGACGAGGCGCCGGTTGACGTTGCCAACGACGCCGACGAGCCGGCGGAATCGCGGTGAGCCGCCGCGGGGCCAAGGCTCACGTGAAAACTTCTCTAGAACTTTCTCACGTTAGCATGCCGCTGGCGTGCCACCAGCCGCTCGTGTGCCACTGGCGTGTCGCCAGGTGAAGTACCGAGCGAGTACCCACTTCTCACTGGCGAGGCGCCAGTGGCACACTGACCTGAAAAGCGCTTTAGGGCGCCCCGGCCGCCGTCCGCAGCTCGCCCGCCGGCGCCCGATCGCGCTTGTCGATGGTCAGCGTATCGAACAACCGGCCTTCCAGGTCAAACGCTTTGAACTCGAGCCGCCGGCCGTTCACGCTCACCAGGCAATAATGGTGGCCGTGCTTCACATTGTTCTGAAACCAGGGCTTGATCGGTCCTGCCGTTTCGAGCCCGCCGCCGGCGCCGCCGGTCACCATGTAGATCGTTCCCTCGGCCTCGACCACGGCGTCGTCCTTCAGCGGCCAGCTTCGCTCGTACGAGTGGATGTGCCCGTTCCAGACGATGTCGACGCCGTAGCGGTCGTACAGATCCGACAGGGGCCGCAGCCGCAAGTCGCCATATTCGGACGGCTCGCCTTTCCACATGTCGCCGTAGTCGTCCTCGTCGGACGAGTAGCTGGGGTGGTGGTAGGAAACAAACTTCCACGTGGCGTCCGATTTCTCCAGCTCCGTTTCGAGCCAGCGATACTGCTCGCTGTTGGGGTCCAGGTTCTTATTGCTATCCAGCATGAAGAACTGGGCGTTGCCGTAGTGGAACGTGTAGTAGTACTCCGGATTCGGAAGCGACATATAATCGTAGTAGTGCCGGGCGTTCTGCTCGTGGTTGCCCAGCACGGGGAAGAACGCCACGCGCGACGCCAGGGGATTCATGCCGGGGAAGAACTCCTCGGTCCACTGCCGCTTGTTCGGCCCCGTGTCGACGAGGTCGCCGGCGACGATCACGAAATTCGGCCGCTGCATCCACAGCATGTCGCTCAGGATCTTGCACACGCGCGGGTTGTGCTGCGTGTCGCTCAGCACGCCAAACGCGAACGGCGTGCCCGCGCGATTGGCTGTCTGAAACGACAAGAGCGGACTGCGAATGGTGCGGCCGCGATCATCGGTGGCCTCGACCTGGTAGTAGTACGGCGACTCGGCCTCGAGCTCGCCGAGCGTCACCTCGTGAATCAATGCGTCGGCGTCGCCCTCTGCCTCGCTGCCCAACTCGCCCGTGCGGCCGAACAGCACCTTGCCCTGCGCGGGCCGGCTCGTTTCCCACATGACGGTGATGCCGCTGTCGGTTACGAACTGCAAGTACGGGGAAACCAGAAATTGCAGCTCTTCGTGCACTTCCACCGCGTCGAGGGCGACCAACTCGCTCGCGTGTTCGAATTCGTGGGCCACCCATTTGTCGGTCGCGGCGAGATCGTACACGGCTACGTCGCGGATGAGCCCCTGGTGCCCGACGCGCTCGTCGCGATCGATTCTCGCCCCGATGACGTACGGGGCATAACGCGACCGGTAGATGCTCCCCGTCTGCAAGGCGCTGGTCGCTTCGAGCTGGCCGTTGACGTACAGCCGCATCGTGGCGCCGTCGTACACGCCGACCACGTGGTAGTATTTGCCCGGCTCGAACGGCGTCGTGCCCTCGATGGTCGTCACCCGGCCGTTGCCGTCGTCGGCGCCGATCGTGCTGACCGCGAAGCGGAACACGCGGTCGTTGTACCCCAGAAGCCAACCCCGTTCGCCCTCGCCGTCCTCCTCGAGCGTGCTGATGATGGCGCCCTGCGGCTTGCCGCGCTCGATGGCCGCCCACGCGGACACGGTGAGATACTTGTCGGGCAGCACGTCGGCTGCGGCCCCCGCCGATTCCGCCACCAACAGGTAATCGTCGACGCCGTCGAAGCGCAGCGCGGCGCCGTAGCGATCGTCCACGAGGCGCGGTTCGCCCACGATCGTCGCGTCGGGACCCAGGCGCGCCTTCACCGTTCCGTCGACCACGCGCGACGCGCTGAAGTACCAGTGAGAAACGGGGTCCGGCCCATCGTGCGCCACCGCGGCATGTCCGCTGATCAACGCCGCAGTCACCGCCAACATCGCCGCGTGCAAAAATCGCTTCATCGTGCGCTGGCCTCTCTTGCTTCCGATCTTCGTAAGACGTGCCCGCGAATTAAATTCGCTCAGATTGCCAGCGTAGCGACGGGGCAAGCGAAAATCGACCCGCCGTCCTGGGAAGTTGCGGGTAACCATGTGATCGGCTAAAGAGGGAAGATGAAGCTGCCGTGAAAAGTGCGACGCAATTCATCCGGTTGCCTTGCGCACAAGGTACACTTGTTAATGAGCCGACGCGCATAATCCTGCACGCACGACGATCGCGCCGTCGCCCGCGCCGTTTCAGCGCACCGGGCCGCGGCGACGCCGCTCAACGCGAGCCCCTCTCTGCAACCGACCTGTCCTGTTATGACCAACCGCGCGAAAGTCGCTCTGCTGATCGACACGGCTACGACCTGGGGCGCCGGCCTGATTGAAGGCGTCGCCGAGTACGCCCACCGCCGCGACGATTGGCATTTCTTTCTCGGCCCGCGCGGAAAGTACGACCGCTTGATGCTGCCGGACCATTGGGACGGCGATGGCGTCATCGCGCGGGTGACGCACAAGGCGCTGGCGCAACAAATCCTGGACCGCAAGGTCACGGCGGTGAACGTCTCCTGGTACCGCCACGGAGGCGACGCCATCCCGCAATGCACGTGCGACGAGGTGAGCTGCGGCGAAATGGCCGCGGGCTATTTCGTTGATCGCGGGTTCCGCCAGTTCGCTTATTGCGCTTCGTCGATTCGGCCCGAGTACATCGACCGGCTCGGGGAAACCTTCGTCAGCATGCTCCGCCAGCGCGGGTACGCGTGCCACACGTTCTTCCCGACCGCGGATCCCGATGGGTTTTTGCCGCTGTCCAACGAACTGAATCGGATGATCGAATGGCTGCAGGCCTTGCCCAAGCCGATCGGCCTGCTGGCCTTCGATTGTGTGCAGGCGCGGCAAATCACCGACGTGTGTCACCTGGCGAAGATCGAGGTCCCCCACGAGATTGCCGTGCTGGGCGGCGAGCACGACTACCTGAGCGCCACGATCTCGCAGCCCGAGCTCTCCAGCATCGACCAGGCGCCGCGGCGGGTCGGTTGGGCGGCCGCCGAGCTGCTCTCGCGACTCATGGCGGGGGAAGCGGCGCCGGCCAGTCCGATTTTGCTTCCCGCCAGTCGCGTGATCACGCGCCAGTCCACAGACACGGTGGCCGTCAACGACGATCTGCTGGCGGCGGCCGTGCGGTTTATCAAGGAGCGCAGCCACCAGCGCATTCAGGTCACCGATGTGCTGAAGGCCGTGCCGATCAGCCGCCGCGCCCTGGAAAAGGGCTTTCGCAAATGCCTCGGCCGCTCGCCGGCCGAGGAAATCCGCCGCGTGCGCCTCGACCAGGCGGTTCAACTGCTGTGCGATACCTCGTGGCCCATGCCCCGCATCGCCGCCGCCTGCGGATTCGATCGGCCCGAGCTGATGACCCGCGCGTTTCGCCGCGAATTACAGACGACGCCATCGGAGTTTCGCCGCAAGCATTCGCGCGACCGGTTGGATGCGAGCGTCCCGCAGGCCGCGGCCGCCGCCAGCGCAAAAGACGCTGACGGAATGCGCACGGCCCAGTGAACCGGCGGCTCGGGGCGGCCTATTCTGAGATGAGACGGCCAGCCGTCCAAGGGCGCCGTCTCGCCTCATGCCCGACTGCCCGCCGGGGCCGCCCTACCTCGTGCCCCGCGTTGCGACCAACCCTTGTTCCTTGGGAGCTCTTGCGATGAATGCCGCTGCCCGATCGCTCGCCGTGTTTCCCGCGGGCTGCAATGGCGAGTTCAATTTGCCGGCATCGATGGCCACCGTCATCGCCGCGGGCAACGGCTGCGAGCTGCGGACCAGCGACGGGCGTCGCATGCTCGACTTCTCCATGGGCTGGGGTTCGGCGCTGGCTGGGCACGCGCGGCCTGAGATCGTCGAGGCCGTCGCGCAGCAGATTGGCCGCGGCGCCAACTTCGCACACATCACCGAGCAGTCCCTGGCGCTGGCCGAGGAGATCGTCCGGCTCAGCCCGGCGTGCGACGCGGTGCGGTTCTGCGCCTCGGGCACCGAAGCCACCATGTACTGCCTGCGCCTGGCCCGCGCATTCACGGGGCGTCCGAAGATTCTCAAGTTCGAAGGCGCCTACCACGGCGCCCACGACGCCGGCGTCGCGAGCCTTTTTCCCGCCTCGCCGCCGGACTTTCCCGAATCGACGCCCTTCTCCGCCGGCGTCGAGCCCATGGCGCACTACAACACGCTGGCGGCCCCGTTCAACGACATCGACGCCACGGCGGCCATCATCGAGGAGCATCGCGACCACCTGGCGTGCGTTATCGTCGAGCCGCTCCAGCGGTGCCTGCCGCCGGCGCCGGGATTCCTCGAAGGACTGCGCGCCGTCACGGCCGAGAATGGCGTGCTGCTGGCGTTCGACGAAGTGGTGACGGGCTTCCGCCTGGCCTACGGCGGCGCCCAGGAATACTACGGCGTGACGCCCGATCTGGTCGCCTACGGCAAGGCCCTCGGCGGCGGACTGCCGTTGGGAGCGTTCGGCGGACGGCAGGAGATTCTCGACCTCGTCCGCGAGGATCGCCTGGGTTGCGACGATCGCTACGTGTGGACGGCTTCGACCACGGGCGGCAATCCTGTCTCCGCCGCCGGCGCCGCCGCGGCACTCGCGATCTACCGGGAACAGGGCGCCCACGAGCAGCTCTTCGGTCTCGGCGCCTATTTGCGGCGCGGCCTCGGCCAGGTTCTTGCCGACAACGACGTGACCGGCCAGGTGCTGGGCGACGGTCCCCTGGCCCAGGTGGCGTTCACCGGCGCCGAACCCGTCGACTACCGTTCCAGTCGACATCGGGATCCCCAGCTCGCCCGCCGCGTGATGCTGAACTTGTTTGCGGGTGGGATGTTCATCAATCCCATGAGCACGAAGTTCTACCTCTCGCTGGCCCACAGCGAAGCGGACTGCGACGAATTCTTGGCGGCGTTCAACGAAGCGTTGTCGACCGCGGTCGCCAGCGAGTTCGCAACGCAGCGCTAGCACGCGCGGCGGGGTCGATGGCCTTGATCGACCGCTTCGTTTGAGCGGATTTACCACAGAGGGCACAAAGGGCACGGAGTCAGGAAAGGAAGTACGTCGTAAGAAAACGAGAAGCGTCGTACCGAGCGCTCGCGGGTTTCTTCTCAGGTCGTCCTTCTTTCTTCTTGCTTATCCGATCTCTGTGTCCTCCGTGCCCTCTGTGGTAAATCCGTTCCGAATGAAATCTCTTCGCGGCGCGCGAAGAAGTTGGTGGAGAGTAAGAGGGATTCCCCGGCGCTACTTCTTTGCGCTGGGAGGCATCTCAAATGCCCCCTGGAACCGCTTGTCCTTCGGCTTCTTCAGTTCGCCTTGGATCCACGGGACATCGCGGTTCTCGGGCGCGAGCTCGAGCGCGGCTTCGCAATCGGCCTGCGCGGCGGCATCGTTGCCTTGAGTCGCGTAGATCTTCGCCCGATCCAGATACGCCCAGATGCTCGGCTCGCTCGCGATCGAAGCACTAAAGAGCTCGATCGCCTTGGCCTCGTCGCCCGCGGCGAGCGCCCGACGCGCTTCGACCAGCGCATTGGCGGAGTCGGACAACTTCGGCTCGGCGTCGCCGGTGCATCCGGCGACGAGTGCGGTCGAAACGAGCCCCGCGGCGACAAGGCCGATAAAGGACCGGCGCGGCAACCAATGCCGCGGATCGCGACGCATCGGCACGCTTGGGCCGACTGGCCGCGACGGCCAGTCGACAAGCCCCGTGTTAAGAGACCAATCCGTCAGTCTTCGCACAAACCACCTCTTGAAAGGACTGCGAGGGATGGCAGGAGCCCCAACCAAAAGCCTCCTGCCATCCATCTCGCAGCTAGACGGCTCCAAACAGATTCATTGCGCGGCGCCACAGCGCCCGTCACCTGATTGTGACCTGCGAGTCGCGCGTGCCCAGGTCGCGCCACACGGCCTCGTCGACGCCCTCCGCCACATAACCCGCCGACGCATCGCATCGCACCATATTCATACCGCCCGTATGCGCGCTTCCGAACGATAGCTGCAGATTCTGGCAGGCGGGCGAGCTCACCGACGTGCAGGGGTCCGTGCCCATGGCCTGGTTGAGTAAGTTCATGGGCACGCCGGTCGAGCCGAGCGCCTCGGAAAAATCATACCCATCGCCCGTATCGACGTCGTCGCTGCCGTAATACCAATGATCCTTGCGATTGCCCAGCGCGCTCTCTCCCTGTGAGCCGCCCACGGCATTGAGCTTGATCAGGTCCGGCATCGCCTCGCCGATGAGCATCGTATTGGACAGGCCGTCGGTGATTTGCTTGAAGGCAACTTCGCTCAGGGCAAACAGGACGCCGTCCAGCTCCTTCATCTTCACGTGCCGGTTCTGGATGTTCGTCTCGTTGCCATTTTGCGTCGTGGCAATGCCAGAAGCGCAGCCAATATAAGAGCTCGGCTGCCGATTTGCTACATGCCACGTATCGTAGGAGATGTCATAAATGCCCGTGAATCCTGCCGAGGGGCACTGGTAAACGGAGATGGGCGTTTCGCAGACGAGCAGGTTGGCATAGTTGGGATTGTTGACGATCTGCTCCCGCGTGTAGGGGCCGGGATGAGCCCAATTAAGTCCGTCGTCCGTCAACTGGCCGTTCTTCGAGCCGAGCCTGACCAGTTTCTGAATGTTGGCCTGCTCGATGAACGGCATCGTGTAGAACGACCAGATCGATCCTTCGGTGTTCACCGTGCCCCAGGGCAGCTTGTTGTTGGCGTCGTGATAGGTCTGGCACGCCAAACCAAGCTGCCGGAGATTGTTGAGGCATTGCGATCGCCGCGCTGCCTCGCGCGCCGCCTGAATCGCCGGCAGCAACAGCGCCACCAGCACGCCGATAATGGCGATCACCACCAACAATTCCACCAGCGTGAAGCCGCGCGACGCGCGACGTTCCGACAGCCGTCGACCTCTTCTTCGGTTCTCATACATTGCGAACATCCTTCGCTTGAATCAAGCCTCGCGCCGCAGGCGACGCGAGGCAACCCGACGAGCGGCAATTAACAATTGGGAGGGGGCTTCATCTCGGTCACATGAATCGTGCAATCCTATGCGGCCGAGAATGAAACCCGCCTCCCCAATCCTTCGTTTCGATGCCGCCAAGCTTGCCAAGCGGCTTCACGCACGACGCCGGCAGGCGCCCAAGGCCGCCAAAGCAACGCCGGCCAGGACGAATCCTGCCGGTTCGGGAACCGCGCCGGCGGCGGCGGATGCTCCCGAGTTGCCAAACTGAGACCGCCAGACGGCCAGGTCGGCGCTATCCACCGTCCCGTTGCCATCGGCGTCGCCCTGCGCGAACGTCGTGCCGCTCCCCAGGTTCTGCTGCCAAACCAGGAAGTCGTTGCCGTCGATCTTGCCGTCGCCGTTGAAGTCGGCGCTGTCGCCGGCCACGCCGACCTTGATGTTATCGACGGCCCAGAACCAGTTGTTGCTGCCAAACTCGTACTTGAACCGCAACTGCGCCGTCGTGGCGTTCGCGGGATTGTTCAGGGCTAACAAAACGGTTTCGTTAAGACTCGTGGGGTGGAAGTTGGGATCGCTGCCGTCGGACGACCAGCGAAGCACCTCGACTTCGCCGCTGCCGTAATCCACGGTGATCGCCGCCTGCTGCGCTCCCGAGGTCTGCCATGCCGAATCGAACTGCAGCATGAGCTCATTGGCAGCGGTGCCAGCGATGTTGAACGCCGGCGTTGTCATGACGACGTCCAACGTGGAGCCGCCCATCGGGGCGTACGCGTCCGAGTCCGCAATGGCGTAATTGCCCGTCGATTTGTGGAACGAATACAGCTGCGTGTTCCTGGCAAACGTGGAAAACTCCTTCGTCGTGAACGTCCAGTTCTCCCACTCGAACACGCCGATGTCGTCATCCGCCGGCGGAGTGAACAGATTCTCCGTCGTCCACCCCTCCGGCGGCGTGTGCGTGAAGGCATTGGGCAGCGGCGTCGAGTTGGGGTCCGAGCTGGAGGTCGTCGTGTGCCGAGTGTAGACCTCGTTGACGCTGGGACCCAGCGGCAGCGATTCGAAGTCCTCGGTCCAGAACGGAGCCCCGCCGTCGTCGACCGCCAGATTGTCGACCGCCCACCACCAGTCGTTGCCAGCGTTCAGCATGGCCAAGGTGATCTTCATGTTCTGCGCGCCCACGGGCACGTTGATGGGGTAGGTCAGACGCTCGTCGTTCAGCGTGGCCTTGAAGCCCTCGAGAGTGGAGTCGGAGTGCCAGAGATCCACCCGCACCGGTTCGGCTCCATCGAACGACGCATAGATGACCGCGGTTTGGTTGTTGACGCGAAGACCGGCCAAGGCAGGATTCTGCGTGTGGAGATCATCCCGTCCTTCGGCCTGCCAACTGGAATCGAACGAGAAATTCACCGAGCTCTTGCCCGCCACGTTGATGTCGTTGGTCGACATGCCCGCGTTGTAGTAGGCGCCGCCCAAACCGCCGCCCACGTCATCGTATTCGTCCGGATCGACGACGGCGATCGTCGAATTGTTGGCGCTCAGAAAATTGGCCCGCCCCTGCTGGTCGGCCAGCAGCCAGAAATCGAAACTGGCGAAGCTCCAACCTTCCCATTCGTCGACGCCGCTTCCCGGATCGCCCTGGTTGCCAATGCCGATATTGCCCACGATATTTTCGGGCGTATAATTCGGGTTATCCAGGTCCACGTGGCCGAAATTGTCGAAGTTCGGGTGCTGCGTCCACCCTGCCGGCGGCGTATGCGTAAACGCGTTCGGGATCGACTTGGTCCAGGGGAGCGACGGGCTGACCGTCTTGTTCGTCGCCTCGGGCAACTGCCGCTCGTTGACGCTCGGCCCCAACGTCAAACTATCGAAATTCTCCTGAAACAGCGGCGTGGTGATCTGCGCCCCGGCCTCCAAAGCGCCCGTTCCGAGAATGATGGCGACGAGTGCGAGTTGTCTCTTCATCGATTGCCTTTCCTTTCAAGTTTCCTTGACAGCAAGTGCGGCTGACTACTGGATGAAACCATCGTGTTGCGACCGCCGCCGCGGACAGACGCGCCGCGCGGGATTCCCGCGAATCGACCAGCGCATGCGCTCCCCGCCTCGACCAACGCTGCCATGCTGATGTAAACGCCCCAACTGCAAAATGCCGTGATGCGCCCCGACCACTTCGACCCGAACGGCACGACCCAGGCGGCACAACCTGTTGTAACCCGGCCAAGTGAAGAAACCGCTGCCTTTCCCCCAACACGCCGCGCAAAGATTAAGACGAATTGCGCAAGCAGACGCCAAGGCAATCTGCGCTTTTGCGAACGCTCATGGCGACTCTCCGGCAGCCAAGGCACGGTCGATCCGTGCCAGCGCCTCCGGCAACTCGGCCACCGAGTCGATCACGTCGTGCGCTCCGGCGGCCTGTAGCTGCTCGTGGGCGCGGCCGATAAGCAGGCCCTGCTCGTCGGCCGAAAGGGCCTCGAGTTCCTTGCGACTGCGGCCCACGCTGTTGCCGCTCTTGGCGACGGCGATCGCCCACATGCCAGCGTTCAGGCCCGCCTCGACGCCGACGCGGGTGTCGTCCACGGCGACGATCGCCCGCATGGGAAACACGCCCAGGCGGCGGGCGTTTTCCAGGCACATCCACGGCGCCGGGCGGCCTTGGGGCACGTCGTCGGCACACACCAACGCGTCGAACTCCAGCCCCTGCCGACGGGCGGCGGGAACGACGATGTTCATCAGCTCGCGCGTGTAGCCCGTGCTGGAACCCAGCCGCATGCCGCGGCCCCGGCAATATTCCATCGTTTCCAGGCAGCCGGGGATCAGCTCGCTATGGGCCTCGAGCACCTCGAGCTGCGTAGCCAGGAACCGCTCGTAAATCCGGTCGACGGCGCCGCGATCCGCAGCGGCGCCGTGGACGGACCGCCACAAACCGGCGACGCGCGGCACGTCGAGCACGGCTTGAATGTGGTCGCGCTTGGCCATGCCCATGGGGCCGCGGGCTTCCGCGACCGTGATCGGAACCTCGAACGACTCGAAGGTCTGCATCACCGCCGCGACGGGCGCGCGGCTGCCGTAGTCGAGCACCGTGCCCGCCCAGTCGAACACCGCCGCCAGCAGCGGGCCACGATAGTTTCGCCCGGCGCCTGCGTCGCTCATGTCGTCACCGCCGTGGTTGGGTCCTTCACCTCGGCCGTAGCGACTGGCCCGTGCCACGAGGTCCATTGCTGGTCGGCCAGGCCGAACGACATGGTCATGCCGCAGCCGCCCGAGGCGACCGCCACGTCCACGCTCGGCTCCGGATCGGCGACGAACTCGATGCAGTCCGGCGCCACCGGATACACCCCGTGCCACCGCTCGGCGATCGTCCAGTCGGGCAGCACGAGCATGCCGTGCAGCTCGCGCAGCATCAGCTCGTCGATCCGCGGTTTGTCAAACGGCGGCACATCGTCGCCATATTCATGCGAGTCGCCGAGAACAAGCTCGCCGAGGCCGTTTTGCGAGGCCATCACGTGGATGCCGAACTCGTTCAACTCGGGCGTCTCCGCGGCGATGCGCTGCTTGAGCGCCGCAAGCGATTTGCAGATTCCGAAGGCATGGTAGTGCCGCAGGGTGAGCCCGCCGGCGATCATCGGCCCGAGCTGCCAACCGCCGGGTTGCGGCACGGTGCGCATCATCTGCAGCTTACAGCGGCGGAAGCCGGCCTGAGCGTAGAGGTCGGGGTACAGCAGCCGCAGGTCGCCGCCGGCGGCAACCACGGTCTGATCGACGATCCAGCGGCCGCGGTCGGCCGAGGCGACTTCATGCCGCCCGACGCGGTCGATCGGCGTGTTGTAGTGCAATTCGACGCCGTAGCGGTCGTGCAGCCACTGAGGCATGCGGCCGGTGATCTCGCGGGGATCGACGGTCGCCTCAGTGGCGCTCCACAGGCCGCCGAGCAAGCCATCGGGCTGGGCGGCGGGCGAGCGGGCGATCACTTCGGCGGCCGAGAGCAGATCGACCTGATAGCCGAGTTCCGGCGCCAGGCGCGCGAACTCTTCGAGCACGGCGAGCTCGTCGTCGCGATAGGCGACGTGCAGCGAGCCGCAGGCCCTCGACCACAGGCCCGACTCGCGGAGCAGCTCGTGCCACAGCGAGCGGCTGTGCAGGGCCGTGCGATGGAGGGGTCCATTGGGCTGGCCGATGGGCCAGACCATGCCGAAGTTGCGAATCGAGGCGCCCTGAGCCCAGGGGTGCCGCTCGAACAGGTGGACGTGCCACCCGCGGCGGGCGGCGGCCCAGGCGTGGGCCAGGCCGACGATGCCGGCGCCGACGACCGCCAGGCGCGGCCGGGACGTCGCGGCGTGACGCGGACGTCCATTTCCAGCATGCGGCGTCACTGCGGGGCCTCGTCGATGGGATGGGCGCCAGGGCTGCGGGGAAACGTGTGATCTTTCTGCCAGAATAAATCTGCTGCAGAAAACCCGGGGCGGGACAATGCGCAATTCGCCGGACCATTTGCGCAGTCCATTCCGACCCAGGGGTCGCCTATCGGAGTTGCCGGCGCCGCGGCGGCGTCCTCACGGAGACTTCACACCGTCAGGGCGTTGCAGTCGCTGGACACTTCGGCGCCTGCGTGCGCGCGAGTATGGGACAGGACATGGGGACGCGATCGGTGGAAAGGTAGACGCCGCAAGGGGTTGGGTGAATGGGCAGCGGCGTGGAGGCGTCCACTTTGTCCACGTCGAGGCTCTTGCGGGTGCGCGCGGCGGTCAAGGCGGCTGAGGGAGCGGGGAGGGACGACCGCGGATTTCACGGATGGGCGTAAGGCGGGCCGACGTTCTCGGCGCGCACGTCGATCGCAAGCTGAGGGGGACAGCCGAGTGGATTGCGGGGCGAGTTTTTCAACGAGCCAATGTATTCGTATGTATACTATTCGAAACTGGCGGCGGTTGCAAGGGCCGGAGGAGAAGAACTGCCAAAGACGCCAAGAGCTCTCGAGTAGTTGCCCCAGCGTTGAACAGGATGATGCATCCGCGATCAGGGCCCCGGAGGGGCCGAGTCATGTCGCCAGGCGGCGTCAGCCCCTGGTCCTGGGCATGCTCACGAGATCAAAGCCCCGAGAGGGCGACATCGACAACACCGAGAGGCTTGCCATATCGCCCCTCCGGGGCTCGTCAGACGTTTCATCGCACGCTGACCAGGGCCTTGCGGCCCTGGCGACATGACGCGGCCCCTCCGGGGCCAAAACCCCTATGCGTCGATCGCAGATGTATCATCCTGTGAAACGCTGGGTGATTTTCACGTCGTCCCGAGGGACGTGACTACGCCCGGGGCGGCGGTCTGCCGTCAGCGGAATGTACCGGTAGGCGAGAATCTCGCACGGTTAATCGACCGGCAGCGGCAAGTCCCGCGGGTCGACGTCCGCAACGCGCAGATCGCCGTAGACGGCGCGGTACGTCTGCGTGCTCTTGAGCTTATAGAAGCACACGAGCCGGTCCCCGCTGCCGAGTTTCACGCCTTGGCCCAGGTAGCGGAAGCTGCGCGGCTCGGTGAATTCGACGGCGAAATTCTCCACGGGGCGGTAGGTGCCGTCGAGCATGTGCCGATATGTGACGGTCATATACTCTTGCTCGGCCGCGGTGCGATCCGCCTCGGGCTTGTTGGCGATCGCGTTGTGCCACGAGAGATTGAGGCCTCGCTCGAGCTCCAGGAACACGCCGCCATTGGCTTCCGCCGAAAGACGAAGCCACTGGATCAAGAGCTCCTCGGTGATCTTCGGGCGCGCCGGCGGCTCGACGATCGTGAAGCCCTCCGGCGGCGTCAGGCTGAACAGCGAGCGATCGAGTTGGGCGTTCAACACGATATGGTGATCGATCGAGCCCGCGATCGTGCCTATTGAAAAATGCTCTTCGGGCGGGTTGTCGCGGTCGGGCGCCGTGCTCGGATCGAAAAAGTCGTCGCCGGGAGTCGTGCAGTATCCGACCAACTGCTTGGTTTCTCGATCCAGCCAGATTTCGATGCTCTCGGAGTCGCCGTGCGGGAACTTGCGATGATGACGAAAGGCATTCACATGGACGCCGTCGACGGTGCGCTGACCGGCGAACTCGATCGACTTCGTCTGCAGAATCTTCGCGATCCCGCCGAACGGTTTGCCGTCGCCGAATTGACCGGACGGCTCGTTCTTCAACATGGCTTCCCTGGTCTTCATATTCAGACGCAGCACCTTGCCGACGGCGGCGTCCTCGATGTCCACCGAAACGATGGCGCCATCCTCGTCGTATCGCACGTCGCGCCACATGCTGGGGGCCAGATAGGATCGCTCCCTACGAGGCACGGCGCGCAGCCAGGTCCGGCTGCCGTCGACGCTGTACATGCGCTCGTAAAAGGAAATCGTCCACGTGATGGCCTCCGCCTGGGAGATGGCGTCGATGGTCTGCGCGAACGTGCGCTGCTGTGAGACGAACGCCCACGTGGCGGCCGCCGCAATGATTGCCGCGGCTGCGGCGCCGCTGGCCACGCGAACCAGGAGAAGTCGCCGGCGACGGTACGTCGCCGTGACGACGGGATTGAGATATGCCACCGCGTCGCCGTGACGGCGTCGCCAGGCTTCGAAATCCGCCGCGGGCGGCGTTCCCAGCCCGTTGCGTAATCTCGCTTCAAAACTCGAATCGTCTCGTTCGTTCATGGGAAGTGCCCTTTCAATCCGCGTCGGCCAGATGCCGAGCCAACATGCGGCGCGCCCGCTGCATGCGTCCGTGAACCGCCGGCGGCGTGATGCCCAAGGACTTCGCAATCTCCTCGTAGGACATGCCGTTGAAGTAGTGCAGAATCAACGCCTCGCGCGACGCGAGCGGCAACTGCTCCAGCGCGTCGCGCACTGCGGCCGAGTCAGGCTCCGCGTTGCGTGCCTGCCCCGCCAGCTCGCCGTTGATGGGCTCGCGATTCGTTTGCCAGTGGCCTAATTTCCGAGCCGTGCGTCGGCAAATCGTCCCCAGCCACTGCGGAAAGCGCTCGGCATTGCGTAGCGTGTGCAACGTCCGGCAAGCGACCGCAAAGGCCTCTTGCGCAGCATCCTCGGCCAAATGTCGGTCCCACAACCGGCTGCGCGCGACGGCGACGGCCAAGGCGTAGTGCCGCTCGTACAGACGCCGAAAGCTGTCGACGTCGCCGTTGCAGGCGGCTTTCACCAGTTCGGCGTCAGAGCGTTCCAAGTGGCGACATATCCCGTAGCCCAGGGGATGCGGTGCGGACTCGTAGAGTTAGTGTCGCAACGAAGCAAAGAATGAGCGCTGTAAAAGAAAAAATCAGCTCTTGGGCGTTACGGCGTGTTCTCGGCGAGCTTCTCGGCCAGCATCGCCAAATTGCCGTCCTTGACCAAGCGGCCCTCGGGGTCGACCAGCAGCACGCTGGCCCAGCCGACGATGCCGTAGGCGCCGAACGTCGCTCCCTCCCCGTCGACCAGTTCGGGAAACGGCAGGGGCTTGCCGGCCCAGGCGTTTTCCACCAGCGGCGTCACGAGGGCATCGTACTCCTCGATCGTGACGGCTTTCTCCTCGCTCGTGTTGCAGATGGCGAGGATTTCAAAACGATTTCGATCGGCCGCGTGCTCTTCGTAGAACTCCATCAGCTTGGGCATCCCGGCAATGCACGGCGGGCACCAGACGGCCCAGAAGTCGAGCAGCACCCATTTGCCGCGGTAGTCGGCCAGTTGGATCTCCTGAGAAACGCCGCGGGCGTCGGTGATCGCCAGCTCCGGCGGCTCTTTTCCGTAGTATTGGGAGACGTCGAGGACGCGACCGCTGGCGTCCCGAGCTCGCGTGACGTCGAGAATGCCGAGGTCGAGGGAGGTTTGATCGCGCGGAATCTCGACGCGAATCCCAAGCTGTCCGTCAGGCGTGCGGATTCGGGCGCTAGGCGACTGGCTATTGCCGCGAAACTCATACAGGCCGGGAGGCAGGAGCAACGAGATCTTGCCCTGGAACGAGCCGCAGACGGTGACGCTCTGGTGGGCGCCCTGGTCGCCGACGGGAAACACCCTCACGCTGGACCATTCCGGCGTCTTCCCGACTTCGGAGCAATAGACCTCGGCGGTCACCCGCACGAGCGGACCAATTGCAATCGGGATGGTTGTGTCCGCCATGCTGACGTCGACCAGAGCGATGCCGCCCCGCTCGTGCCGTTGATCCACGGCGAAGACGGAGACCTGGATGAGCCCGTCGACGGCTAAGCGGAATTTCCCATCGGGTTGTCGCTCGGCCATGTTCCTGGGAATGGGAACAAGCTCGCCTTCGTTGGTCCACAGCTGGCCTGCCTTGGCCTCGGGAAGCAGCTCGCCGGCTTCGTCCCACCAGTTGCCGTTCGCCCCCCAGAACGTCGCGACGTCGGCGTCGTCGACCGGTGCGCCGTGCTCGTCGACAACCTCAAGGTCGACGTGCCACAGGCCAGGATCCTCTTGGGCGCGGGCGACGGCGGCGACGAGGAGGATCAGCAGGACGCTCGTTAAAAGTCGCATCGTTCCAGCCCAGGTACGAGTGTTGGGTTTGCGCCGACGTTCAGGCGTCCCGGCGGGACGAGTCGATAATAGCCCAGCGATTCACAGGATGATGCAAGTGCTATCGGGCCCCGTAGGGGCCAAGTCGTGTAGCCAGGA
>CAYSFP010000045.1:0-34515 GCA_964430075.1 uncultured Planctomycetaceae bacterium | reverse complement strand
CCATGACGCGGCCCCTCCGGGGCCAAGACGCGTGCGTCGATAGCAGATGCATCATTCTGTGAACGCCGGGGCTACTATCGCCGGAAGATGCCCTGTTAACGAACGGCCAGAAATGATTGCCACATACAGTCACTGGGACAGGGCCCTTCAGTTATTACGCTGTGTAGGGTTTCCATGAGAAGGGCAACGTCGTCTCCGGGGCAGACTGGCCGCTGAAGCGGCCAGTCCGAAGGAGTTGGGCGCTGCAAACGCTCTTCTGCGGTCAGCGAACCACCAGCGGACGGCGAGCTCCCGGATCGTCGTCGGCGCGATTGCGGATCGCCAGGTCGCCATGTTCCGGGTCCGCGAATGCCGGCGGGTCGTCGTAGACGCCGCCCGCTTCAGGGACGGGAAGTTGCACCATGCGGCGGGTCGCGTCGGGGCGGTCGAGGCAGATCCATGCGTTGCCCTCGAACTGGAACGTGTCCGGCGCCGTGCCGCCGCCGACGTTGACGATCTGACGAAGCTCATCGCCGCGGAACGCCACGAGGTTGCGCGTGAACTGCCCGCCGCGGCTCGGCGCGAACCGCTCGCCCGTATTCTCCTGTAGGATGCGGATCGCCCACCGCCGCGGGCGGTAGATCGTGTTGTGACGCACCACCGCGCCGTCGACGCCGACGAAGGCGATCGCCGCCTCGCCGCCGAGGAACTCGCAATCCTCGACCAGGATGTCCTTGGCTTCATACGCGGCGTCGGACGGGCGGAAAAAAGGCAGCCCCGTGCTGCCGCCGACGTTCACGCCGCGGCCGCCGGGGTTTTCGATGCGGCAGGAGCGGATCGTCACATCGCTGGAACCGCCCTTGGTTTGCACGGCGTTGGCCTGCTGGCCGCCGCGGCCGACGAAGTGCGAACGCTCGATCACGCCGCGATGGCACCCGACCATGTCGATGCCCGAGCCGCCCTTGCCCCAGCGCTCGACGCGGCAGCCAATGATGGAAAAATCGTCGACGCCCGACAGCTTGATGCCGTCGGTATTACCTTTGGGTCCGACGTCGCGCACGACGACGTCGCGCAGCACAACGTGCCGCGCCGGGGCGTCGGCCCTGCTGCCGTCATCGATGTTGAGCCCGTTGCCCGTCGCCCCGGCGAACGCCAGCCCGCGGACTTCGACATGCTCTGGCGACGAGAGGTGCAGGCCCGAGGCGCCGCCGTCGATCACCGGCGGATGCTGCGGGTCGGCGGCGGCGAGGAGGATCGGCTCGTCGGCCGTGCCGCGCAGGCCGGCTTGGGCCAGTCCGCCCGCGTACGTCCCCGCCGCGAGGCGGATTTCATTGCCCGGCTTCGCTTCGCGCAGCGCCGCGACAAGTTCCTCGCGCGTGGTGACAAGAACACCATTGCTGGCCGCGACGCATGACCCTCCCGCGATGCGGGCGCAAGCCACGACGACAAATATCCACGAGACAGCCCGGCGGCTCGGCATTGTCGATTCCCCCCGTCGAGTGGTTGCTGAAACCGCCGGTATCCTACTCATGCCGTCTCGATGGGCGTCCAAAGGAGGGGCGCCCGGCGAGGAGGGTTGCCAAGTCACCCGGGTTGGGCGCGCGGGGACGTCGTTTGCCACCCGAGGAGCGTTAGACCACCGGCGGTCGTCGTCCAGAGATCAGGCTGATTAGAAACAGCACAATGAAGATGATAAACAGGACCTTTGCGATCCAGGCGGCGGTGGCGCCGACGGTTCCGCTGAATCCCAGGGCGCCCGCGACCAGCCCGACAATCAAGAAAATCAACGCCCAACGCAACATGGCACACCTCGCATTCGCGTGAATCGGTGAAAGGCGCGCCCGGGCTGACGCTCAGCCATTGGCCGCCGGCGTGGAGCAGCGGTGCAAACGGCGTACCGGTGCGAATGCTTAGCGAGAAGCTTCTTGGGCCGGCGCGAGTTTCGGGTCGTCGAGGTCCAGCCGATAGAGAATCTGGTTGTAATCGTACCGCGGCGTCGGCGCGGGACGATCCGCAAACGTGGCCGTGTAGGTGCCCTCGAAGAGCAGGATGGGCGAGACCGCGTCGACCAGTTCGGGATGCAGCCGCGGATTGTAGAATGTGTAGTTGTCGTGCGAGAGCACCTTTACGGCAGGGCCCCAAGGACCGGTGGGCGAGCCTGCTTCGGCATACCAGAGCTCGCCCACCGTCGAGGGCTTTCCCTGCGACTGCATGAACACGGTGACCCAGCGGCGCCGGTACTCACTCCACGCGATCGACCCGGTGTGAATTTGCACGTTCTCGTCGCTCGTGGCTGAGGGGAGCGACTTCTGCGGCTCGAGGCGCTCCCATGTGGCTGGGTCTTGCCAGGCCTCGAACGTGGCGGGGCAGCGAAGCGTCGGCAAGGGGTTGCCGAACAGCAGCGTTTCGCCGCCGTCGGGGTTCGTCACGGTCGTCACATGGCCGTCGGGAAACAACGGCGGCTTCGGCGTTTCGCCGCTCTTGGTCCAGAGCGTTTTCAGATGCTCGAAGCTCTCCGTTTCGTCGTTCCACACGCAGAAGCCGATTTCATAGGCTTCGAGAAAGCCGCGGATTTTCGAGTACGTCGCGCCGAAGCGGATGTTGCCGTGGACGTCCGGTACGGTGGCATAGCCCGACAGCCACGTCGGGCCGTCTCCGGCCATCTTCGCGACGCCGCGCGGGAGGCCCTGCTCGTCGGTAAAATAGTCGTACTGCAGCGCGATGGGCGGCTCGAACCTCTCCAGCGGTCGCAGCGAGGTCGTCGCGCTCGACATGTGGAAGACGCCCAGCGGATAGCGCGCCAGGTCGGTGTCGCCCCAGGACCAGAACAGCCGGCCGCGATACTCGGCGAGCTGGATCGAGTCGCAGCCGAACACGCCGCTTTCGCGCCAGTCGGCGTAGTCTCCCAGTTTCTGCGCTTCGGCAAAGATGCCTGCGCCCGTGAGCCGGCCCAAGCGTTTGGCAATGATCGACCGCTCAACCTCGACGCGAAGGGTTTCGCCCGATCGCGGGGTCAGCCGCACGCCGCGATAGCCAAATCCGTCGGGGCGCGGAGCGTAGCCGTGCCCCGCAATGTGAAAGTAGACTTCGCGGTCAAGCAGTTCGGGCTGATCGATCGCGATCACGCCGGCGTTGTCCGTGACCAGGGCCACGTCGTGGGTGGTGCGAAGTTCCACAAGCGGCACGGGCCAGCCATTTTCTTTGTCGACGACTTCAACGCGGCACGGCTCGACAGCCTCGGTCCGCGCTTCGAACGTGCGGTGCGCGACGAAGAACGTCGGAACGGCTAACACAAAGATCCGGAGGCATGAATTGCGGCCGTGGGGCATGGCGTGTTTTCCAAGTCGTTGTCGCGATGCGGGGAGCGGGCGGATGAGGAACATTCTATCGAACGGTCCCCGGCTTGCCGTACCCCTGGTGCGGCGGGCGTTCGGAATGGCACGCGCCGGCGGTTTGGTCTATGCTGAAAGCCCTTCCACCGGCGTGCTGAGATGCGGCGCCTTGGTTGCCCCGCCAGGATCGCGCCGGAAGACGCTCGATGCGGGCTGTGTCTTAGCTTAGGTATGAGTCTCCATTCACGAATTGCGGCGGTCGCTTTGCTTTTGGCAGCGAGCGCTGCGCCCCGCACCGCGGCGGACGACGAAACGACGGCTGACGAACAAGTCTCCGCGTCTGCCGCTGACGCGACGGCATTCACGTTCGACGCCGCAAGGGTGGCGCTCGGGCGGTCGTGCGGGGATTGCCACGGCGATGAGGAGGGAGAGGGCGGCTTTTCGCTCGGGCCACTGGCCAACGAGGACTCGCTCCGTACCCACTATGACGAGTGGATGCACCTGCGGCAGCGCGTGGCGGACGGCTCGATGCCGCCCGATTATGCGAAACCCGTGCCGATCGACGAGCGTCTCGCCCTGGTCCACTGGCTCGACGCAGCCGCGCGGGAAGCGATTTGCCGCGACGGCGAGTCGCCGGGGCCGGCGATGTTTCGGCGGATGGCTGCGCACGAATACAGCAACACGATCCGCGACCTGCTGGGCACGCACTTCGACGCCGGTTCGATCCTGCCGCAGGACGCGGCGGGCGGCGAGGGATTCAACAACGCCGCCGAGACGCTGACGATCTCTCCGATTCATGCGGAGAAGTACGTGCAGGCGGCCACGGACGCGCTCGCCTACGCCGCGAGCGATTCCGAGGCCCGCGACACGCTCATTCGCCGGCGGCCGTCGGAGTCGACCAGCGAGTCCGACGTCGCGAAGGCCAACCTCGCTCGACTGGTGAACCGTGCCTTTCGTCGGCCAGCCGCCGACGAAGAAATCGCGCCCTACGTAACGCTGTATGAGGAAGCGCGGGGGGACGGGCTCGACTTCGAGCAAGCGACGCTCTATGCGATGCGGGCGGTGCTCGTGTCGCCGCAGTTTCTGTTTCTCAGCGAAACGCCTCCCGCCGATCCTGCGGTCGCGGAGCCGCTCACGGATTGGGAGCTGGCGACGCGGTTGAGCTACTTTCTCTGGGCGTCGATGCCGGACCGCGCCTTGCGCAGGACGGCGGACAAGGGCCGGCTGAGCGACCCCGAGGAATTGAAAAACCAGGTCGTGCGGATGCTCGGCGCGGGGACGCATTTGAACGACACGCTGATTCATTTTGTCGGGCAGTGGCTGGGTACGGCGGATTGGGGGCAGGCCAAGCAGGTGGATACGGAGAAGCGCGACTGGATCCGCGACCATCACGTGGCGGCGATGCGCAATCAGCCGGTGTACATCTTCGAATCGCTGCTGCGCGAGAACGGCAGCCTGCTGGAGCTGATCGACGCCGACTGGACGTTCCTCAACGCCGAGCTGCTGGGGCTTTACAAGATGGATCGATCCAAGATCAAGGAGGAGATGAACCAGCATTTGCGCCGCGTTCAGTTGCCGGAGGAGTACCGGTATCGCGCGGGGTTGCTTGGCTCCGGCGGGGTCATGGCGGTCACCGCTTATCCGCGTCGCAGCAGCCCCGTGCTGCGCGGGGTGTGGGTGCTGGACGCGCTGCAGGGCGTCGAGCTGCCGCCCCCGCCGCCGGATGTGCCGCAGTTCGACGAGTCGCACGACGCGGCAGAGCGGCAAACTTTGCGCGAGCGGCTCGAACAGCACCGGGCCGACCCGGCGTGCGCGACCTGCCACGACCGAATCGACGGAATCGGCTTTGCGCTCGAGAACTTCGACGAGCTGGGGCGTTGGCGCGATCGCGACGCGGGCGGACCGATCGATCCGGTCGGCGAGCTGCCGGGCGGGCGGACGATCGACGGCCTCGCTGGGCTCAAGCAGTATTTGCTGGAGAACAAGACTCAGTTTGTGCGCCATTTGACCGAAAAAATGCTAGGATACGCCCTGGCCCGCGGGCTGCGGCCGGCCGACCTGGCAACCGTCGAGTCGATCGTCGCCCGGCTCGAGGCCAACGATTATCGGGCGCAGGAGCTGGTGCTCGGGATTGTCGCCAGCACGCCATTTCGGATGAAAGGAGAACGGCCATGACCACTCCCCGATTGAGCCGCCGCACGGTCTTGCGCGGCGCCGGCGCGGCGCTTGCGCTGCCCTGGCTCGAGGCGATGCAGCCGGCGCTGGTGCGGGCCGCGAGCCGGTCGGCGGCGGATCGGCCCGTGCGACTCGCGGCGCTCTTCTTCCCCAACGGCGTGCGGCAGGAGAAGTGGACGCCGGAATCCACGGGCTACGACTGGACGCCGCCTGCGCAGCTCAGGCCGCTGGAGGGCGTGAAATCGGAGGTGTCGGTTGTATCCGGTCTGTGGCATGAAGCCACCAACACGGGCGACGGGCATTATGTGAAGGACGCGGCGTGGCTCACCGGCACGACCATTCGCAAGACCACGGGCGTCGATCTCAACAGCGGCGGCGTGTCGATGGACCAGATCGCGGCGGCGACGCTGGGGCAGCACACGCCGCTGCCGTCGTTGGAGCTCGGGGCCGAGCCGGTGCGATCCGGCGTCGATGCGGCGGTGGGCTACACGCGGGTGTACGGCGCCCATATCGCCTGGCGGCAGCCGACGCAGCCGCTGGCCAAGGAAATCAATCCGCGGCTGGTGTTCGATCGCATGACCACGGTGGCGGCCGGACGCCCGGCGGGTCGGTCCAATCGTCCACTGCTGGACCTGGTGGGCGAAGACGCCCGCCGGTTGCGGCTGCAGTTGGGTTTGAACGATCAACGCCGCCTGGACGAGTACTTGGAAAGCGTCCACGCGCTGGAAGCGCGCCTCGAACGCGCCGAGGCCCCGGCGGCCAATCCGTGGAAGTGCCGCATCGACTTTTCGACGCGCCAGCCGCCGGCGGACAATCCTGCCGACCACGCCGAGCGCACGCGGCTGATGCTCGACATGATCGCGCTGGCGTTCGAGTCGGATGTGACGCGGGTCGTCACGTTCATGTTCGGCAATTCGGTGAGCACCGCGAATTTCTCGTTCCTGGAAGGCGTCGAAAGCGCCCATCACGAGACGTCCCACCACAGCAACAAGCCCGAGCTGCTCGATCAGTACGAGAAGATCACCACGTGGCACGCGGTCCAGTTTGCGTACCTGATGCAGAAGCTGCAGGCGTTGCCGGAGGGCGACTCGAATGTGCTGGACAACAGCGCCATTCTGTTCGGGTCCGGCTTCCGGGACGGCAACGCGCACGATCCGCACGATCTGCCGCTGCTGCTGGGCGGGCGGGCGGGCGGACGGATCGCCGCCGGCAAGCACGTCGCTTGCACGCGCGATAACCCGATGGCGAACCTGCTGCTGACGATGCTGCACGCGGCGGACGTGCCGGCGACGCACTTTGCTGATTCCACCGATCCGATTGACGCGCTGCTCGCCTAGCGCTCGATGTCCGCCGAGCACTGCCGCGAGGACCTGATGATCACGATCACCAATGAAGTCGCCCGGCCGTTTCTTCCAACGAAGGAGCTGGAGGTGAGCCGGGCGTTTTACGAAGCGCTTGGGTTCAAGAAGATTTTTGACGGGCAGGTGGCGATCTTCGAGGCGGGGGCGACGTCGTTCATTCTGCAGGGATACTACGAGAAGACCTGGGCGGAAAACACGATGATGCAGTTGATGGTCGATGACCTGGATGCGTGGTGGGCGCACCTCGTGTCGTTGGACCTGGCAAGCACGTTCAAGGTGCAGGCGCCGAAGCCGCCGGCGATGCAGCCGTGGGGGCTGCGCGTGGCCTATGTGTACGATCCTGCTGGAGTGCTGTGGCATTTTGCGGAGCGGCGGCCGGGGCATCCGGCGGATTAGGGAACGCGGTTTGGCGGTCGAATCCCCGCGTGGAGGAGCGAGCGCCAGACGCATGAACGCATCCACGGGCCGCGAAGCAATTTCGCCCCTTCAGGGCAACGGCCTTCAACGTCCATCCGCCTTCCCAGGGCGGCGCTGCGCTCTGCCCTGGGCTATCGTGTGGTCGGCCCTTCAGACCTGAAGACGGAGACGACGCTTACTCCGGAATCTGCCGGCCGTGGGGGTCGAGGCTTGGGGCGTCCACTTTTTGTTCGAGCTGCTCGCGGAGTTCCTGGCCGATGTAGTGTTCCACGCGGTGAGCCGGTTCGTGGACGTGGTCCAGCGGCAGGCCCAGGTGCTGCACCAGGAACGTTTCCCACAGGCGGTGGGAGCGGACCATTTGTTTGGCCTCGTCGCGGCCGCGGGGCGTGAGGGCGAGCTGGCCGCCGGCGTCGGTGACGCGGCCGTCGCGCACGAGGCCGCGGAGACTCCAGCGAGCGAGCAGTCCGCCGCCGACGGCTTGCTGAGCCTGGGCGGCGGCGAGCGGTTTGGGCGAACGGAGCTCCTCGATGCGGTAGAGCATCGCCAACAGGTCTTCGCGGATGACGCGGACGGAGGTTTGCAGGTTCATAGCGAGCGTGCTCAGCACGCCGTAGCGCGGCGAAAACAGCACGGCGAGAGCGTAGAGACCCGCGGCGGCGACGGTCATCATGCCGGCGTAGTTGGCATCGACCCACACGCCGAGGACGTAGCCCACCACCGCGCTAAGCACGCCGGCGACGCCGGCGACGACGACCATGGGGCCGAGGCGATCGACGAGCAGGTGGGCTGTCGCTGCGGGGATGATCAGCATGGCGACGACGAGGATCGAGCCGACGGCCTCGAACGACGCGACGGCGGTGAGGGCAACCAGTGCCATCAGCAGGTAGTGCATGGCGCCGGCGGCGAAGCCCATCGTCGTGGCCAAGGCGGGGTCGAAGGAGCTGAGTTTCAGTTCCTTCCACAGGGCGGCAACGACGGCGGCGTTGACCAGCAGCATGCCGACGGCCATCACCGCGGCGCGCGGCAGCTCGAAGCCGGCAACGTCCCAGCGCTCGAAGGGGGTGAGTTCGAGGAGGCCCTCGTAGACGCAGCGCATGTCGAAGTGGACGCCGTGGATGTATTGCTTGATGAGCACCACCCCGAGGGCGAATAGCGAAGTAAACACGACGCCCATGCTGGCGTCGCTAGGCACGCCGGCATATTCGTGGAGCGTTTGCGTGAGGAAGGTCGACGCGAGGCCGGCGAGCAGGGCGCCGACCAGCAGCGGACCGATGCTGTAGGAGCCCGACATGATGAACGCCACGGCCAGCCCTGGCAGCACCGCGTGCGAGAGAGCGTCGCCCATGAGGCTCATACGGCGCAGCACGAGGAAGCAGCCGACGACGGCGCAGGCGGCGTTGGTGGCCGCGGCGGTCAGGACGATCCAGCCGCCTTCGGGAGTCCACAGGTTGGTGAGGAGTTCGTGCATTTCAGGGAGTGGGACAATAGGACAATGGGACCGTGGGACAATAGGACCGCGGAAGAGTTCGTGTCCGCGAGTCCTATGGTCCTATGGTCCTACGGTCCTATCACGGCGTTGCTTCATCGAACACCTCGTGCGGCGACGCGGGCACGACGGTCGCCATATGCGGCATGCGGCCTTCGCGGGCGAGGCGGTCTTCGAGTTTCACCAGAAGCGCCGGCGGCAGCAGGTGCTCGACGGCGTCGGCCGAGCGGTCGACGTGGTCGGCCGCGGAGCCGGCGAACTCCATCATGTACATTTCCCACATGCGGTGGGTCTTGGTCGCTTCAGCGGCGCGGCGCAGTCCCAGCGGCGTGAGCCGCACGCTGCCACCCGTGCGTTCGAGCAGGCCGCCGCGTTCGCTGCGTTCGAGCAGCCAGCGCAGCAGCCATGGCCGCGAGTGGCGATGCTGGGCAAGTCGACCGAGCGGAATCGCGTCGCGATGCGGAAGTGCGGGCTCGTTCAGCTCGTACAGCGACCGCATGAGGTGGTCGCGAGCGACGCGAAGCCGCAAGCGGGTTTCTATGTAAAGTCGCGCGATGACGCCGCGCTGTGGGGCGAATAGCAGCGAGAACACGAACAGGGCGGCGCCGGTGAGCACGATGGCGGGTCCGGCGGGAAGATGGCCGGCCAGCCGCACGCCGCCGGCGCCGGTGACGATGCCGAGGGCGCCGGCCAACAGCAGCAGCGAGCGCAGCGTGTTTGTCCACAGCCGGGCCGTGGCGGCGGGCAGGATGATCATCGCCGCCATGAGGATGACGCCGACGATCGGCAGGCCGACGATCGTCACGACGGCCACGGCGGCCATCATCGCCAGGTCGAGCGCGAGCGTGGGCCAGCCCTGCGAGCGGGCGAAGTCGGCGTCGAACGCAACGATCTTGAACTCCTTGAACAGGATCGCGGTGAGCAAGAGCACGGCGGCGGCGACCACGGCAAGCAGGATGAGGTCGCGGTCGACCATATTGCCGGGTTCGCCGAACAGGTACGAGTTGAGGCCCGCGCTGTAGCCTGCGGAGCTGGAGCGCGTGACGCGGGATAAGAGCACGATGCCAAGTCCGAAGAATGCGCTGAGCATGATGCCGATGGCCGCATCCTCTTTGGTGCGCGTCCAGCGGACGACGACGGTGAGCAGCGCGATGGCGACGAGCCCGCTGGCCAGCGCGCCCAGCGAGAGGCCGAGCAAATCGCGCGAGCCGGTGAGCAAGAACGCCAGGCACACTCCGGGGAGCGAGGCGTGAGCCAGCATGTCGCCCACGAGCGAGCGGCGACGGAGCACGGCAAAGCTGCCGGCGACCCCCGCGGCGCCGCCCAAGAGCGCGGCGCCGATCGTCACCTTGTCGATGAGCGACAAGCCGGTCATCGCACCGCCTCGCGACTGCGCATCGCCTCGGCGGCTTCGTCCAGCAGCGTGAGGCGGCCGCCGTAGGTTTTTTGGAGGTTCTCGCTGGTGAACGTGTCGGCCACGGGGCCGCACGCGACCAGCCGCATGTTGAGCAGGATGACGTAGTCGAAGTACTCGCGCACGGTTTGCAGGTCGTGATGCACGACGAACACCGTCTTAGCTTCGGAGCGCATCGTTTGCAGGAGCGTGACGATCGCCTGCTCGGTGGCGGCGTCGACGCCGGCGAACGGCTCGTCGAGGAAGTACACCTTGGCTTGCTCTGCGAGCGCGCGGGCCAGGAAGACGCGCTGTTGCTGCCCGCCGGAGAGCTGGCGGATTTGTCGCTTGGCGAACGCGCGCATGCCGACCTGATCGAGGCAGCGGTCGGCCAGCTCGCGCTCGGCGCGGCCGGGCCGCTTGAACCAGCCCAGTTGGCCGTAGGTTCCCATGAGCACGACGTCGCGGACGGTGACGGGAAAATCCCAGTCGACGCTTTCGCGCTGCGGTACGTAGCCGACGAGATGGCGCTGCTCGCGGTAAGGCTTGCCGTAGATTTCCACCTTGCCGCTGGCGAGCGGCACCAGCCCGAGGGCGGCCTTGATGAGCGTGGTCTTGCCGGCGCCATTGGGGCCCACGATGCCGACGAGCTTGCCCTCGGGGACGACAAGGTCGACGTCCCATAGGACGGGCCGCCGATGATAGGCGACTGTCATGTCGTGAACTTCGAGGGCGATGGCGGTCATGGTGCTGGACATGAACTATTCGGGGGGGCAGAGGGTTCACCGCAGAGTGCGCGGAGGTCGCAGAGAAGGAACGAAAAGTTTGTCCGCAGAGGACGCAAATGCTCGCAGATATGGATTGATCGCCTCGTTCTGCAAACATCTGCGCCCTCTGTGGACAGTTTTCTTCGCTCCCCTCTGCGATCTCTGCGCACTCTGCGGTAAATTCTTTCCACTGGACTGCTCGACTCTCGCAAACGGGGAATCACTCCGCCAGCGCCGCGGCGATCGTGCGAACGTTGTGCCGGATCATGCCGGCGTAGGCGGCGTCGTCCGTGCCGGCGGGGCCGAGGGCGTCGGCGTAGAGCTCGCCGCCGATCTTGAGATCCCAGCCGCGGGCGCGGGATGGTTCGACCAAGGCTTCAACCGTCTTGGGCGCCACGGCCGACTCGACGAACACGGCGGGGATCTTCCGCTCGATGATCATGTCGAGGATTTCTTCCTGGCGGCCGAGGTCCTTTTCCTCTTCGGTGCTGATGCCCTTGAGGCCGTGGACTTCCAGGTCGTAGGCGATGCCGAAGTAGCCGAAGGCGTCGTGGGCCGTGATCAGGATGCGGCGATCGGCGGGAATGGCGGCCAACTGCTCGCGGCAGAACTTGTCGAGTTCGGCCAGCTCTGCTCGGTAGGCCTCGGCATTTTTTCGGTAGTCGTCGGCGTGCTGGGGATCGAACTCCGCGAGCATCGCGGCGGCGTCGGTAGCGCAGTCCGCCCACAGCCGCGGGTCGTGCCAGACATGGGGGTCGTACAGACCTTCGAATTCCGGCGGCTCGCGCAGTCGCTGGTCCTTGCGTTGTTCGAGTTCCTCGGTGACCGCGTAGGTTGCCTTCTTGCGGGCCTGATTCACGAATATTGACCCCATGCGGCCCTCGAGATGCAGGCCATTGAAAAAAATGGCGTCGGCCGCCGAGAGTTTGCGCGTGTCAGAGGCGACGGGGCTGTAGAGGTGCGGGTCGACGCCGGGGCCCATGAGACCTTCGACGGCGACCATGTCGCCGCCGAGGCGCGCGATCATCTCGGCGACCTGGCCCGTCGTGCACACGATGCGGATGGGATAGTCGCCCTGGAATTGGTGGCCGTATGCTCGAGCGGAAGCGTGCCCGTGATCGTTCGCATCTTGGCACCCCGCCATCGCAAGAAACGCCGTAAGGGCGAGGGCCGAAACCAGCTTGAACGATTTTGGCGAGAAGCAAGGCATGGAAGCGTTCCTATCGGTAGCGTCGAAATGTAGCAATGGCTACATTCTCATGGCAAGTTTATCCTGTGCCGCACGAGTGTCAAGGTGAATTCGGAGGAGAGAAACCGCCAGGTACGCCAAGGTCGGAGAAGGACTTGGAACCGCGAATCGGCGCGAATTGACGCGAATGACATCTCCCTGATTCGCGAGATTCGCGGTTAACCCCGTTACATGCGCAGCGACAGGCCGACGCCTGAGAACATGTCGGCGGCGGCATCGTTCAGGCCCACGCCGGCGCGGATATCCGCTTGGATGTTGTCGGTGACCAGAAAGGTGAAGCCGCCGTCGAAGTAGTTTTCGTTGTGATTCGTATCGGCTCCGTCCGGCGCGAAGCAGAACCATTCGGTGTATCCGCCCAACCGCTCGGACAGGGCGTAGTTAATGGTCCATGATTGCGAAAATTCGAGATAGGGCTCGCCCGTCGTGCCGTCGAGTCGGCGGTTGACCTGGGTTTGGCCGCCCATCGAGATGATCTCGGTCAGGTCCCAGCCATAGAGCCAGTTGAGGCCGGGAAGCGTCTCGCCGGCGGAGATGCCGCTGGAGCCGCTGGGGGCCCGCATCTGGGGGACGAGCGCCATTTCGGGGAGCATGCCCTCCTGACCGGTGAGGGCGAGCTTGACGCCTAAATACAAGTCGTCGCTGCCGCGGATCGTGGTGCGCCCGTCGACGGGATTGCTGGTGGTCTCCTCGATCCAGGTGTAGCCGATGCGCAATTCGAACCAATCGGCGAGCACGCCGATGCGCAGGAGCGCTTCCGGCGCCGAATGGGCTCGCAGGCTGGTGACGCCGTCGTCGTCGGACAGATAGGTGTAGCCCGTCTCGAGCTGCACGACGCCGCGGCCAACGGTGACCGAGGACTCGGTGAAGTCGGGGCGATCGGTGATGATCGGCTCGTCGAGGTTGGGGCCGCCGTCGCCTCCGGCGCCGTAGCTCCATTGGAACAACGTGGGGGCGTCGGCCCTGCAGTGCGCGTCGCGTTCGCAGAGCGTCGCCAGCAGAAGTGCGCCGACATGCGCGATGCGGGCGGCAGGTCGTTTACGATAGACGGTGCTCGCCATGGTCGATCCAGTGACCTTGCAATTGCCGCGTACGGCATCGAAGCAAACTGCCGCCGGCGGGGCGTTTGTGGTATTTTGAGGAGCAGCGACGCATCGCCTCCTGCAACGAGGATCGGCGAATTTGTAGCGTCGGCTACACTGAATTTCCGGCTGGCGCCGCCCCTGGCCGTGCCGGCGACAACGCAGGCTCCCCATGCCGCCAGCTCGCACGCCGCAAAGTTTCGCCGACCGTCACCGCCGCACCCGCAGCGACCATGCCGCGGAGACGGCGGAGGACTACGCCGAGGCGATCGAGCAAATCCAGCGCGAGCACGGCAAGTGCCGCATCGTCGACCTGGCGCGGCAGTTCGACGTGAGCCACGTGACGGTCACCAAGGTGGTGGCTCGTCTGAAGCGCGAGGGCCTGGTGACCAGCGAGCGCTACGGCCCGCTGGAGCTGACGCCCGCGGGCCGGCAGCTCGCGGCCAAAAGCCGCCGGCAGCACCAGATCGTGTTCGATTTCCTGCGCGCGATCGGCGTCGGCGAGGAAATCGCGGCCATCGACGCCGAGGGGATCGAGCACCACGTGAGTCGCCAGACGCTCGAGTGCTTCCGCCGACTGACGGAGCAGCTTCGGGCGAAGTAGCTTGCAGGTCGGCAATCGACGTCTCGTGCGGCGCCAACTTCACAGCGTGAGTTATCCGCAACGGTCGGCAACGTCCGCCTCGTTCGGCGATGTTCAGTGGTTGAACGCGATCTTGTTGTAGTAGAACGAGACCTCCTCGGTGGGACGATCGTCGGCCGCGGATGTGCTCGGCGAGTTTCCGTTGATCGCGAACTGAGCGAGTTTCGGCGCCGCCATGTCCATCGACTTCGAGATCGTCGTTTCCTGCAGTTCGCCGACGCCGATGTTGATGTCGTCGCCCGACCGGTCGTCGGCGTCGCCGCTGGTGGACCAACTCTTGACGAAGGCGCGGTCGAGCTCGTAGGCCGCGCCGGCGCCGCTGTGGGACCAGTTGGAGATCAAGCAGTTCTCGAGCTCGACGGCAACGGGCCCCGGCAGGTGATCGGCAAACGCTGCGTCCTGCGCGGCAGGAGATGCCGACGATGCGGGGCGCGGGGCGCCGACCGCGAGGGCGCTCGCAGGCATGGCCGCAGCGGAGTAGTCGACCGCGACGGCGCCCGATTCCGTTGCGGTCTTAACCGCGACCGTGGCCGAAGCCTCCAGGGATTCGAGCGGCAGCGGCGCCACGACGTCGGCCGCCATCAGGCGACGGTCTTCAAGAATCTCCAACGATCGAGTGCGGCAACGTAACGCGGTCATGGAAGGATGCTCCGGTTCGGGCTAGGTGAAACTTCACGGGCGGCGTCGACGCTCGGCCATTGGCCAAGGATCGATGCCCTTCGTGAAGTACATCAGCAAACCGGGGCGGAACCCGACGCGCGAGCAAGAACAATCTGAAAACGGTTCAGAAATCAGGGCGAAGCGGGAGTGCTGCTATTTCCGGCTGGCGTAGGTCTTGCCCAGCCGCTCGGAAATCTCCGCCTTGAGTTCGGCGGGGTCGATTTCGTCCTTCCACCGCTTCACGATCTCGCCGCCGGGCGCGATGAGAATCGTGTAGGGCACCGGGCCTTGCCACTCGGCGTCGAGCGCTTCGGCGAGTTCATCACGGTTGTCTGAGTGGTAGATGTAGTTGGTTGCGGACACGTGGTTCCTCTGAAGCACCTTGAGCGCCGCGTCCTTGCGATCGGGCGGGTCGAGCGTCAGCGTGATCATCTCGAAATGGCGGCCGCGGTACATGCGGTTGGCCGTGACGAAGTGCGGCAGCTCGCTGATGCATGGGGCGCAGGTGGTCGACCACACGTTGACCAGCCGGAAGTTTTCGGTCTCATTCGCGGCGAGCTCGTGAAGCTGCTGGGCGTCGATCGTGTTGAGTTCCACGGGCTCGGCGTCCCACTGGGCGAGCGACAGGGCGGCCGCGTCCCGTTTGTCGGCCCACTTGGTCGAGCAGCCGAACACGCGCGTGACCGGCACGGGCGCCGGCTTGCCAGCCAAGACGGCGTCAATCGCATTACGGGCGTCGTGCGAGGTCGGCTCCTTGACCTCCGAGTCGTCGATGCGACCCTGATACTGCAGCTTGCGCGTGCGATCGAACACGAACACATGCGGCGTGGCGAGCACGCCGAATGCGGTGGATGCTTCCTGTGTTTCCCCGTCGTACAGGTAGGGGAACTCGAAGCCGCGTCGCTCGGCATGGAGTTTCATGTCCTCGAAGGAATCGCCCAAGTCGGAGTAACCCAACTCGTCCAGCCGGACAGCCAGCGGATCGTTCGGCGAAATGGCCACGAGCGCGACGCCGCGTTCGCGATAGTCGGCATGCAACTGTTTGAGGCGATCTTCATAGGCCTGAGCCGTGGGGCAGTGATTGCAGGTGAAAATGACGACGAGCACGTCCGTGTCGGAAAAATCGTCCAAGCGGTACGATTTGCCGTCGACGCCGGGCAGGTCGAAATCCGGGGCCGCGGCGCCGATGGCCAGCGGCGTTACGTCCTTGGCGATCGCGGCGTCCCCTTGGATCGCGGAGAAGACGGCGACGAGCGACGCGAGGAAATGCGGGAATCGGTGCATGGTTGGCTCCGATGAGGCGGGATGGGATGAGCGAGGTCGACTCGGCAAGGCGAAGATGAGAGACGACGCCCTGCCGCGGCGCATCGATTGTCGAGGAAAGCTTGGAGAAATCAAACCCTGGGCTCGCTCCCGCGGGAGGAAGGATTGGAAAGGGCGAATGGCCAGACGGGCGGCCTAGGGATCGGAGGATATCAATGGAAATCAGTCAACCGGCGTAGCCGTGCTGCTGGATGTACGCCGCCCACCGACGGGTAATTTCGCCGCGCGTGGCCGCGTCGAGCGCGTACTGGTTCGTGCGATAGCGGCGGCGACGCTGGGCGTCTTGCTCGAGAGCAGGCCGGACGGCTGCGAAGTCGCCGAGATCGAGCGAATTATAGACGGCCTCGACCGCCGCGACCGGGTTTTCGACGAGATGCTCGTAACGCAACTCGAAGAATCGCTCGGGATCGATCGCAGCGCGAGTTTTCGCGACCCGCTCGTGCATATGGGTGAAGTCGACGAGCACCTGCTCGCGAAGCTTAGCGGGGTCGTGGCGCTGCAGGCCGTAGCGCTCGTACATGATCGTCCAGAAGTGGACGGTCGACGGGAACACGACGTAGGGGTCGCGCACCAGGTAGATGAATCGGGCGCGGGGAAACATGGCGCAGAGCACCGAAAGGCGATTGGTGTGTTGCGGCGACTTCAGCACCAAGCGGCCAGGGCGGTGGAGCAGTAAAAGTTGCAGGAACTTGCGAAATCCGGCCTGCCACCGGGCCAGTTGTTGCGGCGACAGCTCGTCCAAGTCGACGTACGCGGGGTGCTGCGGCGGGCGCCGCGGAAACGCACACGTCAGAAACGGGCTGGGCACGCCGCGCAGCGCGATTGCGGCTTCGTCTTCCTGCGGGCGGTCGAAACTCATCCGCATATTGTCGAACGGCCGGGTGCGCGGCACGAGAAACCGTGCGAACTTGCGGACGAGTTGCTCGCTCAGCAGAAAGTGGTTGGGCGAGAGGCTTTCGTACGTTGTCGGGCAGCGGTGGGCTGGATCGAGCGCCAACAGCTCGTGGAGCATTGTGGTGCCGGTGCGCCAGTGGCCGATGATGAACACCGGATCGTCCGGCACGTCGACGGCACGGGCGCGGCGGCCGTAAACTGCCGTCTGCACGCCGGCGAGCAGGGAATTGACTGCGGCCATGGGCGTGACGGTCGCCGCCATGGGCCAGCGTCCCGGCCTGACCGCAAATCGATTTCGCACAAGCAGGGTCAGCCACGCCCGCAGATTCATCCCCGACCACAGACTGGCTTCAAGCAGAGACGATTTCATGCGAAGCCAGATCGGAGGCAAGCATCGGCCCGGGCGGCGAGGCTTCGATCAGTAATGTCGCGGCGGGAGCGGGCGCGGTGCGCAGCTCGCGAATGATCCGATCGACGCCGCGGCTGGGCGTGGCAAGCGATCGTCGCTCGGCCGCAGCGCCCCGCCGCCAACCGTGCACGGCAAGGCGCAGCGGATTGAGGTGAAAGAGCTGCCAGGTCATCGCCATCGACCACAGCGAACGCACCGTGATTTTCGGCATGGCGGCCAGGTACATTTCGCGATAGTCAGGCCGGAACCGGCTCTTGAAGTGGAAGAGGCCCTGCACATCGTAAATCGCATTGAGCCGCCGCCACCAGAAATTGGCGATCGTGCGAAACATGGGGCTGTCGCCCGTGACGGGCGTGCACCGCAGAAAGGGAGCGAGCGAGAGCGACACGAACTCTACGCCTTCGGTCTGCATCTGGCGCATCGCATGCATGATGAGCGCGGGAATTCCCCCCCGCGGTGCATCGGCGCGGCGACGATAGACTTCAACGGCCCACAGCTTGCGCCTCAGTCCCGGGTTGCAGACGATGAAGGCGACGATGCGGCCCTCATGCTCGGCGACGAACAGCCGCCGGTCGCGGAGGTCGAGCGGCGAGAATTGGCTGACGAAGAACTGCAGTTCGCGGCGGTGGAGCGTGCCGGCGATGTGGCTCCGCGAGATCTCCTCAAGCTGCGGAGCGACCTCGCCGCGATAGACGGCATCCTGCGGATCGGGCGCCACTTCGCGGAACATCACCCCTTGCCGCTGGCAGAAGTTCTCCTGGCGACGGACCCAGGCCCAGTCGCTTCCCTGCCAGTGCGTGCGCTGGAGGCGGACCAGCGGTTCTTCGCCGCACTTGGTGACCTCGCAACCGTGGCGGCGGAACAGGTTCAGCTCGGTGCGGGGCACGTTGAGGAATGAAACGTGCCAGCGTCGGCTGGCGGCGAAGGCGAGAAAATCGGCCAACAATCCGGCGCGATCTACGGGGGCGGCGAGCAGGCCGTCGGCGACCGTCACATAACGGCCACGGCGGCGAAAACCGAGCACGCCCTGCCCGTCCCGGCTCCAGAAGTATTCGCGATCGGCCTCGGTCACCAGATACGCGGCGTACGTTTCCCCGTAATCGACCGCACACTGAAACAGTCGTTCGCGACGCTCCGCAGGCATGCCGACTTGCGAGCGGTCGTGCCTACCGACGGAGCGTTGTAGAGAATCACAGTGCAGCATTGCAGACCCCGGCAATCCACCCGAATCAACCTATCGCGCGGCGGCGGCGTTAGGCTAGGGGTGTGGAACCGGTTTGGAACCGGTTTGCGGACAAAAAGGGAGACGCCGTCCGGCGGACAGGGGGAGCTATCCGGCGAAGATGGCGTCCACGCGAATCACGGAGTACGCCGGCAAACAAGCGACGCGCGCAGTATTAGGCGCTGACGGCGCGTGGCGTCTGTATCGGGACCGCTTTGGCGTCTGGACGGAGAAGTACGCGCGAGATGGTGTGTGCGAATCTGTCCGTAGGGCAAGTCGGGGCGGCGCGCCGCTGGCTTGCCGCACCGCCAAGCCGACAGGCGCGCTAGCCTCCAAAGGGATCGTCTGCGCTGCCCGGAATCGTGGCGCCGTCCGTTCCGTTGGCATCCTCGTCATCGGGCGCCTCCAGCCGCACCAGCAGGTAATTCTCCGTGTGAGCCGTGCCGTAGTGGACAAGCAGCGGGACGTCGTTCTGCGTCAGATTGTAGAGACCGGTCTCAGCCACGACGTCCTGATTGTCGCCGATGCGGAAGGCGACGCGCTGCGTGTCCTTGTCCACCTGCCCCTGGATGGGCTGCGACTCGTCGGTGAGCGTGTTGATCATCGTACCGCTGAGGACGCCCTGCTTGTCGACCGCCAGTTGCATGATGCGGGAGGGCTCCTTTTCCTTCTCGTTGGTCGAGACGGCGAACGTGCCGAGGGGCATCCACTCGGCCGCGGCAGCCTCCTCTTCTGTGGCCGGCGGCGCGACGGTGGCGAGCGCGGCGGCGCTTTGGGCGAACTCGTCGGCGGTGGCCACTTGCTGGCCGCCGATGTAGACCGAGTTGTCCTGATAGACGACGTTGCCCGCCTCGCTGTAGTCGTAATAGACAGGCTGCGACCACACGGCTTCCGGATAGCCTGTCCAAGTGAACCAGGAGCTCAGCGCGCCCCAGGAGGGGACGCTCCACCAGTAGGCCCAGGCGTAGTTGCGGAAGTTCCAACCGTAATGCCACCCCGGCCAGCGGTCAAAATGGTTGTTCCACCAGTTGGGTCGGAACCAGTCGTTGTGCCAGTGGTTATGGCGCCAATTGTTGCGGACGCCGTTGCCCCAGTTGCTCCAGTGGTTGTAGCCGGGGCGGGGACGATACCAGCCGGGATTGCCGGGACGAACGATCGCGTTCGTCCAGTTGTTGTGGATGTTGTTGATCGTGTTGTTGTTGATGTTGACCCAGTTGGGACGCTGGTGAATGGGACGGTCGATGCCGCCGGCCCAGTCGCCAGGGCGACCGGGCCGACCGTTGCCGGGATGCCACTGCTGACCGCCGCCGCCTTGACCGGGCCGGGTGGGGCGCGTTCCGGGTCGATCGCCCGGGCGGATCTGCGTTCCCCCCCCGCCCTGCCCTGGTCGCGCGGGCAGCGTGCTGGGCCGATCGCCGGGGCGAACTTGTGTTCCGGCGCCGCCCTGACCGGGCAGCGTCGTCGGACGGTCGGGCCGCAGTGGGCGGTCCATCCCCAGGAAGTCGTCCAAATCGCCCGGGCGCGGTCGGCCTCCACCGCCGGCGCCAGGCCTCGTCGCGTTGCCGCCGGGGCGGGCGCCTGCACCGCCGCCTCCCGGGCGAACGCCGGTTCCTCCCCCGCCCGCGAAGCCGCCGCCCGCGCCGGGTCGCGTGCCCGGGTTCACGATGCCGGGGCGTTGAACGCCAGGAAAGCCGTCGCCGCCGATATTGGGCGTGCTGCCGCCGCCGATGCCAGGGCGAGCCGTGCCCGCGCCGCCCGCGCCGGGACGAGTGACGCCGCCGGGACCGAAGGCCGGCCGGCTGCCGCCGCCTGCCCCGCCGCCGGCCATGGCGGGCCGCTGGACAGGCCTCGCGCCGCCGCCGGGGCCCAAGCCTCCGCCAGGCCGCGCGCCGCCGGCAATGGCCGGTCGGCTGATCGAGGGCCGGGCGGCCGCTCCGCCTCCGCCCAACGCTGGCCGTCCGCCGCCAGCGCCGCCGGAAAAGTTGGGGATGCTCGAGGGCCGCGGCGCCGGGCGCGGCATGGGTCGAGCGCCGCCGCCCATTCCGCCCGCGCTGGGCATACGAGCTGCGCCGCCGCCCATACGGGCGCCGCCGCCTCCCATCCGCGCTCCGCCCCCCGCTCGAGCGCCGCCGCCGCCAAAGCCGCCGCCGGGACGAGCCTGAATCACGCAGGCGTCGCCAACGACCAGCGCCAGCGAGAGCGCCGCACAACACGCGATGCGAGTTTTCATCGGGTGACCTCCGCACCTGCAGGGCTTGTCGGCGGCAACGCGCCCGTTGACGCGGCCGGTTCGTCCGCCGCTGGTTCGGGCACGCGCACCACGGTGACGGCGTCGGACGACGGCTGGGGCACGCCGTCGACTTCCTTGGCGATCGTCTGAACGGTGATGGTGTCGGCGTCGACCGGCGCGATCACCTGTGTGCCGGACGCCGCGCGGCCGTCGGGCAGCGTTTGGACGGTACGCACCAGCCATTCGGCGCCGCTTTTGGACCACGTGCCTTCGCCAAACGATCCATCGGAGTGAAACGTCCAGGATCGAATGTGCCCCGCGCGCGGATCCCAGCCAATGATCTGCGTGCCTTCGAACGCGCCGCCTTCGGCGTCGGCCATCGTAAACGAGCGGATGAGGAATGCTTCGCTGGGCGACCAGCGCACGGTCGTGTCAACGGCGTCGCCTGCGGAGTTGTCCTGCCAACGGCCCACCAGCCAGGCGAGTGGCTCGAGCGCGGCGCGGGGCGACTCCGGCGTGGGAAGCGGCATTTCGTGGACCGAGTCGATCAGCCATTTGCCGTCGACGCGCTTGAAGATGGCCGTATAGCTTGACGCGTTGGGATCTTCGTCTGGGACGACGGTGACAGTCGTCCCGTCGACCATGGCCACGCCTTCAGCCAGCGGGCGGACCGATTCCACCTGGCCGGAGAGGACAATCTCGGGCGACGCGGCGAACAGCACGCGGAAATCCGCAGCGAGGGCTTCGCGGCCAGCAACGCGCTGGCCCGTGGCTTTGTCGACGTACACGCCTTCGGGGGTCCACAGGGCGGCGAGCGCGTCGGCGTCGTGCTTGTTGAACGTCACCGCGTAGCGGCCCAGGGCAAACTCGACCCCGGCGACCGGGTCGGCGGGGGCCTCCTCCGCGGGCGCGGGCGCTTGAGCCGCCGGTTGCTGGGCACAAGCGGGAAGTGCCGCCAAAAAAATCAATCCGATGCAAACGAGCCAAGTGGCTGCGCGCGACATGATTGCGACCCCGAGCGAGAGAGGTGGTAAAAGTGCTGCTACCAGATGAGCGTTGCCGGTGCGACGCGTCAAGCAACCGCGACCGGTTGCGCAAAGTATACCTTATTGAGATTCTCGCAATCTTCTGCGGATTTGGGCCAACCGCACGCTCAATTCGGCCTCGAAACCCCGTTCGACGGGGCGGTAATACTCCCGCTGGACGCCGAGATAATCCTGGGCGGCGATGCCGTCTTCGGCGTTGTGCGCGTATTCGTAACCTTGACCGTGGCCGAGGCGTGCGGCGCCGGCGTAGTGGCTATCCTGCAGATGAACGGGCACGGGCAGCAGCCGGCCTTCGCGAATGTCGGCGCGGGCTTCGCCAATCGCGGTGGTCGCCGCATTGCTCTTGGGCGCGCAGGCCAGGTAGGCGACGCACTGGGCCAGATTGAGCTGGCACTCCGGCAGGCCCACGAACTCGCACGCTTGCATCGTTGCCACCGCGAGCGGCAGGGCGTGCGGATCGGCGTTGCCGACGTCTTCGCTGGCGAGGATCACCAGCCGCCGGGCGAGAAACCGCACGTCTTCGCCGCCTTCGAGCATGCGGGCGAGCCAGTACATGCCTGCGTCGGGATCGCTGCCGCGGATGCTCTTGATCAGCGCGCTGATCGAATCGTAGTGGGCGTCGCCCGTGGGGTCGTATTGGATCGCCTTGCGCTGGACGCTCTCGGCGGCCAGTTCGCGGGTGAAGCGGATCGGGCGCTCGTCGGTGGAAAGGACGCCGACTTCCAAGGCCGAGAGCGCGCGGCGGGCATCCCCGTCGCAGGTGACGGCGAGGAACTCGAGTGCGTCGTCGTCGGCTTGAATCGGCAGATCGCCGAGGCCGCGCTCGCGGTCGGCGATGGCGCGGCAGAGCAGCGTTTTCACATCCTCGATCGTGTGCGGTTGGAACTCGAAGACCCGCGCCCGGCTCACGAGCGCGTCGTTCACCGCGAAGAACGGGTTGGCGGTCGTGGCACCGACGAGCACGACCGTGCCGTCCTCGACGTCGGGCAGGAGCGCGTCTTGCTGCGCTTTGTTGAAGCGATGGATTTCGTCGATGAACAGCAGCGTCCGGGCGCCGTCGGCTTCCAGCGCGGTGCGGGCGTCGGCGAGCACTTCGCGGACTTCCTTCACGCCGCTGGTGACGGCGTTGAGCTGGCGGAAGCGGGCGCTGGTCGCCTTGGCGAGCAGATGGGCGAGCGCCGTTTTGCCAGAGCCCGGCGGACCGTAGAAGATGACCGCGGTGAGCCGGTCCGCCTTGATCAGCCGCCGCAGCAGCTTGCCCTCGCCGAGGAAGTGTTGCTGGCCGACGAACTCATCCAGCGTGCGCGGGCGCATGCGGCTGGCCAGGGGTTCAACCCGGCGGCGGTTCTCGGCTTCCTGCGCGGCGAAGAGGGACATGCTTTAGTGGTCAGAGGCGTGAACAAACGGGTTGACGAATTCGACGCCGTCAATTGGTTGTCGTCCGCCAAAGTCCTCGGTGTACAGCCGTGTGACGCCGGCCTCGACGCACGCCGCGACGATGAGGGCGTCCCAAGTGGAAAGAAACAGCGTTCTGGCATCGTGCATCGCGCGATCAAGCGCGCTCCACGTCAACGGCTGCTCGGTCCAGGCGATTCTCAGATCGTGCAGGTCGTTGCACGCATCCTCGAAGCGATACCCGAACGGCGCAAGCTTCCTGCTTGCGGACAAGTATTCGCAGGCCACCTGCCACAGCAGGACGCCGTCGGTCAGGTTCCGAATCAGTTGCTCGGCTTGGAACTGTTTCGCTGCGTCGCGCGGGTCATGAGAGTAGAAGAGAATGTTGGTATCAACCGCGTTCATGCAGCCACTCTCGAGAATAGGGCGGTGCGGGCGCGTCGGCAGGAATGGGATTATTCTTCATGCGCTCCGTCACGCGTTTCAAAGCTTCTTGGCGCTCTGCCTCGCTTCGATCGGAGGCGGGACGCGCCGGCATGTCAGGCTGAATGTGCAAGATGACCTTCGAATCATTGGGGAGCGAACAGGGCGCCATGGGATAAAATGCGCCGTCGCGAAACACTGCGTGAACTTCTTCGAGCATCAAGTCGCTCCTAGACGCCGCGGAGATCTGCTGGTGATTATATCCCCGCTCTTGCGGGGAATCACCCTCGCCCGTGCATAGGGCAGGACGTTGGTATCAACCGCGTTCATGCAGCCACTCGCGGGTGATGGGCGGCGTCCCCGGGGGCAAGGGGTCTGAGCCATTCGCTCGGTCACTCGCTTGAGCACGCGGCGGCGTTCCTCTGGATCGGCAATCTTAGGCGGAATGAGTCGGCTTTCTGCTGCACGGAAACCACCACAGGCGACTCCTCCGGGAGCGCACAGGGCTCGATCGGATAGAACGCGCCTTCACGTTAAATCGCGTTGATGGGATCGACCATCATTGAGTCCTTACTTGGGATCTCGGTCATACGATGAATCCGCTAGAATTATAACGCGCATCCACGCCGCGCATCACTTTGCCTCTCCTCCAGAACGCAGCAGCTCGCCCTCGCCGAGGTCATGCTGGCCGACGAACTCGTCCAGCGAGCGGGGGCGCATGCGGCTGGCCAGCGGCTCGGCGCAGTGGCGGTTCTCGGCTTCCTGCGTGGCAAAGAGGGACATGGAACGATTCGCGGAGGTTGTTGTCAATCGTCCTCGAAATAGTGGCCATTGCCTGGCCCGTAATACCAGTGCGAGATCCCATAGATAGGAACAGGATGCCACCGAATGGCGTAGGCGATGGGCAAAGTCAACTCATATTCTATGTAATCGGCCAGGTGGGGATGCTGGAATTCGTATTGAGAAAGATCGTTCGGAAAGCGCCCCTGCTCCGCTTCAAAGGCGTCGACATACCGAACCACTTCTGCGACTTCGACGCGCAGTTCCGCGAGCCGGCGAACGAGCACGCTCTGGCGCAATGAAAACGCTACGAAGATGACGACCCAGGAACGATACCACCAGCGGCGGGTACGCTCCACGATCAGCATGGGCGTCGTTACCAGGAACGTAAATGCCCCCAAGAGCGGGATGGCTTTGGACGCTACATCGCCATAAATCTCGTAGAGCGACCCGCACGACGCGGCCGCCCAGGCTGCCAACGCGACAAATGTCGTGCCAGCGAAGAGAGTACGCAAGCCGAATTGACGTGGGGCATTCACGATCTCGATGCAGCTTTCGTCATTGTCGCGGTGAGGAGGGCGTTCGCGCTTCATCGCCATCACGCTAATCGTCTTCGAACAGATGGCCGAACTCCGGCGAGTATACGTGGCCCCAACTTCGATCGCCTGATCGGCTCCACTGAATCCAATAGGAAGGCGTCGAGTTTCTTGCGCGGCATGGTTCGTAATAAATGCGATCAGCGAGCGGTGAATCGGAAAACTTGTATCCCTTGAGCGAAGGCGGATACGCTCCAAACTCGGATTTGTATTCGTCCAGGTAAGCAATGATTCGCTGCACTTCGCCGTGCATGCGATCGAATTGCCTATTGCACAGCCAGCCCAAAAGGGTAAAAGCGATGAACACCGTCATGGCGCCCATGATGATGCGCCGACGGAACCGTGCGACGGCAAGAAGCGGCGCGAAAATCAGCAGCACCCCCACGGCCACTGGGAACAGGAGCACTCCCATGGGGTAGCTTTCATAGACAGATTGGTACGACGAGAAAGCGCTCAGCCCCGCCGCGAGCAATCCCATCGCGGCCAGAATGTGCGTGAGCCGGAAACGCAGCGGCGGCCAATCATCGGCATCAACGGCGTTCATGCAGCTCGTCCCGAGTGAAACGGGGTGCGTCAGGCGGCATGGCGCGACGTTCGAACTCCGCAATCAAATCGGAGAGGGTGCGTTCTCGTTCCTTGGGATTCGCTTCGAGGGGCGGCGTGAGCACTGGTTGCACGATCAACGTGACTCGAGAATCGTTAGGGAGCGAGCACGGGTCGCTGGGATAGAACGCACCGTCGCGGAAAACTGCGTGCACAGGTTCGAGCATGGTTTGGGATCCATGAATCGCTACGTTTGGTTTCGACATACGATTATACGGTGGCCGCTCGCCGTAACTACGTTAGGATGGCACACCCCGCACAACCGGAACGCCTTTTGCCCCCGCGGCGTCCGGTAGTAGCGGTAAAGTTTTCCCGACTGCAGCGGCTTCTCAAGACCGGCCGATGCCTGCAGAAGAGGCGGGCGCCTGCGCAGTTTCTCGACAACGCAGGGGCGCCCATCGCATGAATGCGAGTCGACTGCCGGGTCAAGCAACGACGGCGGACCCTCCCCTAGCCCCTCCCTGCAAGGGAGGGGGATAATGCCGCTCTATGAAACACTTCGACGTGATCGTCATCGGCACCGGCCCCGCGGGCCAGAAGGGCGCCATTCAGGCCGCCAAGCTGGGCAAGCGCGTCGCCGTCATCGAGAAGAACCAGGTGCTCGGCGGCACGCAGATCAACACCGGCACGATTCCGTCGAAGGCCCTGCGCGAAGCGGCCCTGCATCTCACCGGCGCCAACGCCCGCGGCCTGTTCGGCGCCGCCTCGCACGTCAAGAAGCACATCGCGATCGCCGACCTCACGGCCATCTCGCAGCAGGTGATCCGCCACGAATGGGAGGTCATTCGCCGCCAGTTTGAGCGCAACAACGTCGAGCTGATTTGGGGCCGGGCCGAGTTTGAATCGCCGAACGAAATCCGCGTCACCAGCGCCGCCGGCAGCGAACTGCTGTCAGCCGACAAGTTTCTCGTGGCCGTCGGCACCAAGCCCGCCCGCCCGGCCGACGTGCCGTTCAATGACCACACGATTCTCACCAGCGACGAGATTCTCAATCTCAACACGCTGCCCAAGACGATGATCGTCGTGGGCGGCGGCGTCATCGGCGCCGAATATGCCTGCATCATGGCCACCCTCGGCGTGCGGGTGACCCTGGTCGAGGGCCGCAGCCGCGTGCTGCCGTTTCTGGATCGGGAGATCGGCGACGCCTTCCACTACTTCATGCGGCAGAGCGGCATCACGCTGCGGCTGGGCGAGAAGGTGGCGCGAATCGAGGAAGTCGAAAGGCAAAACGGCGTCTTCCACAAACTCGTGCAGGCCCAGCTTGAGAGCGGCAAGACATTGCGGGCCGAGACGCTGCTGTACGCGGTGGGCCGCCAGGGCGTGTGCGGTTCGCTGGGGCTCGACAAGGTGGGCATCCATTTCGACGATCGCGAGCGGCTGGAGGTGAATGAGCACTACCAGACCAATGTCGAGCACGTATACGCCGCGGGCGACGTGATCGGGTTTCCCGCGCTCGCCTCGACCAGCATGGAGCAAGGCCGCCGTGCGGTGTGCCACGCCATCGGCGCGTGCGACGTGGGCAACTACAACACGTCGCTGTTTCCGTACGGCGTGTACGCGGTGCCGGAGATCTCGATGGTCGGCAAGACCGAGGAGCAGCTCACCGAGGAGGGCGTGCCCTTCGAGAGCGGCGTGGCCCACTACCGCGAGATCGCCCGCGGGCAGCTGTTAGGCGACTCCCTCGGCATGCTCAAGCTGCTCATTCACCAGGAAACGCATAAGGTGCTGGGTGTGCACACGATCGGCGTCGGCGCCACCGAGCTGATCCACATCGGCCAGGCCGTGATGGCCCTGGACGGCGACGCGGAGTTTTTTATCAACAACGTGTTTAACTTCCCGACGCTGGCCGAGTGCTACAAGGTGGCGGCGTACAATGGGCTGAACAAGTTGAATCATGTGCGGTGATCGCAAACACCGCCATTTCGGGGCACGCTGCAGCACCGTGCCCGCCTTCAACCCAGGTCCTTCGGCAGAGGTCAGGATGACCGAGGGTCGGTCCTTCGCTATGACAGATCTTTTCGCCTACGGGACGGCCGCTAACTTTTCCCGCTGTCTCTCTTGAGCTTCTGGCGCAGGTTGACCGCACTTTCACGGTCTCCGAACTCTCCGATTTAGGCGTCGTCACGCGACGCCTGCTCGCGTAATTGCCCCGCTGTTCGAGATAGAATCGCGGCGGTTACGCGATCGTTCTAGGCATTCAATAGGAGGTATTGATATGAAATTTTCAAGCGGTGATGTATGCGAAATCGCTGGTATCCCCGCGTCGTCCCTCGACCGATGGGTCCTGTTTGAACTCGTGGACCCGGAGAACGCCGGCAACGGTCAGGGCAATTGGCGGCGGTTCAATCTCTCGCAGTGCGTTGCTCTCGCCGCCGCGGCTCGGTATCGACGGCTCGGTGCGGGCTTCGAGCGGGTTGCCGGCATCGTCCAGTTTCTCTCGCGGCTCCCGATTGAGCGGCTGGAGGCGGAGCTAGAAGCGGGCCGCGTCCTTCCCGTGCCGGCGACGATGCTCGGGCTTACGTGGCTTCCCGGGATGCTCGTCGAAATGCCAGCGGACATTCCCGAGTCTGCGGCGGGGCTGGCCCAGGCTCTCGACCTCCGCGACGTGTATTCGACCGTCATCAAGAAGGCGGAGCGGATTGCCCGTCGCCCCCGGCGTCGAGGTCCGGGCCGGCGTCGTGAATTGCTCCACCATTAGCGCATAAAAAATGCCCGGCGTCGATCGTTTGGATAGCCGACGCCGGGCCTCACTCCCCAACCGGAGAAGTTGGATAGATGTCTCCCATTATAACCCCGCCCTCCGCGACGCAGGAGGGGGCCGCCGCCGGCATTCTAGGGCTCTCCGATGCCCTCTCTGCGCGTCCCGGCACCGGAATTGTCCCGTACCACAGGGTAAGTTCCTGGGGGCAAGCCGGGCCGTCCCGATGCCGTCTCGATGCCGCCGCGGATCGACTCGTTCAATCAATTCGCCGAGCTGCTCCCGGCAAGCTCCGCCGCACGACGTTCCGCGAGGTGATTGAAGGCAAACCTTCGATTCGCGAGGCAAGGAAGCGGCCCACTCAACTCGACCTCGCGGCCCAATACGCCTCGGAACGGGGGCATATGTTGGTCGCCTTCGACCTCTCCCGCTTCCTTCGATCAGAAGCATACAACAGCGCAACGAACCAAACAGCCTGGCCGACGAGCGAAGAGTTTGAATGGCTCCGAGCGAGGACGTTGGGGGTCCCCCTCGCGACGATCGTGCATCCCCTCGCCACTGAGGGTGTCCGCCTCTCGCTCGCGACCCGGCGAACGGGGACGGCGGGCAGGCCGGCGACGGCGATGACGCCGGGGCAATTCCTTGCCGTTCTTCAACTGCTCGGGCCGAAGCGGAAAGACGGGCGATGGTCCCGGCCGATTCGCGAAGTCGCGGCCGACCTCGGGGTATCGGCGTCGGCGATCAACCGACTGCTTGACGGGGAATCTCCCGCCGGCGTTCGGTGGCGTGATTTGACCCATCCGGCCGAGGCTCTCGCGGAGTTGATCTTTTCCAGCTGAAGCACGATCCGAAACGGCCTTAATAGAACCACCCATCCATCCACTAATCCCCGGCAAATACGCACCAACTCACGATCCGAAACGGGAGTAGGTTTTTGCACTTTCTACAACCCGTCGACGGCCAAGTTATCGGGTTATCGCGGTTACTGCCCTCCCCCGAACGACCGCCAGTTATCGAGCGATCCGAAAGGGGAGTTATCCCTGTTGTTTTGTCCTCTATTCACCAAGGAGTACACAATGCCGAAGTTCACGAAGAAAGCTCCCGACGACGATGCGAAGGATGTTGCCGACGAGATGAACGTCCTGTTCGCTCGTATCGCTCGGGGCGATGAGCAGACTCTCCGCGATCGAATGGCGCTCGGGGAGATGCTGGTCAAACAAAAGGAGGTCGTCGGCCACGACCATTGGATGGTGTGGGTTGCGGAGAACCTTCGATTCAGCATCGAGATTGCCCGGGAATGCATCCGCCTCCACGATCACCGCGACTTTATCAACGAGCTTCTCGAAGACAAAACGGGCCTAAAGCCCGCTTTGACCCTCACGGAAGCCCTCAACCTCATCGCCGAAAAGCGTAAAGAAGAGCGGGCGAAGGCGAAGGGGACTGACACTTCGACGACAACAGGGAAAACGGGAACGACGGGAACGACGGCCAAGACGACGGCGAAGAAGGGGAAGAAGGTTGAATGGAAGAAGACCCTCGAATTCCCCAACAAGCTCGTCGAAATTCGCTACACGAAAGGAGCAAGGAACTTGCGGGAGAAGGTGCTTCCGCGGGACTCCAAGGTCTCGACCAGCGAGGCGGTTGTGTTGGCGATCGAGTTCGCCGCCGCGAAAGATAACGAGTTCCTTGGTTTTGTCCAACGAAAGCAAGCAAAGAAGAAGGTCCCGGCAAATGGTAAATCGGCAAAACCGAACAGTGGCGGAGCGAATGATACTCGACGATCAACTCCCCGAGGACCAACTCCGGGAACTGGAGCGAAGCCGACCGTTGCTCGACAGCAGGCACGTGCGGGTTCTCGTGCCGCGGCAACCGTTTGACCTGGAGAGGACAGACGGGCGGTTGTTGGCGGCATATCGACCCGAAGCGCTTCGAGCGGAGGATTGTGACGGCGTCCGGGCGTCCGTCCGTCGTGTCGCGGCGTCGATGAGCGGGCATCGGGGCATCCACACGGGGACGTTTGGGTATTGGTGCGATGTGGACGGTGGTAATCCCCGGCCGGCAGATTTCAGCGACAAACGCTCGGATGACTATGTCGCGTGTTTTCGCTACGCGAGGACCGTCAACTCCGTCTTCCGGCGGGACCTGCCGCAACTGTACGTGGAGCAGAAGCTCCGGGCTATCACGGCCGGGGAGTTCCACATCGACGGAACGGTTTGGACGACGGGCTCGGCCAACCTTTGGACGCCGACGAAGAATGGACAGTTGAAGGTCCACCGCGACAAGAACAACCTCGCCGGAACCTTCAGTGCGATGTCGGTCTTGACCAGGGGGGAGTTCTCCGGAGGCTTGTTGATCTTCCCGAAGTATGGCGTTGCCTTCGATCTCAAGGAGGGAGACGTGTTGTTGGCGGACGTAGGAGAACTCCACGGGGCAACGTCGATCCAAGGCGACGGGGCTTGGGAGCGGATCGTCGTGATTTTGTATTTCCGCGACGGTCTCCAAGGTCTCGTCGATTGAGCGGCTCGTGATCGTCGCGTAGGTAAACTCGACTTGCTACGCCGTCGCCTTTGAGGGCGGTGGATTGGTTCGCTCCGATTGGGGTGGATTGATCTGCCGCCCTTCTCTTTGGTTGATCCTCCCACGCTAGGGGTGAGTTGAATCCTACAAGGGGGCAGCGGAATCAACCTCGGTCCCGGATGGGGGTATCGGGGTGCTTGCTCTCTCGGATACGCCCCCCCCCCGAGATAATTATTCGTATCTCCGTATCCGCTTTGACTCTCTGGCGTTGCTCGAAACCTGGTCGAAATGCTTCGGTAAGGTGACTCGCTCCGTACACGGAGGGTTATGCCTTACCGACGTAAATCCTTATCTAGACTAGGTTTACGTATTCTGACCAATAAATCTCATTAGGAATTTCGGTCGAACTCAGCTAGGTTCGCGGGCGTCGATTTTGCCCGGCCCTTCCTCGGGTCGGCCTGCCTCTGTTCGCCCCCTCTGAGCATAGATCGAATGGCTGGAAAACCCGGACGCTCGGGCCCTCCGAAGGGCAACATTAACGCTTTGAAGACTGCGAGGTCCTCTGCTCGGAGGCTCGTTGTCGGCGAGTTCCCCTCGACGATGGTCGCCGCCAAGAGGGAGTCGCGACGCTATCGGAACGAGTTGGAACGCGAGGTCCTGGCCGTCAAAAGGGAGATAACTCTCCTAGATGCCCACCTGATCGACACGGCCGCGGCGGCGACGGCGATGGCGGGGATATGCCGATGGCTGCTCCGTAACCGGATCGACAATATGACGGTCAACGATATTCGGGCCTGTAACGCCGATATTGTGAAGGCGAAGATGGCTCGCGACAAGGCTGTTCGAGTGTTGGGGATCGACGTTCCTCCGCCCGAGCCTTGGGCCGTCGTCAACGCCCGCGTCGTGGAGGACGACGAGTTGGACAAGGAGGACGGGGAGGAATGATATGAACGCTAAGCTCTTTACCAAGTACGCGACCAATCCATCCTCATTCCGCAATGACCTTCTCGTTGACGTGAACGGTTCGGTCAAGAAGTTCGGGGACGTTCAAGACCCCTGGCAGAGGGACGACTTCGCCGCTCTCGACGCCGGGTTGACGCTCTGTAACGGCCGGTCGGAGAGCATAACAGAGGATACACGACTCCGTATTTACCTTGAACGTCCCCGCGGTCACTCGAAGACAACCGATCTTGCCGTGACGTGTACTTGGGCCCTTGCGTTCGCGACTCGCCCGTTGAAGTCGTATGCTTTCGCGGCCGATCGGGACCAGGCCGTCCTCTTGAAGAACGCGATTGAGACCCTTGTCCGCCTCAATCCGTGGCTCGCCCGCATCCTCGAAGTGCAGAAGCTCGGTGTCGTCAACATCGCTAAGGGCCATCCCGGCGAGGGTTCGACGCTGGAGATTCAAGCGTCCGATGTCGGTAGCTCGTATGGTTTGCTCGCGGACTTGATCATCTGCGACGAGGTAACGCATTGGGGAGGGGATGGTTCGCTTTGGCATAGCATCATTTCAACCGCGGCGAAGCGATCGAATTGCCTCTTGGCGGTCATCTCCAACGCCGGCTTCGTCGATAGTTGGGCTTGGTCGGTGCGGGAAACGGCGAGGGAGGACGATGCTTGGATCTTCTCCCGCTTGGACGGCCCGGTCGCATCGTGGATTTCTCCCAGGGTTCTCGCCGAACAACGGCGGATGTTACCGGCGATCGCGTATTCGCGTCTCTGGGAAAACAACTGGTCGACGGGCGGGGGCGACGCTCTTTCCCCAGAGGTCATCGAGCGGGCGTTTGTCGATGGACTTCAACCCGTCGATCGGGCAGAGCAAGGTTGGCTCTACGTCGCCGGCGTTGACCTTGGTATTACCCGCGATTCCTCCGCCGTTGTCGTGCTCGCCGTCCCCGATGGAGGTCGAGCGGGCAGGATTCGATTGGCCCATCACAAAGTATGGCGACCGATCCTTGGGCAGAAGATCGACCTTCTTGACGTCGAACGCCATCTGCTCGACCTCGACCGCCTCTACGAGCTGGAATTTGTCGCATTCGATCCGTGGCAGGCCGAACACCTCGCCCAAACCCTGGAGGCGGACGCTGAGCACATCCGGCGGAACTCCCGCCGCGTATACGGGGAACAACCGTGGATGCGGGACATTCCGCCCCTCGCGGCGAATCTCCGGCAGCAAGCCACGTTGACGATCGAATACTTCAACGACCGCCGCTTGGAATTGTACGACTGCGAACCCCTCCGGCGTGATTTGAACAAGTTGAGGGTCGAGGAAAAGTCCTACGGCGTCCGGCTCACTTCTCCCCGCGACGGCGAAGGTCACGGCGATAGCTTCTCAGCATTCGCCCTCGCCCTCCTGATGGCGAGCGAGGTCGCAAGCAACGCTCCGGTTGTCCTGAAGCCAATCCTCTTTGGTGGGCCAGGCGGCGAATCTTCTGACGATCCTGATGGGTTTGCGGAGCGTCAACGCGAGTACGCCCGCGAGATGGCGGAGTTGTCGAAGCCCAACGACGACCCAACCGGCCTGAAAGATGCCTTGTCGAGCGGTCGAGTTCAATTCGGACCGAATTTCCCTTCACTCTGGTAAACAAAGGAGTACCTATGGTTCCCCCCAGAAACACGATCACAAAACAGGAATTCGATGTCTGGTTTTCCCATTCCGATCCAGTCCCGATCGACCGCAACGGCCGCTTCGTAAAAGAGGGCCAAGTGTTTGCGTGGTTGGCCCAGAACGGCGACTACGTCGTTAACGGCGACGGCGGCTGGTTCGGTGCTGAGTTGTACCCGGCTCCGACCGATCCAATCGGTCTCTACAAACGAGAATTGGATTATGCCCGGGCCGACTTGGCGCAGGCGGAAGAGAGCTTCCACAACCTGAAGAATTCGCTACTCGGGACCAGTCGCCTCGACCCCAACCGTCTTCGGTGGAGGTCGTCCTACGGACCCAAACCGGATGACGACGTTTCGAGGTTGACGGCCCTCGCCAAGGCAGTCAAGGCGAGAGTCGAAGCTCTCGAAAAGCTTATTCAGAACCGGCCTTCCGAACTCCCCCCCTCGACGGACGAGATGATAGGGGAGCGTCAACGTGAAAGGCAGGCGTACCTGAACCGTATACAAGACATCAATATTTGAATGACCTGTATCTCGGTATAATTCCGAGGTTCGACTTCCCCCCATTAAACACCTCCACGAAGGAGCTTGATATGCCTAGCGTTGCTGAAATCGTCCGTCACGTCCGAAATCTCAAGGGCCGAGACCGCGAACGTGCCCGTGAGCTCGCGAACTCGTTGAACGAGGCTCTCGACGACGGGACTTCGTTTGTCCGTAACCAATCGTGGAGCACGATCGACGAGCTCATCACGTCAAATCGTACCATTTGGACCGAATCCGATCGCGAGTACCTTGAAAGCGTCCCCCCGGCGATCCTCAAGGAGTTCATGCCGAAGGAGACGGCGGCTTCGCTTCGCTTCGCTACTTCGTCGACGACCAATTGCTCTACGTCCAACGCTCGCCGTGCGGTTCTGGTTGCCCCAACTATGAACTACGCCCGGGAATCACGCGACAACGGGAACACTCTCCAGAGGCAGAAGGGGGGCGGCGTGAAGTTCTCTCCGAGCCCTCGCCGAGCGATCCTTCCACCGTTGACGATCAATTGGGCCGAATTGGCCGGGTCCGCGACGTAGCTCGTAAGTGGGAGTTCCCCGGGCTCGCGGCACGGCATTGGACCGTGGGCTCGGGGACCCCGCTCTGCCGCGGCAGGCGAAAGAAAAGCTGTAACCGAAGCACGCCTAGTACTACAGCGCTGAGTCGGATTGATGCCTGCAATGCCAGCGGCCGACGA
>CAYSFP010000044.1:4984-34934 GCA_964430075.1 uncultured Planctomycetaceae bacterium | reverse complement strand
TCACGTTGATCTGCGGCGTGCGGCCGAACTCGCCCCACACGATCACCGACACGTCGCGGTCGAGCCCGCGGTCGTGCAGGTCCTGCACCAGCGCGCTCGCGGCGTTGTCCAGCAGCGGGAACTCGGTCTTTCCCTGGCCGAACGTGTTATCGTGCCAATCCCAGCGGCTGAAGTTCAGCGACACGACGCGGGCGCCGGCCTCGACCAGCCGCCGCGCCACCAGGAAGTTGTGCGTCACCCGCGGCGCCGAGTCGGCATTGTACGCCGCGTTGCCGGGGCTGTAGCGCTCGACGATCTTGGGATCCTCGCGGCTGACGTCGAGCGCCTCGACCAGCTTTGGCGACGTGAGGATGCTCCACGCCTGATCGACGAAGTAGTCGCGCTCCTGTTGGAGTGCGGACGGCACGGCGCCGTCCTGCCAGCGGTCGAGCGCCGTCAGTAACTCGCGGCGACTGCGGAGCCGATCGAGCGACCCGTCCTCCAACACCAGGCGGCCCGGATCGGGCACAAGCCCCGCGGTGCTCTCCGCCGCGTGGCCGGGAGCGTATTTGCTGACAAGGTTGAACGGCGCGTGCGGCGCCCCCAGGAATCCGCCATGGCCCGCCTCGCCCCACGGCACGTGACTCGTCCGATAGAACAGCGAAAGATTCGGCGGCACCTCGGGGCACGCCGGCCCCTCGAGCCGCGACACCCAGGCGCCCAGCGACGGCGAGTCGGGATCGACCCGCGGCATCATGCACTGCTCGGCATAGTGGGGCCCACGGGCGCCCACGATGCTGCGGACCACGACCAGCTTGTCCATCATCGCCGCCAGCTTGGGAAACAGCTCGCAGAGCTGGATGCCCGGCACGTTGGTGCCGATCGGCTTGAACTCGCCGCGAATCTCCGCGGGGGCGTCCGGCTTCAGGTCCCACATGTCCTGGTGGGGGGGCCCGCCGGGCAGGAACACATTGATCAGCGATTTGTGCGAGCTGCCGACGCCTTGCTGCGCCTCGGCCCGCAACAGCGACGCGAGCGACAAGCCGCCCGCCATCGAGCCGCCGACGACTAGAAAATCGCGCCGGGCCATGCCGTCGCAGAACGCGCCGCCTCGTGCGGCCTTGCCAAACAGGGTCAACATGGGCAAGTTCCCCTGGGACGATGAGCACGGCTATTATAAGGCGCGCGTCGTTCACGCCAATCAAGGAATTGCCCCGATGCGGCAGATTGCAATTACGCTGTTTTGCGCAAGCCATGCGGTCATTTCCGCACAAGCGGTCGCTGGCGAGAGTGCGCCGCTGGTGAGCTTCGTCCGCGAGGTCGCGCCGATTCTCGTTGGCAAGTGTCAGGCGTGCCACGGGCCGACCGCGGCGGAGAGCAACTACCGCGTCGATACGTTCGCTGCGCTGATGACCGCCGGCGACTACGGGACGCCGCCCGTCGTGGGCGAATCGACCGAGGAGAGTGAGCTGCATCGGCTGATCACGTCCGACGACGCGGACGAACGAATGCCCAACAACGGGGACCGATTGTCGGACGGCGAGGTCCAAACCATCGCGACCTGGATCGCACAAGGCGCCCACTTCGACGGCCAAGACGAAAACGCCCCGCTGGCGACGCAGATACCGCGCGACCTGCCGTATCCTGCGGCGCCGCGAGTTTACCCCGCAGCCATGCCGGTCACGGCGATCGTGCTCGCAGGCGACGGTCGCCGGGTGATCAGCGGGGGGTATCACGAGCTGCTTGTCTGGGACGCCGAATCGGGCGAGTTGCAGGCTCGGATCGGCGACATGCCGCAGCGCGTCTTCGGCCTGGCGATGAACGCCGAGGGGACGCTGCTGGCGGTGGCGGGCGGCGCCCCGGGCGTGTCGGGCGATTTGCGTTTGATCTCCTGGCAGGAGGACTCGCCAGAAGTCGACGCCAAGCCGACGAGTCTTGCCCGGCTCGACGATGTGTTCTTCGACGTCGCCTTTCGACCCGACGGGCAGCAACTCGCCGCCGCGGCCGCCGACGGCACGATTCGCGTGTTCGACGTGGCCAGCGGCGCCGAGCGACTCAAGATCGAGGCCCACGCCGACTGGGCGACGGCCGTGTGTTACAGTGCCGACGGCACGAAGATCGCCTCGGCCAGCCGCGACAAGACTGTCAAGGTGGTCGACGCCGAGACGGGGGCGGTCGTAGCGGGATATTCCGAGCACAATGTGCCGGTGCGCGCCGTGGCGTTCGCCGCCGACGGCAAGAGCGTGCTCAGCGCAGGCGCGGACAGCGTTCACCTCTGGAACGTCGAGGATGCCCAACATCTCGGCCAGGTCGCAGGGTTTGGAGGCGAAGTGATGTGTCTTGCAATCCGCGGCGAGACGGCGGTCGCCGCGTCGACCAGCGGCCGCGTGCGCCACGTTCGCGTGGCCGACCGGGACGTCCTGCGCGAGATCGCGCTCGACTCGAAGGCCATCCTTTCATTGGCGTGGCAGGAACCCCCGCACCGTGTTTGCGTGGGATGCATGGACGGAACCCTCGTAACGTGGAACTTGGAGACGGGCGACGTGGTGAAGGAGTTCGCCGTGTTTCCCTTGAAGGAATCGACCTCGCCCTGATTCCCCCAGGCGATATGCGGCGTTGGCGTTGTCAGACTGGCAGTACGAATTCAGGGAAGTGGGTTACGGGCCAGACGATCGTCGTCTCGGGCGGCGATCGGTAGCGGACGTGGCCGCGGCGCCCTTGTCGACGCGGGTCAGCGGGAGATTCGACTTGGCAGGTCCCTGGGATGATCGCCTCAGGAGAACTGCCAAGTCACGGATAGGCCGCATATCGAAGCGAGCCGCTTCGACCACGTTGCCGACGCGGCTCGCTTCGGCCGCCGCGATGGGTGACTTTGCAGGTCTCCTGGCGTCTGGTTTCAACTCGTGCCGGGCAAGAAAAGGTTCGTGCCCGAGATGCACTCGGGCACGAACTCTTGCAGTAGCCCGGAGTCAGCGACGTCTCATTTCGCACGGCGGCCCGCGGCGGCGATCGCGGCTAGGCCGCACAGGGCGGCCAGCAGCGAACTCGGCTCGGGCACGGCCGCGGCGGCGCCGCTGATCGGCGGGATGCCCGACCCGACCGACCGCTGCCACACGAGGAAGTCGTTGCCGTCGGTGTCGCCATCGCCGTCGGCGTCGCCCGCGGCGGTGGCGCCGAAGGCGTTGCGCCACACGCTCAGATCGGCGCCGTCGACGCGGCCGTTGTCGTCGAAGTCGGCCGGAAAGCCGGGCGTGCCGACGAACTCAACCGTGCCGTTGAAAATCTCGCCGGTGACAAGGCGATACTGGAACGAGACGCTGGGTTGCCCGGCGCCGCCGGGGGCGAAGGCGGCGCCCAGCGGATAGGACGCACCCTGCGTAACGTTCAGCGAGCCATTGAAGTTTGTCTCGCTCAGGTTGCCCGCCGTCTGGGACGAGGGCAAGCCCGGCAGCCACCCCGCCTGTCCCAGGCCGTTGAATCCGCCCGGGCTCAGCGATCCCGTCGACGAGCTGATGATGTAGCCGTCGATGTCCTGCGCCGCGGCGCCGGCCGCGGGGTTCTGAATGGTCATCGTGCCGCTGCCCAGGTCGACCTGCAGGTTCAGCGTCGAGGCGATGCCCACTTCGACGATCTGCCCCAGGGTTCCGCCGGGCACGTAGTTCGCTTGCACGCGCGTGCCGGGAGATAGTCCCGAGCCGGTTACGTTGGTAAACGTACCGGCCCGCGCGGCCGCGTCGAACAACGTCCACTTGCTGGTCAGCGTCGTCGGCACGCCCGAGAAGTTCACGTTCAGCGTGCCGCCCTGGATGGTGAGATCGGTCCCCACCTCGATCGGATTAAACGTCGCCGCGGTGATGCTGGCGTTGTAGACGGCTCCCGGTCCGACGTACCACGTGCCGGACACGTCGACGTTGGCATTGGTGGGCAGGTTGACCGTGGCCACGCCGGTCCACCACGTGTCCAACGTTCCGGTCACGCTGACCTGGGCGCCGTCGAGGAACGTCACCGTGCCGGCGACGTCGCGGGCGACGTCGATGCCGGCGCCGAGGCTGAGCTGGCCCGCCACCTTCAATTCGGCGCCGGGCGTGGCGCCATCGCCGTGCTCGTAAAGGCCGATCAGGTTCAAGGCGCCGGCCGACTGGATGTCGAGGACGCCGCCCTGCTGGTTGATCGCGTTGAAGATCGGCGCCACGGCCGTGTTGACGACGAGCGTGCCGGTCGTGGGCGGCAGGACGATGTTGTCGCCGTCGGCAGGCCGGCCGCCAGGTCCTGAACCACCGGTCCAGTTCGCGTCGTTCCAGTTGCCGTTGCCGCCATTCCACGTGGCGGTCGCCTGGGCCGAGGCGCTGGCGGCGCTCAGCAGGGCGACGCCCAAGGCCAAGACCGCGACCGCGGGCTTGCCGCGTGAGACGTGCGAAACGCGAATCCGCGTCCTGCGCAGCGTCGCGATCGCCGCGGCGCCGGCCAGCAACAGCGTGACCGCCCCCGGCTCGGGGACGAACACGACGCCCGGAGACTTGTTCGCCTTGATCAGGCCGAAGTCCGCGAGGTCGATCTGCCGATCGCCGTTCAGGTCGCCGCGGGCGCGACCCTCCAGCGCCGTGATCGCTGAGATGTCGGCGCCGACGTTGGCCCGCCAGATATCGTAGTCGGCCATGTCGACCGCTCCATCCTCATTGACGTCGCCGTCGCCGCGACCGGAATACCACAAGAGCTCGTTGGGATTGAACCCGCCGGTCCAACTGAAGACGCGGTGCTCGTCGATCAGGCCGACGTAGCCCTCGTTCGGGTCAAAGTTGTTATGTGCGCCCAAGGTGGCGAGTCCGCTGGGGGCGCCGTAGGTAAAGTTGGGCAGCGGATCGAACTGGGCGACGCCGTCGACATAAATTTGCCAAAACGATCCCGTCGTGATGAATGCCACGTGCTGCCATTCGCCGTATTTCACCGTCGCCGTGCCGGGCCCCGTGTCGTTGACGTAGAACTTGCCGTCGGCGTCAAAGCCCATGTTGAATTGCCCGCCGTTGGTGAAGAACACCGACTTGCGGCCCTGCGTGGAGGCATCGGGCTTGATGAACGCCTCCATGCCCCAACGAAAGGCGCCCGTACTCTGATACCAGGCCGTGGCCGTCGTATCGAGGTACGCTTCCGATGTGACGAAGTTGACCGAGCGCGTGCTCGTCGAGAAGCTGGGCGCGTCGTCGCTGTAGATGATGTCCGTCGGCGCGAAGCTCGTATTCAAGAGATCCTTGCCCGGCGTGGTCTGCAAGCTATCGATCGAGGTCGAAACCGGGTCGCCGACCGTCGCGCCTGGATCGTTTTCGCCGAGGTGATAGAAGGCCAGCGGAACCAGCACGGCCTGGGCGGGCGCCGCAACGGCGGCGGCCAGCATTGCGGCGGCGACCATTCGCAAGCTCAAACGGTTGCTCATCTGTAGGGTCCTCTGTGCGGGGGGGAGCGGGGGTGGGAGGGAGCCGCGGGGCGGGGGAGCGAAAACGTGCTCTCAACGCGGCAAGCGTAACGCCGCGACGGGGCGAAAACAACCAGTAATTGGCAGCGAAGAGCGGGGCTTTTGCGCGTCCGGCAGTTCGGCGGGTCAGCCGACTCTCGTCTTGATCTCGCCGTATTGCCAGAACGCGCACAAGCGCCGCGAGAAGTTCGCAAAAGCGCAGCTCCGGGCGTGACGTTTTCGTAAGAATTCGGCCGATGTCTCTCTTAACCGCACCAAGGCGGCGGGCGTCGCGCCGCCCACGAGGGCCCGAGGACAAAGTCAACGGTCCGATCGTCCGCCCCGAGGACGCACGGGACCAGCAGGCCTATTTCAACGCGAGGTCGAAGTCCTTGACGACCTCTGATTCCGCGCCCACGTCGAACTGCAGCTCGGACGACTCGTTGTACTTGGCGGGAATGTACTGCTCGTAAACTTCCTGCGGCGGATCGCCCGCCGCGTAACCCGAGGCCTGGATTTTCTTCCCCGTGGGCCGGTCCGCGGTGATGCGCACCGTGTAGGACGCGCCCGGCGAAGCGCCTTTCTCAGCGGGAACCGCGTACGCGCCAGCGACGATCGGCGCCACGGCGGTGTGTCCCGTACTCTGCGGGGCGAACACGATTTGCCCGTTGTCGACCGGTTGGCCGTCGAACGTCACCTTGCCGAAGATGGCGACGCGATCGCTGCCTGAACTACAGCCCAGCGCCGAAACCACGAGCGCGCCCAGGGCGAACGCTGCTGGGCATTTGCGATTGGAGATAGCGGATGTACACATAGCATTTCCGATGGAGACGCAGGCGGAACGCGACGCATTAGGGGACCGCGAGGTTCTCTTCGCCCGCGCGCGTGGAGATCGATTGCCACGCGTAAATGTCGATCGAGTCGTTCACGAATGTCGCGCGCCCGTCGCAATAGGAAACGTGAACGCCGCCGGGATGCAGGCTGCGGGAGTTCTGCGTCCAGGGTCCGCGGGATGCGCTTTGGGCCTCGGTGCAGGGGGCGTCGGGGTAAAGCAAGCCGGCCTGGTCGTCGTTGCCGACGCCTTCGGGTGCGCACCATTCGAGCGAATCCAGCGACGCCGTGTTGGGCGAGTACTCGTGCGAGTAGAAGCAGCTGCCCAGGTAGAGCAGGCCGCGCGAATCGTCGCCCGGGAACTGCCGGCCCTCGCCGAGCATCACCGTGTTGCTCGTGCCGTCAGTGATCTGCTGCAGCGTCACCCCGTCGTTCTGGCCGCTGAAGACCTTTTCGAAGGGGCCGCGCTTGTCCGGCAAGCCGGCGCCGTAGGGCGAGCCCGCGGGCGGACGGGCGAGCAGTTCGGCGGCGAGGTCTCCTTCGTACTGGGCGCGGCTGCGAATCTGCCGCCACCGACGCCACCCCTGGTTGGCCAGGTAGCTGCCGTGGGCGAAGCACCTGGCCCGGCCCGTGTGCACATCGCGCGGCTGGTCGGACGGGCAAAGGTGAATGTCCAACTGCGTGTAGACCCAGGGGGCGCTGTTGGGGCAGACGCCGCCGGCTTCGGCATACGGGCCCCACGAGGGCTTTTTGAAATCGATCTGACCGAAGATCGTCGCCTGTTCGAGATAGGGCAGGACGTACGACGCCCAGGTGTGCAGCACGTCGTCGCCTCCCGTCGAGGTAAACCCGGAGGGCAGGAAGCGGAGCCCGCTCTCGTGATTCAGGCAGCCCAGGGTGAGCTGCTTGAGATTGTTCTGGCACGAGCTGCGGCGCGCCGCCTCGCGCGCGGCCTGGATGGCGGGCAAGAGCAGCGCCACCAGCACGCCGATGATGGCGATCACCACCAACAGCTCCACGAGCGTGAAACCCGTGAAACGGCTGCCCTTCCGAAGTCGGGGACCGCTCATGCTCGCCTCCTTCACGGCTTCTGTCGAAGCCGCTTCTCGTGAGTTCCCTAACCTTCTCCGAGCTCCTCGCGATAACATCCGCATCAATTCCGACCTCTGCGCCGCGACGGACGCCAGGCCCCGCCCATGGTCGCTGCAACCGCCAACAGGGCGCACGCGCCAGGTTCCGGCACTCCGGCCGATGCGGCGGCGCTTGCCCCACCGGCGCCGAGGTTGCGTTGCCAGATGAGGAAGTCATTCCCGTCGGTGTCGCCGTCGCCGTCCGCGTCCGAGCCGGCGCCAGCGCCGAAGTCGTTCCGCCACTTGGCCAGATCGGCCGCATTGACCGTGCCATTGCCGTCGAAGTCGCCGGGCAAGCCGCCGGGCGCGCTGGCGGCGTAGAGGACGCGGCCGACGGTGGGGTCGAAATCACCGGCCAGCAGGAAGGCGAAGCCTAGATCTTGAGGCTGGGCCGCGTTGAACAGCCCCCCCAGGTTGAACGACGTCCCCGGCGCGAGGGTCGTCGCCCCGCCTTGCTTAAGCTCGCTGAGCCGCGCCGTCGTGGCGGGCGATGCGGACCAATCGCCGCCCGCGGCGTTCTGCGCGTCGAGGCTGTTCCACCCCGCCGGGTCGAGCGATTGGCCCCCGGCCGAGGTGATCGTGTAGCCGTCGATCTCGACGGTCGAGGCGGACGTGTTGCGGAGACTCGTCTCGCCGGTCGTCGGGTCGACCTGCAGGAGCAAGTTGTTCACCTTCGTGCCGGTGTACGCGACGAGGCCCTGGAACGTGCCGTCGGTCGTCGTGTATTGGAACGCCAGGTCCTCGGCGTTGGCGCCAAATGGGGCGCTGGCGGGCGTCGCGTTGAACGCCGATCCCAGGGAAACTTGGGCCCCAGGGGCAAGCGTGCCCACGCCGGTTTCTTTGAGCTCGGAGAGGCGCGTCGCCGAGCCGGGCGCCGGCGACCTCTGCCACCCGCCCCCGAGGGCCGACTGCTGCTCGAGGCTGTTCCACCCCGCGGAGCTCAAGGCGCCCAGGTTCGACGAAATCGTGTAGCCGTCGAGCGTGACGTCGATCGTGCCGGTGTTCGTGATCGTCGCGGCGCCGGTGTCGCGATTGATGGTGAGCGTGGGGAGCTGCCGCAGCGACAGGCGGGCAGCCTCGCGATTGTTGCCGACGTCGACGATGTCGACGACGTACCGTTGACCGGGACCCGGCGTGCCCGCCAGCGACGTATCGATCTGACGGAACGTGCCGGCGATCTCGTCGGCTTCGAACAGATTCCAGGAGCTGCCGGCCGCGGGCGTGACGCCGCCAAAGTCGGGCCGCAAAATCCCCTGTAAATTGGCGAAGCCGTTGGTGCGCAGCGTCGCCGCGTTCGCCCCCGAGATGACGGCGGTGTAAGTGCCGGGGAAAGCGACTTCGACCAAAGCGTTGGCCTGATAGTTCACGTTGGGATACACAATGGTCGTGCCCTGGAAGGACGACATGCCGGCGTTGATCGTGGCTGTGCCGGCGCCGGTGGGCGCGCCGAGTTGGATGAAGTTGGCCGGGTTCGAAGCGTTGGAAAACCAGCTCTCGGTGCGGAGGCTGCCGCCGGGGAGCACGCGCACGATGCCCGTGCCGGCGCCAAAGCCCACGTCGAGCAAGCCCGGCGTGGCAATCGTGGACTGCACGTGCAGCGAGCCGCCGCTGGCGATGATCAGTTCGCCCGTGCCGCCGACGGCGCCCACGAGCAGATTGGCGGGGTTCGTGCTGAAGCCGCCGGAGGTTCCATCGGCCAGCGGCGTGTCGATGGTCACGACGCCGCCGTTGTCGATGCGGGCGATTTCGACGAAGTCGGCGCTGGGTAGGGCGCCGGTCCCTTGCGTGCCTTCGTTAAACCACTTGGTGACGTCGGTCCAATTGCCGGCTCCGCCGGTCCAGTTGACGAAGGTTTGTGCCCGGACGTCGGCGGGGCCCAGGGCGATCGCCGCCGCGGCCAATAAAAGTCGGTGAGGAAGTTTCATGTGAGTTCGCCTTTGCAGAGAGCCCATGGTGTCGAGAGAACAACGGTGCGTCAGCGTCCCGAGGCAAAAAGCACCCCGTCAGGAGCTGCGCCGCCGCGCCCACCCCAAGGCGAACAGAGAGGGAACGAGCACAGCCAGGCTCGCGGGTTCGGGAATCACGGTATTGGCCGCGACGGCGCCCGCCGCGTTTTTCCAAATGCGGAAGTCGGCGAAATCGACGAAGCCATCGAGATTGACGTCGCCGTTTTCGCCGGAGGATTGCGACGTGAAGAGATTGCTGCTGATGACGGCGAAGTCTTCGCTGTTGACCAGGCCGTCGCCGTTGGCGTCGCCCTCGGTCTGGAAGAGGTTGAGGGACATGGCGGCGAGATTGCCCTCGCCGCCCAGGCCGGTGAACGTGCCGGTGATCGCTCCCGAGCCATTGGCCGTCAACTTCATGTGGCCCACGTGCGTGCCGGTGACGCCGTTAATCGCCAAGGTCGCCTCGCCGGAGCCGATCTCCAGCGAGCGGGCAGCGCCGGCGTTGTTGCCGTGGATGAACGTGAACACGTAGTCCGTGTTCGCCGTCAGACCGGTGACGGTCCACGGCATGGGGCGCGGCGTGACGCCGAGGACGCCATCGTTCGGCGGGAAGAACAGGTAGTCGCCGCGGAGCACGTCGGGATTGACGGCGCCGTTGTTGCCCGGCCAGGCGCTGATGTTGCCGTTAATCGTGAACGTGACGCCGCCCGCCGTGATCGAGGGGTTGGGCGTGGTCGCATTCGCCGGACCGAGCTCGGCGACGACGAACGCCGTGAAGCCAGGGGCCGTGGCGTAGGGCGGGCCCCCGCCGAACTGTCCGGCGTCACCGCTGCCATCGCTCGTAAAATCCAAATCGAGAATGCCTGCGGTCGCGGACGGCAGGCTGATCAGCAGGGCCAAGAAAAACGCGAGGGCGCCAGTCGGCTTGAGATCTCTCATGTTGAAGCCCCTGAAATTGTAGATCTGGGTTGTTGGTTGGCGACACGGTCGATGCAATGCGGATGTGCCACAGAGGGCACGGAGTGTAGGAAAGGAAGTACGTCGAACGAAAATGAGAAGCGCCGTACCGAGTGCTCGTGAATGTCCTCGCAGGTTTTCCTTCATTTCTTCTTGCTTATCCGATCTCTGTGTCCTCCGTACTCTCTGTGGTCAATCCGTTCCCTGCGAAACCTTCGCGGCGCGCGAAGAAGTTGGTGGATAGTAATGCAGATTGCCTCGCTGACGCTATGCGATGAGTTGTCGAGTGCTATCGGTTCGAGCTGTTGCTTGTGGGACGGCAATCACAACCCGCGCTCGAGGACGCGCGCAACGAGCGCCGCTTCACGCACAGTTCAACCCAAAACAGACGAGAGCAGGTCGGAGAATTGTTTGTCACGAGAAGCGTGCCGCCCGAGCGCTGTCAACAAGGTAATGAATTCCCGTCAGAAGTTGTAGCAGTTATCGCGGCGATTGCTGCGCACTTTTTCGACAGGCCGGACAGCGCCCGGGCGCCAGTAGATATTCGACGCCCCAGGCACCAGCTTGGCAGCTTGCGGAAAGATGCATACGCCAGCGCCTGACTGGGCGAATCGGCTGCACGGCCCGCCCCGATTCTCGGGGAAAATCGTTCACGTGGCCACGCCTCTCACCAGATGCGAAAAACCGAGTCTCGGAGAGACTCGCCCACGTGGGACGGAAGTCACGCAATAATCGACTCAACCACGTTGCCGTACACGTCGGTCAGCCGCATGTCGCGGCCGCCGAAGCGGAAGGTCAGCCGCGTGTGGTCGACGCCCAACAGGTGCAGCATCGTGGCGTGCAAATCGTGGATCGTGACGGGGTTTTCGACCACGCGGTAGCCAAATTCGTCCGTGGCGCCATAAGTCACGCCGCCGCGCACCCCGCCGCCGGCGAGCCAGATGGTAAAGCCGTACGGATTGTGATCGCGGCCGTCGGCGCCTTGCGCAAACGGCGTGCGGCCGAACTCGCCGGCCCACACGACGAGCGTTTCGTCCAGCAGGCCGCGGGAGGCGAGATCGTCGACCAGCGCGGCGATGGGCTGATCGACGGCCAGCGCATTTTTGTTGTGGTTGTTGATCAGGTCGGAGTGGGCGTCCCAGCGGTCGACGTTCTCCAGCCGCGGACAGGTGAGCTCGACGAAGCGAACGCCGCGTTCCACCATCCGGCGTGCTAGCAGGCACTCGCGGGCGAAGATCCGCGTGGCCTCGTTGCGGTGGTCGAGGCCGTAGGCGGATTGAAGGGATTGCGGCTCGTCGGACACGCCCGCGATGCGCGGCACGGCGGCCTGCATGCGGTAGGCGAGCTCGTAGTTGGCGATGGCGCTCTCCACCGCCGCGGCCTCGCGGAGGTCCACGGGGCCCAGGGCGTCGAGGTCGCGAAGCAGCTCGCGGCGGGCGAGCTGACGATCCGGCTCCTCGCCTGCCGACTGCAGGTTGGCGATGGGGATGGGCCGCGGGTGAAACATCGTCGCCTGGTGCACCGGCGGCAGGAACCCGGCACCGAAATTCTCCGGCCCGCCGCTGGGCATCAGCCCGCCGTTGAGCACCACGAAGTCCGGCAGCTCGCGGCACTCCGACCCCAGGCCATAGCTCAGCCACGCGCCGGCGCTCGGCCGGCCCTGCTGGCCTGAGCCGGTGTGCAGAAAGTAGTTCGCCGTGTTGTGTTCGGAAAAGTCGCTCACCATGCTCCGCACGACGCACAGCCGGTCGGCCACCCGGCCCATGTGCGGAAACAGCTCGCTGACCGTCAGGCCGCACTGGCCGTAATGCGAGAACTTCCACGGCGAGGCGAGCACCATGCCGACGTTGTTGAACTGCGTCGGCTCCATTTTGGCGGAGAACGGCTTGCCGTGGTCCGTCGCCAGCCGCGGCTTGGGATCGAAGCTGTCGATCTGCGACACCCCGCCGTCCATGTAAAGGAAGATCACGCTGCGGGCTCGCGGCCGGGCATGCGAAGCGGGCAGGGCGGCGCCGCGGGCGCTTTCGGAGGCGAGCGCGCGGAGCGCGACCAGGCCGAAGCCGCCTGCCGCCGTCGCGAGCATCTCGCGGCGGGAGAGGGGTGCAGGTTGAAAGTTGCGGCAGTGCATCAGTGGACGGCAGGTTGCGGGGCGCCTCGCTTGGGAAAGCTGGCGAGTTTCAGATTCCCCTCCCTCGAAGGGAGGGGCTAGGGGAGGGATTTGGTCTTCTCTGGCGTTTCGCCCCTCACCCAGCCTCTCCCCTCGGGGGGAGAGGGGCTTGGAACCCTTTCTACGGGACAAACACAAACTCTTTCACATTGAACAGCGTGAGGCAGATCTCCCGCCACGCCGCTTCGCGATTAGCGGACGAGCCAAGGTGCTGGACAATCCGCTCGACCTCCGCATCCGACGGCTCGCGGCCGAACGCGGCCAGGTACGCATCTTCGATGGCATCGACGTCCTCGGCGAAGCGCGAAGTAAGCGACTCGGCCCACGCCGCCGCTTGGGCGTGCACCAGCGGATCGTTGCTCATCGCCAGCGGCTGCGCCGCCGAGTTGCTCGCGTAGCGATGCCCCACCGTGGTGAACGGTGCCGGCTTGTCGAACGCGGCCAGGAAATGGTTCATCGCGTTGCGGCGGACCTCGATGTAGATGCTCCGACGACGATCGCCGTCGATCGGCCCCTGCCGTTGCGGGCTGCGGGCGTTGCGCATGTACTCGTTGATGTGCACCGGCACGCTGGGGCCGAACCGTTCGCGGTTGAGCTGCCCGGAGACGGCCAACATCGCGTCGCGCACCGCCTCGGCCGGCAGGCGTCGCACGCGGGCGGCGTGGAACAGATGATTCGCGGGGTCGACGGTCGCGGCCCGCGGATCGGCGACGCTCGACATGCCGTAGGTGCTCGACAGCACGATGCGGCGGATGAGTCGTTTAACGTCCCAGCCGCTGTCCACGAACTCGATCGCCAGAAAGTCGAGCAGCTCGGGGTGCGTGGGTGCCTCGCCCATGACGCCGAAGTTGTCGACCGTCGCCACGATTCCGCGACCCAGCAGGCGGTTCCACGCGCGATTGACGAACACCCGCGCGGTGAGCGGGTTGTCCGTCGCGACCAGCCGATCGGCCAGCAGGTCGCGGCCGCTGTCCTGGGCAATCGTCATCTCGCCGTCGAGCGCCGCGAGCAGCCGGCGCGGCGTCGGCACGTTGGCCCGCATCCGCGGATTGCCCCGCAGGTGGACGCGCTCGTCGTAGCCGTCGCCGTCCAGCATCGCGACCGCCCACACCGGCTCGGGCAGTTGCGATTCGATTTCCTCGCGCGCGGCGGCGTAACGCGACGCGGCGGCGGCGAACTTGGCGGCGGCCTTGGCGTCTGCCGGCGGCAGCAGCTCGTCGTGCGCGAGCAGCCAGTTGATCAGCGCCGCGTCGGCGGCCGCGAGCGGGGCCCCCCCTTCGGCGAGGACGACCCGCTCAAGGAAGAGCGCAGCCTGGAACGCCGTAACGACCGTGCCGGCGGCCGCGGTCACGTCCGCAGGTTGCCGCCGGACGAAGGCTGCCGCGACCGAGGCGTTGACGCGGAGCGGCTCGGTGGGCTCCTCGTCGGCGAGGCATGCCTCGAGCAGCTCGAACTCGCCGCGGGGCGTAAACTCGATGTGAATGCGGTGATCTGCATACGCGCGCAAGTCGTGGCAGAACCACGCGACGTCGTCGGGCGAGTTGAGCGTCTGCTTCGCAACGCCGTGCAGCGGCCCCTCGACCGTGCGGTGGGAATCGATCTCGGCAAACACGTCCGCGACGCCGCGGTAGCGATACCAGATTCTCTGTGCCGTCGCCTCGAATGTTCTGGTGCGAATCATGCCGGTGAGCCGCGCACTGCGGCGCCACGACGCCGCGGCGGAAGCTTCCGCCACGCGCACGAGCGGCTGCGCCGCGTCGGCGCGGAGCTGAACGCGCCCGGGCCGTATCGGCCCGTCGCCGAACGCCTGCCCGTTGGTCAGCCAGACGCCATCCAACAGCGACGTCCGCGGCGTCGGTTCACCGCCCGCGCTCGTGGAAACGGGCAGGCCGGCGCCCTCCTTGAAGGCCGCGAGCGCATGCAGCGGGTGGGCGACGTCGCCGCGCGCCGCTTCCAGCTCCGCGACGAGCGCAGCGCTCGCCTCCTGCTCGCCGGCAGCCGCGGCGGCCAGCTCGTCGGCCCACGGGGCTTGCCGCGTTTCAAACATCTTCGCGTACAGCTCGATCAGCTCGCGCGACGCGGCGGCATTCAGTTCCTCCAGTTGCCGCGCAAGCTCCTGCTGCCGCCCGGGGTCGGCGACGTTCGCTTGCTGATAGCCGCTGCTTTCGATAAAGCCCGCCAGCGCGTAGTAATCTTCCTTCGAGATCGCATCGAACTTGTGGTCGTGGCAGCGGGCGCAGGCGATCGTGAGGCCGAGGAAGGTCTTGCCGAACACGTCGATCGCGTTGGCCAGCCGTTCGGCTTCGTCGCCGCGGATGTCCACCGGGCTGTGCGTCGCCTCGCCGAGATGCCAGAACGCCGTGCCTTGAATCGATTGATTCGTGCGCGTGTCCGGATCGATCCGCGGCGGGTCGACGAGATCGCCCGCAACGTGCTCGCGCACGAACTGATCGAACGGCACGTTCGCGTTGAAGGCGCGGATCACGTAGTCGCGGTACCGCCAGGCGCCCGGGATGTCGAAGTCCTGTTCGTGACCCTTGGTTTCGGCGTAGCGCACCAAGTCGAGCCAGTGCTGCGCCCAGCACTCGCCGAAGGCCGGGCTCGCCAGCAAGCGATCGACCACGGCGGCCCGCGCCGCATCGGAATGGTCGGCGGCGAAGGCCGCGATCTCGTCGCGCGTCGGCGGCAATCCGGTGAGGTCGAACGTCACCCGCCGCAGCCACGCGTGCGGCGCCGCCGGCGACGCCGGATCGAGCCCGGCTCGTTCCAGGCGCTGCAGCACGAAACGGTCGATCGCGTCCCGCGGCCACGCGGCGTCTTCCACCTCCGGCGGCGCCACGCGCTCGATCGGCTGCCAACACCAATGGCCGGCGCGGCGGGCGGCGAGGTCGAACGCGGCCGCCGTTGGCGTCGGAGCGTCGTCGGCAGGAGCCGGGGCGCCGCGGCGAATCCACGCTTCGAGCGCTTCGATCTCCTTCGCTGGCAGCGGCCCATCCGGCGGCATCTGCAGTTCCGGATCGTCGTAGCGGATCGCGGCGATGAACGGCGACGCCTCCGGATCGCCGGCGACGATCGCCGGGCCGCGCCCGCCGCCCGCGAGCCACCCGGTCGAGCGATCGACCAGCAACCCGCCCTCGGGTTCGCCGCTGTCGGCCGAGTGGCATTCGTAGCACCGCGCGGCGAGGATCGGCCGGATTTCCGTTTCGAAGTATTCGATGTCCAGCGGATCGGCCGCGTGAGCAGGCGCCGCGGCGAAGGCGATCAAGGCAAGCCCCAGGCGCCGAACCATCGTGCATCGCACACGAAGCCTGGCGGAAACTTGGAACGCTGATCGTAGCATGGGGAACACCCTGACAAATGCGCGCCGGCGCCTGCCGTCAGCATAACACAAAGGCTTGTCCGCCTGAGAGCGGACTGAGCGGGAATCCCTACGAGGCTGTGCGTTTTTTGGTCCTGACGGTGGATCGAGGGGCGCAGTCTGCTTCGCGAGCGCCTCGACGAAACCCTGGAGCACGCCGAGGAAGCCAATGAGCCCGGTTGCTGAGGATCGAAAGCCCTCGTGAAGCGGCTTGCCACGTTGCGGCGTGAACCGCCCGAGCTCACATCGCCAGCAGCCTGGCGAGCGTGCCGGCGAGGTGATCGAGCGCGTCGCGGCTCGGAAGCGTCACGGTCAGTTGCTGCCGGCCTCGATCGTCTTCTTCGACGCAGTTCGCCAGGCGATCGCGCAGGTTGGCGACGATCTCGGGCTTCGGAGGCGGCGTCGGCTCATCGCGAGCCGTCAGTTCACCCACGAAGTGGAACAGCGCGCCCAGCAGCTCTCCGCCGGCGGCGGCGACTCGCTCGCGGCGGTCGGCGTCGCCGCGCGGCGAACCGGGTTCGCAGCTTGCCGCGGCGGACGCCGCCTGCAGCGCGTCGGTCCGCTGGCTCACGTCGACCGCCGCCTCGGCCTTCGCGCCGAGCAAAACTTCGAGACGATTGCGCAGTTCCTCCGCGCCGCTGACCAGCGACACCTCGTCGACGTCGGATTCTGCGTCGAGTGCCGCCAGCGCCAGGTCGCGTTTCGCCGAGAGGGTAGCAAGCAGGTTTTCCTCGATCGTCTCCTCCGTGACCAACAGGTACGCTTCGACCGGCTGTTTCTGCCCCATGCGATGCACGCGAGCGATCCGCTGCTCGAGCACGGCCGGGTTCCATGGCAGGTCGACGTTGATGACCGTGTTGGCGGCCTGCAGATTGAGTCCCGTCGATCCGGCGTTGGTGGAAAGAAAGAGCCGGCAGTCCGGATCACTTTGAAATTCGTGAACCAACTCGTGTCGCTTTTTCTGCGGCACGCTGCCGTCCAGGCGCACGTAGCGGAGCTTTCGCGGCTGGAGGATCTTCGTCTCGACGAGCGAGAGCATCGTCGTCCATTCCGAGAACAAGACCGCCTTGCGCGTCGGATCGGCGAACAGTTCCGCGGACAGTTCGTCGAGTCGTTCCAGCTTGCTTGAATAACCCGGCTCCTCCTTGGTGCAAAGAAAGCTGCTATCGGCGGCCATGCGGCACATGAGCAGGGCTTGCCGCAGCCGCAACAGGTCCATCTCGCTGAAATACGACTTGCCGACGATCGAGGCGACCACGCGCATCTGGCCCTGGTGAATCTCGGCCTGTTCGCCGGTGGGCGCAATGCGGACGATCTCGGTCACCCGCTCGGGAAGCTGCTTGAGCACGTCGTCTCGCGTCCGCCGGAGCAGGATCGGCTGCAGCGTCCGGCGAAGCTGCTCCAGATTCTTGTAGCCCAGCACCTTCCCCTTTTCATCAACGACGCGGTGTCGATTGAAGAAGCGAAACGCCGGACCAAGACGGCGATCGTCGACAAATTGCACGACGCTGTAGAGGTCGTCGAGCCGATTCTCGAGCGGCGTGCCCGTGAGGACGAGGGCAAAGGCGCTCTTCAGTCGCTTAACGACGTGAGTGGTTTTGGCCTCCCAATTCTTGATTCGCTGACCCTCGTCGAGAATGATGAGATCCCACGTCGCTGCTTCGATCGAGGGTAAATCCGCAGCACCTGCTCGTAGTTGCATACGGTGAAGAAGGCGTCCCCTTGATATTGGGCGGGGCGATCCGCCGCGGCGCCGAGGATCAGTTGGCACGACCGATCGGAGAACCGATGGATCTCGGCGCGCCATTGCGACTTGAGCGACGTGGGGCAGACGATCAGCACGCGGCGGACGCCGGCCTCGCGCGCCAACAGTTCGGCGACTCCGACCCCCTGGATCGTCTTGCCCAGCCCCATGTCGTCGGCCAGAATCGCTCGTCCCGCGCCGGCGGCGAATGCGACGCCGTCCATTTGATACGGCAGCAACTCCACCTTCAGCAGCGTGCGTCGCAGGGGATGAGCCGCCGGGTCGCGGCGAATGTCGGCCACCAGGGACTCGATGCGCGACTGGAACAACCGCCGCTCGATGAACTCCCCGGCGTCGGGATAGATCGTGACCGGTTGGCCCAACTGCTCGAGCTTGGTCAGGCGACGCATGAGATCGCGGACATCGGAGAGATCGCGGTCGGCGACGCCTCGCAGCACCTGGACTGCCTCGTCGTCCAGCTTGGGCGGCACGTCGAACCGCAATGCGAGCGACTCGCCGTTGACGAGCCGCAGGCTCAATTCGCTCGGCGGCGCCGATCGCCGCAGCTTCGCGGCGGGAAACTTCGTCTTGATCTTCCGCAGGACGTGCAGAATGTGCTTGCAGGTCCCCAGCGTATTCGTGCGGAAATCGGGGCACGAGCAGTAGGACGAACCCGCCTGAAGGCCGCGGAGCGACACACGATAGGTCTTGCCCGAGGCGGCGCTGGCGACGGTGTATTCGGTCCACGGTCGCGTCGGCGCCTTGGATTGAATTCGGAACCGCTCCTTCCGCGCGCGTTCCTCGCGTTCGGCGATGGCGCGGGCGACGAGCTCGTCTTCGGCGAGGCTTTCCACGGGAACGCGCTCCTTGGGCGGAGCGGCGAGGCCGAGAGCAATCTTCTCCTCGAGCACCAAGGAGAACGCGGCTCCGGCGTGCTCGCAGGGAACCTCGCACGCCGTGCAGTTCCAGTGGAGCCGCTGCCGCGCGTCAGCCATCAAGGTGAACGTGACAACCGCATCCGGAAACGAGACGCGAAACAGGTCTCCCTGCAGGCGAACCTGGTCGGCCAGAACGACGTCCCACTTGCCGCCGAGCTGGATCAGGCGCCGGCCCTCGGGCCCCAGCAGTTTGCAAGCCTGTGTAAAATCGAGCCGTGACAGGCGGTCTCGAAGCGTGAGACGATGGCTGGGCTTCGTCGTCATGACCTGGGCCTCCGTGCAAGCCGCGGGGAGGGATGAATCTCAACGAGAGATCAGATAGCCTAACGGGACGCTACGACGAGGGGCAAGATCGCGTCGCCCGGGGCGCGCAGCTTAGTTCCCGCCGGCGGGTCGATGCAACGGGGCATTGAGAAAACGACAACGATCATGGCAAAGAAAATGACCGGCGGATCGCCTTCAGGGAACGACAACTCGTTCTCGCAAGAGTTCGACGCGCGGATCGAGAAGCTGAACGATTGGCGGGGCAAGATGCTGGTCCGGATTCGCAAGCTGGTCAAACAGGCTGACCCCGAGATCATCGAGGAGGTGAAGTGGCGCAAGCCGACCAATCCGGCGGGGGTTTCGGCGTGGTCGCACGAAGGGCTCGTCTGCACCGGCGAGACGTACAAGAGCGTCGTGAAGGTGACGTTCGCCAAAGGCGCCCAGCTCGAGGATCCCGCGGAGCTGTTCAACGCCAGCCTCGACGGCAACGCGCGACGGGCGATCGACATTCATGAGGGCGACAAGATCGATGAGCAGGCCCTCAAGACGCTCATCCGGGCCGCCGTGAAGCTGAACACGGGCGCGCCGATGGCCGCGCGGCCGCGCCGCTCAGCGAAGAAACCCAAACGCGCTTGAAGCACGTCGTACTTCGGCGGCCCTCTTTGCTAAGATAGCGGGATGCGCCGCCGACCTCTTCTGACGATCCTGGGCAGCCTCGTCGCGGGCGCGGCGATGGCCGGCGTCGCACGCAGTGCAGCGAGCGAAGTCGACCGCGCACGCGTTGATTTTGCCCGAGACATCGCGCCGCTCTTCGAGCGGCATTGCATCCGCTGTCATCAATCGTCGAACAAACAGGGCGAGCTCTCCCTGGCCACGCTGGCCGACGTCGAGGAGACCGGCTACGTCGTCGCCGGCGACCCCGCCGCGAGTCACCTGCTGGAAGCAGTCAGCTCGGTCGGGGGCGAACAGCCGCTGATGCCGAAGGAGGGGCCGCCGCTCACGGACGAAGAGGTCGAGCTGCTTCGCGCGTGGATCGCCGAGGGCGCCGCGTGGCCGGCGGAGATTGTCGTGCGCGAACGGCCCAAGGCGGATCGATCGTGGTGGGCGCTACGGCCGCTGGCGAAACGCGAGCCCCCCTCGGACGGCGTCCCCGCGGCATGGAGCGGCAATCCCATCGATCGCTTTGTCTACGCGCAGCTCAGGGCGAGCAATCTCGAACCAAACGCGCGCGCCGACGACCGCACGATTCTGCGCCGCGTGGCCTACGATCTCACCGGCTTGCCGGCGCCGCCGGACGTCGCGGACGAGTTTCTGGGCGATCCTTCGCTGGGCGCTTACGAGCGGCTCGTCGATCGGCTGCTCGCCTCGCCGCGCTACGGCGAGCATTGGGGGCGGCACTGGCTCGACGTGACGCGGTTCGGCGAGAGCACCGGTTACGAGGTGAATCACCTGGTCGACAACGCGTGGCCGTTTCGCGACTACGTGATCGAATCGTTCAACGAGGACAAGCCCTTCGATCAGTGGGTGATGGAACACCTGGCGGGCGACGTCGCGGGCGGCGGCCATCCGGACGTCGAGGTGGGCCTCACCTTTCTCGTCTGCGGGCCGGTCGACATCGTCGGCAATTCCGATGCAGCCAAGGCGCGGCAGATCCGCGCCGACGCGGTGGACGAAATCATCCGCGCCGCGAGCGAAGCATTTCTCGGCCTCACGATCGGCTGCGCCCGCTGCCACGATCACAAGTTCGATCCGGTGACGCAGCAGGACTACTACCGCTTGTACGCGACGTTCAACGGCGTATTCCACGCGGACCGCGAAGTGGGGCCCGACGATCAGCTCCGCGGCCGCGACCAGCGGCGGGCGGCCCTCGAAGCGCGCAAGCAAGCGCTGAACGCTGAAAAGTCAGCCGCGCAATCCGCCACTCCCCAAGAACTCGACGACCAACTCGCCGAAATCGACCAACAACTCGCCGCCCTGCCGACCTTCCCCTCGCTGCGCGTCGGACGCTTCGAGTTGCCCGGCGAACCGCCACGCGTATTCATCGGGGGCGACGCGAACAGGCCGGGCGAAGCCGTGTCGGCCGGCAGCATCGGCACGCTTGAGGACGTGGCCGCGCCGTACACGATCGCGGACAGCGCCGCCGAGCAAGACCGCCGTGCGGCGTTCGCCCGCTGGCTCGTCGCGGCCGACAACCCGCTCACGCCGCGCGTGCTGGCCAATCGCGTGTGGCACTACCATTTTGGGACGGGGATTGTCGCGACGACCAGCGACTTCGGGTACATGGGCGATCGCCCGTCACATCCGGAACTCTTGGACTGGCTCGCGGCGTACCTGCAGGAAAATAGCTGGCGGCTGAAGGCCCTTCACAAGCTGATCGTGATGTCGGAAACCTACCGGCAGTCGAGCGCGTTCCGCGCCGCGGCGGCACAAGTCGACGGCGACGCCCGCCTGTTATGGCGCTTCCCCCCGCGGCGGCTGGCGGCCGAAGAGATTCGCGACACGATGCTGCTGCTGGCCGGGAAGCTGGATGAGCGGAGGGGTGGACCGGGGTTTCAGTTGTACTCGTACTCCCGCGACAACGTCGCAACCTACACGCCGCTTGCGCAGTTTGGCCCCGAGACGTATCGGCGGAGCGTGTATCACCAGAATGCCCGGGCGGCGAACGTCGATTTGCTCACGGATTTCGATGCGCCGGACTGCGCCTTTTCCGTGTCGCGCCGCGTGCCCACGACCAATCCGGCCCAGGCGCTGGCGATGATGAATCACCGCTTCACGATCGACATGGCGGAGGCGTTTGCCGAGCGGCTCGCAAGCCAGGCGGGCCCCGAAGGCGGCGACGGCGAATCCCAGGTGCGGCGGGCGTTCGAGCTGGCACTGGCGCGTGAACCGGATGCCGTCGAGCTGGCCGTCGCGACGCAGCTTGTCGAACGGCACGGCCTGCGCGCGTTCTGCCGAGCCTTGCTCAACGCGAGTGAATTGATTTACGTGAACTGAAGCGGACCGCAGGCATGACCATCGCCCACGGCGAATATGACTCCCTTCGCGACTTCGTCGTGTCGCGGCGCGGGTTCCTCGCCGACGCGTTCACGGGGCTCGCGGGCGTCGGGCTCGCCGATTTGCTCGGCGGCGAGGCGCGGGCTGCCGCGGACGCGTCTCCCGCAGGCGGCGCACTCCATGGCCACCTGCACTTTGCGCCGCGCGCTCGCCGCGTGCTTCAGGTCTTCTGCCCGGGCGCTGCGTCGCACATCGATTTGTGGGAACACAAGCCGGCGCTCGAGAAGTATCACGGCATGCCGCTGCCGGGCGAGGAAGGCGCCGTCACGTTCCAGGGCAAGAACGGCAACCTGATGCGCAGCCCCTGGCCGTTCATGCCTGCCGGCGAGTGCGGCAAGCCCATCAGCAGCCTGCTGCCGCACATGGCGCGGCACGTCGACGACATCGCGTTCATCCACGCGATGCAGTCGAAGTCGAACACGCACGGCCCGGGATGCGTGTTCATGAACACCGGAACGATTTTCGAGGGATTCCCTTCGGCCGGCGCGTGGATCGGATACGCCCTGGGCAGCGAGACGGCGAACCTGCCCGCGTACGTGGCGATTCCTGACATCCGCGGCGAGCCGCCCAACGGCAAGGCGAACTGGAGCAACGGGTTTCTGCCGGCTCAGCATCAGGGAGTCGTTCTGGCGGCGCATCAACCGGTGCGCAACGTCGCGGCGCCCGAGGGCGTGTCCGAGGGCGAAGAGCGCGCTACGCGTGACTTTTTGCGTTTGCTCAACGAGCGGCACGCGGAGCAGAATCCTGGACTGACGGACCTGCAAGCGCGGATGAACGCCTACACGTTAGCCGCGCGCATGCAGCTTTCGGCGCCGGAGGTGATGGACCTTGCCGCGGAGCCGGAGTCGATTCACCGGCTCTACGGCACGAACGACGCCAATCCTCTCAAAGCCGCCTACGCGCGCAACTGCTTGCTTTCGCGGCGGCTGTTGGAACAGGGCGTGCGCTACGTGAATCTCTACTGCGCCTCGCGGGCCTCGGGCGTCGACGGCCTGCTCAACTGGGACGCCCACAAGACCCTCAAGGAGGATTACCAGCGCCACTGCCCGATTTTCGACGAGCCGACCGCTGCGCTGCTCACCGACCTGAAGCAGCGCGGCCTGCTCGACGACACGCTGGTGCTGTGGACCACGGAGTTCGGCCGCATGCCGACGCATCAGGAGGGCGTGACCGGCCGGGATCACAATCCCGATGGATTCACCTGTTGGATGATGGGGGCGGGCGTGAAGGGCGGCACGTCGTTGGGCGCGACGGATGAGTTCGGCCGCCGCGTCGCGGGCGAGCCGGTGACGGTGTGGGACTTCTATGCGACGGTGCTCAAGCTGCTGGGTCTCGACCACACGCGCGTCACGTACTACCACAACGGCCTCAACCGTCGGTTGACCGACGTGCACGGAAATGTGCTCGACGACATTCTGACGTGAAGCGGCGGCCCTCTGGTCAAGCGGCCAGGCGGAGCGCCCGAGGCACGCTCGTCAGGGCTCGTGCGCAGTGCGGCGAGTCGCCGTCTCGCTGAAAAAATGACTTTTTTTATGGATTATGCGGCCGCAAGCGTTTCCGGCCGTGAAATTCCTCGACGCACCTGATCGCCGCCTTTATGATGAGACTCGCCTGTGTGCTGGGCGCCGACGGGTTCTCATGACCGGAGTCGACGCCAGCGACTGCTCCTCTCGTCGGTCTTCTCGTCGAGTCGTCTCCTCGGGCGCTTCGAGCTATGAAACTCTTCGGCAACCGCGCCCTCGGCGGCCGTGGTCGGGCAAGGCGCATCGCGTCGCAAACCGGCGCGCGGTTTGTCGGCGCCGCGGCCGCGCTCTGGACAATCCTTGCGGCGCCCCCGTACGTCTGGGGCGGGCTGCTGACCGACTTCACCGCCAGCTACGCCCTCTACGAAGAATGCCTCGCGCCGCTGGCCGACTACGACAACGACGGCGATTGCGACGGCAGCGATTTTCTCCTCTGGCAGCGCGGCGTCGGGCTCACCGGGCAAACCAACAACTCGCAAGGCGACGCGGATCGCAACGGCTCGGTCAACGACCTCGACCTGGGCCTGTGGATGCGTAAGTATGGTTCGTCGGGCGGCCACGCGGCGCCGGTGTGCTTCAAGCTGTATCTCGACCCCACCGGCATTGCCGACGGGCAGGTCACCGCGTTCATCGACCTGCCCGATCCGGGGATCGGCGCGCCGCGGTTCAACGCAACTCAAACCGGCGTATTTCAAACGCACCCGGCGTACAACGTGAGCATCGCGTCGACCAGCGTGATCGTCGCGGCCGGCCGCCAGCGCATTGAAACCAAACTGCGATTCACCGCCGTGAATCCAACGGACCCGCCGGCGGGCCCGGTGACAATTTTTGGCTACCAGGTGGGCGACCTCGCACCGCAGTTTGGACTGAACGGCATTCAAACGGGATTCAATTTCAACCCCGGCGATTTCGTCACCACCATCGACGTCACGACCGGCCAGCCCACGACGTTCACCGACGCCCAGTTGCAGGACGTGCTCATCCAACCGCGGATGCCGTTGCTGCTGCCGGGAGACGCGATCCTCGCGATCGACGTCGATCCACCATCCTCCCGCAGCAACTATCCGCCTTCGGCGCCGCCGGCCGCCGTTGCGGACGGCAATCCGGGCAGCGAATACGCCAACCTCGGCAAGCGCAATACGGGGTTCGTCACCGCGCTCGGCTTTTCCGCGCCGCAGCCCGTGCGGAGCATGGTGCTGACGACCGGCGTCGGCGACCCCGCGGGCGATCCCGTCTCGTGGGAGTTGTACGGCACGAATCAGCCCGTCATGAGCCCCGACAACAGCGACGGCAGCCTGGAGAGCTGGGAGCTCATCAGCGGCGGGACGGTGAACCTGCCGCTGGAGCGCGGCATGTCCGGACAGCCGCTGTCGTTCGACAACAACGCCGTCTACTCCGACTATCGCATCGTATTTCCGGACATTCGCAATTTTCGCGCGGCCCAGGCGATGCAGATCGGCGACGTCGCCCTGTTCCCCGAGCCGAACGGCCAGGGGCCCAACCTGATGCAGATCTTCGGATCGGCGCCGCTGCGCGCGATTCAACTGCCGACGCCCGAGGCCGACAGCCCGCCCGATGCGGGGCCGGGCAATCAGCTCGACCGGGCGCCGTTCACCAAGTATCGCAATTTCGGCCGGGAGAATGCCGGCTTCATCGTGACGCCCACGCAGGGGCCGTCGATCGTCAACAGCTTCATGATCACCACCGCCAACGACGCTCCGGGTCGTGACCCGGCTTCCTGGCAGCTTTTCGGCACGAACGATCCCGTAGTCAGTCAGGATTTCAGCCAAGGCGTCGCGGAGAACTGGACGCTGATCGACTCTGGCACGGTCAGTCTGCCGGAGGAACGCTTGGAAGCGGGGCCGCTGGTGCTGGTCGACAACATGACGCCCTACATGTCGTATTGCCTGGTGTTTCCCTTGATCAAGGAGTCCTCCTTGCCCGGTAACGACAGCGTTCAGATCGGCGACCTGCAGTTCTACGGCATGCCACTGGACGCCGTGCCGACGACGCCGATTCCCGAGCCGGCGATGCTCGCGTGGCTGTTCGCGGGACTTTTTGCTAGGCCGTTGGTCCGACGTCCTAGTGCTTTGTCAATTGCTAGTTTTAGGGTTGGCGGCGACGCAACCTGATTGCCAAAGAAGACGTGCGTCGCCGCCAACCCTAAAATTGAACGCTGACAAAGCACTAGCCCATGACAGGCCCCAGGACTCGACAAACAACAGGAACGCAGCCTTCGCGGCGTGCGGTGCAGGGGAGAAGATTGACCACGGACGCACAGAGGACACGGAGATCGACCGAGAAGGCATGGCACGTCGTCGTCTCGTTTCGTGTGTTTCGTGGTTAAAAAAGTGCCAAACTCGAACTGAGGGCTCGCGAGTCTCGGGTTAATGATTTCTCCCGTACTTATCCGACCTCTGTGCCCTCCGTGCCTCTGTGGTTAATCCGTTCCCTGCGAAACCTTCGCGGCGCGCGGAGAAGTTGTCGAATAGGAATGCAGATTGTCCGTCATTCCGAGTCTGCGTTCATCTACGTTCATTTGCGGACAAAAATCTTTCCTCCGTGTCCTCTGTGCCCTCTGCAGTAAATCCGATGGCCAAGTGCTCCAGGCGGTCGCACGCCGCGGCGAGGGCGGCGGGGCCGTTACACTGCGAGGCCCAGTGCGCGGCGCGCTCGCGGACTTCGGGGGCGTCGACAAGGCCGGCGAGCGCGCGGGTCACCGGGCCAGGCTTGAACTTCGGCGGCCGCACGATCGCTCCAACGCCCAGCCGCTCGAGGCGCAAGCCGTTGTCCAGTTGGTCGTAAGCCATCGGCATCACGAGTTGGGCCACGCCCGCAGCCAGGCCCTGGGCGCTCGTGCCGATGCCGCCGTGGTGCACCAAGGCCGCCACGCGCGGTAGCAGCAGGCTGAACGGCACGAACGAGCAATGCTTGATGCCGGCGGGGAGATTCGCCGGGATCTGGTGCGCGTACTTGGTGACGAGCATCCCGCGGCGCCCGAGGCGCCGGCACGCCTGGACGGCCGTCTCAAAGAAGCTCGCCGCATCCATATTGGCCGAGCCGGGGGAGAAGACGATCGGCCGCTCGCCCGCGGCGAGAAACTCTTCGACGTCCGCGGGCAGCGACGCGGCCGGATGGGCGTCATACAACGGAAAGCCCACCGTGTGCATATTGGGCGGCCAGTCCGGCTGCGGGGCGCCGAACCAATCGGGGAACATCGCCAGCACCAACTGCGGCGAGTGGTTCCACCGCGAAAAGATGTCACGCGTCGCGGGCAGGCCCAGCTCGCCACGCAGCGAGTTGATGGGCTCATTGACGATCGGCCCGACGAGCATCCTGTCTCCCAGCCAGAACTGCGCGGCCTTAAGCCAGCGCGGCCAGCCTTTCATGGGCAGCGTCCCAATGTAGCGCGGCGTATCGTAGAGCGTCATGATCGCGAACGGCGCGAAATGCACCGTGGCCATCGGCGCTCCACGACCTTCTTGCAGTATGCGCGCCGCGAGATCCAGGCCGTGCGCGGCGATCACCGTTTCGCCCGGGTGGTACAGTTGCTCATAAAGTTCGTAGGTCTGCCGTAGGTAGGCCATCGCGCCGCGTCGCAGCACGAGCTGCAACCCGCGGCGCGGATGCCAAAGGTCCGGGTGGGCGGCCAGCTCGAGATACTCCTCGGCCGACCCCAGGGGCACGAGCTCCAGCCCGGCGTCCTCGACCACGGCGCGGAAGTACGGATTGGTGATCATCTGCACGCGGTGGCCGCGCGCTCGCATGGCGGCGCCGAGGCCGACCATCGGCAGCACATCCCCGTAGCTGCCGAATCCCGAAACAATGACGTGCATCGCTGAATTCCGCTCCGTAAGCGCAAGCGCAAAGGCGCCCCGTGTAGGAGAATCGTCGCACGGGCCGTTCGCCGCGACAAGACGCGCGGCGTTGCTGAATGCAGTCGCCGTGAGCAGAATGGAGCACGGCGCCTGCGTCTGGCCTCCGCCGCACCGGCGATGCGTAGCATCGCGGCTATCGACCCTCTGACTCCTGACTCCTGACTCCTGAACCCTGACTCCTGAACCCTCCCTCATGCCCAAACCGCCGGATGACGACGATGACGACGATCTCGAGCTGGAACTCGAGCCGGTCGATCCGGAAATCCTGGCGATGGAGCAGGAGCGCGGCCGCCGTAAGACCGAGGAGGCGGTCGCGCGGGTCGACATCGACGAGATTCTCGACAAACAGCGCGACCAGCAGGGCAACTACGACGTCGACTGGAGCCGCTTTAAATCGTTTCGGTTCACGACGCGGCATCTGCTGATCCTCACGGCCATTCTCGCGATTGGCCTGACGCTCAATGTCCAGCTCGGCGGCTGCATGGCGCTGTTCGTCATGGCGCTGACGGCGATCGGCGCGGGCTGGTACGTCGTCGCGCTCACCGAGCGGCGCGAGGCCGCGGAGCGGCGGCGGATGCGGGACGAGTTTTATGCCGCCCAGGGCGCGAAGCGGGCCGCGACCGACGATGGCGAAAACGAGGGCTTTCAATTGCCGTCGCCGGCGGCGCCCCGCCGCGAATTTCGCTTCGCGTTTTCGCTCAAAGAGATGTTCATCACGATGACCGTCGCCGCGGTGATGCTGGGACTGCTGCTCGCGCTGGGACCCAAAGTCATCACGATTGCCCTGGGCGTGATCGCACTGCTGGGGCTTGCGGTGCAAACATTTGGATGGTTCGATCCGCCGCCCGCGATCGTGCTGGGCTGGTGGCTGCTGCTGATGCTCTATCTGCTCTTGGGACTGCTCACGGCATTCGGAATGGAGATCTTTGGTCCATGACGGACGACGGCCGGGTTACCACCGAGGCACATGAAGTGCGCGACTTCGTCTGCACGGCATGCGGATGCGCGTGCGACGACCTGACGCTCCGCGTCAACGGCAACCGCGTCCTGTCCTTCGAGCCGCCGTGTCCCTTGGCGGATTCCTTCCTGCTTGCCGAGCGCACCGAGCTACCGCCGGTCGATCTGGACGAAGTCGTCTCGCGCGCCGCTGAGCTCTTGCGTTCAGCCCAAGCGCCGCTGGTGATGGGCCTCCAGCGAGCGACCGTCGACGCCCAGCGCGCGGCGGTCGCGATCGCCGATCGGCTCGGCGCGGCGATTGACCCCACGGATGCGCGCGGCGTGAGCGGGTCGCATCGAGCAGCACAGACCGTCGGCGTCGTAACGGCGACGCTCGGCGAAGTCGCCGCGCGGGGCGACCTGGTTGTGTACTGGCAGTGCGATCCCGCCACAACGCACCCCCGTCACATGGAGCGATTCTCGCTTCGGGCAGGGCGACGCACGATCGTCGTCGATTCGTGGCCGTCGCCGAGCGCAGCGCTGGCCGACGAACATATGCTGATCCCCGCCGACAGCGGCTTCGAATGCCTCGCAGTCTTGCGCGGGCTGGTACGAGGAATCGACTTCGATGCGGAAGTCGTCGAGGCACAGACCGGCAGTGAACTGAGCGCTTGGCGGCGATTGGCCGAGCGACTGCGGTCGGCGAACTACGCCGGAATTTTTTTCGACGCCAACGCCAACGCGCCGGCGGTCACCGAGCTTGTGCGCGACTTGCATCGCCACACGCGCGCGGCCGCGATCCCGTTGGGCGGGGCGCCCAACGCCGCGGGGGCGTCTGAAGTGCTGTTGTGGCAGACAGGATTTCCCTCGGCCGTGAGTTTCGCCCGCGGCTATCCGCGCCTTATGGCGCGTGAAGCAACAGCGGCAACGCTGCTGGCACGGCACGAGGTCGATGCGGCGCTGATCGTCGCCGCCGATCCGCTGCCGCACTTGCCGCGCGCGGCGGCCGATTGGCTGCGATCAATCCCGACGACTGTGCTCGACGACCTCGAAACGGCAACGATGCAGGCGGCGACCGTGCCGATCCCCGTCGCCACGTTTGGTTTGAGCACGCCCGGTGACGTCTATCGAAGCGACGGCGTGGCGCTGCCGCTGCATCCGGCGATTGCGAGCGCGCTTCCCTCGGCGGCGACGGTGCTTGGCCGCCTGGCGGACGCGCTCGCGTAGGCTCCACGCCACGCAACATCGAGGATGGGGAAGACAACGTCAACGAACAATCGACATAAAAGCCACCGGCTCTGCCGGTGGACGAGCAACACTTGATCCTGACTCTTCGCTGGAACACAAACGGCGATGAGGTCCACCGGCAGAGCCGGTGGCTTTCATTTGGCGGCGAGCAGTGCCATGAGCTCGTCGACCGGCGTCGCGGCCAATCTCGCGCCGTCGCTGCAGAGCGATTCCAGCCGCGCGAACCGATCGACGCCGAGCTTCGGCGCCACGCTCTTGCGAAACTTCTCCACCAAGAGCGGCACGCCCTCGCAGCGTCGTTCGCGATGGCCGATCGGCGTCTCGATCGCCACGCGCTGCGTGCGAGAACCATCCTTGAAAATCACGTCCACGGCGTTGCCGATCGTGCGTTTGTCGAGATCGTAATAGTTGCGCGTGAAGTCCGGATTCTCGCGGACCTGCATCTTCGCCCGCAGTGCATCGATGCGAGGGTCGGCCGCGACTGCGTCCCCATAGTCATCCGCCGTTAGTCTGCCAAAGACGAGCGGCACGGCGACCATGTACTGCAGGCA
>CAYSFP010000044.1:0-4974 GCA_964430075.1 uncultured Planctomycetaceae bacterium | reverse complement strand
CAGTGATCGCGGTCGGCGGGGTTGGCCAGCGGGCCGGTCTTGTCGATGATCCGCACGCCGGGCTCCTGCGTCTCGATGTTGACGGCGGCGATCTCGTCGAGCCGGTCCCGCACCAGGGGATGGAGCTGCATCGCCGCCTCGACGGCCGTCTGGGCGTGGAACTCCGCGGGGTAGGAGATCTTGAACAGCACGTTCTCCATGACGTAGCTGCCGAAGGGTCGCGGCCGCGTGATGGGCTTCCCGCCCAGCAGCACGTCGCAGAGGCCCCACTTCGGCGCGGTGAGCGCCGACGGATAGCCCATCTCGCCCGTGAGCGCCATGAGCGCGTGCCGCACGCCGCGGCTCGCGGCATCGCCCGCCGCCCAGCTTTTGCGCCAGCCCGTGTTGGGTGCGTGCCGGTAGGTGCGGAGCGCCCCGCCGTCGAGCCAGGCGTTCGAAACGGCGTTGACTGTCTGCTCGTGACTCGCGCTCATCAGGCTGCACGCCACCGCCGTCGAAGCGATGCGGACCAGCAGCACGTGATCGAGCCCAACCCGATTGAAACTGTTCTCCAGCGCGAGCACGCCTTGAATCTCGTGGGCTTTCACCATGGCGGCGAGCACCGCGTCCATGCGCAATTCGGCGCCGGGGGCCGACCCACGCTGCGCGTGTGTGCCCGCGCCCCGGCTCGCTTGCTTGGTTCGGCTGGCGTAGTCGGCGACGGCGAGGATGGCGCCGAGATTGTCCGAGGGGTGCCCCCACTCCGCCGCGAGCCACGTGTCGTTGAAGTCGAGCCACCGCACGAGCGTGCCGATGTTGAACGCCGCCTGTACGGGGTCGAGTTCACAGTGGGTTCCCGGCACACGCGCCCCGCCGGGCAGCACCGCGCCAGGAACCACGGGCCCCAGCAGCTTCACGCACTCGGGATGGTCGAGCGCCTGGTACATGCAGGCGAGCGAATCCATGAGGCACAGCCGCGCCGTGTCGAGGGCCAGCTCGCTCTCCACGCGGTAGTCGAGCGCGTAGTCCGCAATCTCGATGAGCAGCGCGTCGGGCTCAGGTCGAGCGGCGGATTTGTCATCGTGGATTGTCATGCTTCGAAGGGGAAACCACGAAAGCGACGAAACGGACGAAAACAGGAACGACAAACCTCGGGACTTTTCGTCAATTCCGTGTCTTTCGTGGTGATCTTTCCGTCCTCTTGCCCCTGGTACGGACCTATCTGGCATCAATCGGTACAAACTCCCGCCGCTCCGGACCCACATATTCCGCCGCTGGCCGGATGAGCTTGTTGTCGGCCCGTTGTTCCTTGATGTGGGCGGTCCAACCGGCCGCGCGGGCGATCGCGAACAGCGGAGTAAATAGCGGCGTCGGGATCCCGACGAACCGGTACGCGCTGGCACAATAGAAGTCGACGTTGGGGAACAGCCGCTTCTCGTCAGCCATCAACGTCTCGATGGCTTCGGCGACCGCAAAGAGGTTCGATTGATCCGCTTCTACAGCGAGACGCTTTGCCCATGCCTTGATAATATCGCTGCGGGGATCACGAAGTTTGTACACCGCGTGGCCGAAGCCCATCACCTTCTCCTTGCGCGCGAGCATCGTACGAACGGCACTCACGGCGTCCTCCGGGTCGCGGAATCGCTCGATGAGGTGCATGGCGCCTTCGTTGGCGCCGCCGTGCAGCGGGCCGCGCAAGGCCCCGATGGCGCCAGCAATCGCCGAGTGGATGTCCGACAGCGTCGCGGCGATCACTCGGGCCGTGAACGTCGAGGCGTTGAACTCGTGCTCGCCATAGACGATGAGCGACGCCTCCATGAATCGCCGGTGCTCGTCGCTGGGCGGAGCGCCGGTGATCAGGTGTAGCACATGGGCGGCAAGCGTCCCGTCGTCGGTCGCCGTCTCCACGCGCTCGCCGCGCGTGACGAACCGATGCCAGTAGCCCAGCATCGACGGCTGCGCCGCCAGCAAGCGATCCGCCATCGCGTCCTGATTCGCAAAGTCGCCTTCAGGCTCGAGCGTGCCCAGCATCGAAACGCCCGTCCGCAGCACATCCATCGGGTGCGCGTCCGGTGGAATCTGCTCCAGCACGTCGCACAGCGGCGCGGGCAAAGCCCGCAATCCGCGGAGCCGCTGGAGATACGCCTCCAGCTCGGCCCGCTTCGGCAGGCGGCCGTAGATCAGCAGATGCGCGACCTCCTCGTAAATCGCGTGCTCGGCCAGTGCCTCGATGTCGTAACCGCGGTAGCGCAAGCTGTCGCCGCCAGCGCCGACCGACGAGAGCGCGGTCGCGCCGGCCGTAATTCCTCGCAGGCCCGGGGCCTGTTGTGTTTCCGCCATGGGAGCGTCCTTTCAACGAACCGCCGAGTCGCCTGGCGCCTCGGGAATTTGCCCAAAAATTCGAAATCCGAAACTCGAAATCCGAAACAATAATCAAGGCTTGAAATTCCAAGTCCAAACGGAGAATAAATTGAGGTCTCTTTGGAAAATTCCCGCTTGGCGTTTGTTTCGTGCTTCGTGATTCGAGTTTCGGATTTACTAGGCAAAGCCTTCAGGGGGATACAGTCGATCGAGCAGCTTCTCGTGTTCATGGTAACTCAGCACGTCGTAAAGTTCTTCGCGCGTTTGCATGGCGTCGACCACCGCCTGCTGCGTGCCCCGGGCGCGAATCGTCGCGTACACGGTCTCCGCCGCGCGGCTCATGGCGCGAAACGCCGACAGCGGATACAGCACCAGCCGCACGCCCGCCGAGGCCAGCTCGGCCGTCGTGAGTAGCGGCGTCTGGCCGAACTCGGTAACGTTCGCGAGAACCGGCGCCGAAACAGCGGCGGTGAACTGGCGATACTCGTCGAGGCTCGTGAGCGCCTCGGCAAAAATCAGGTCGGCGCCGGCGGCCACGTACTTGTTGGCCCGCGCGATGGCGGACGCCAACCCCTCGCCGGCGGCGGCATCGGTGCGGGCCATCACGACGAACCGCTCGTCGGTCCGTGCATCGACGGCGGCTTTGATGCGATCGACCATCTCGTCGGCCGAGACGAGCGCCTTCCCCGGCCGGTGGCCGCAGCGTTTCGCAGCGACCTGGTCTTCAAGATGCATCCCGGCCGCGCCGGCTCGCGACAGCTCCCGCACCGTGCGGCGAATGCCGAGCGCCGTGCCGAACCCGGTATCCGCATCGACCAACAACGGCAGCTCCGTGGCGCCGCAGATCCGCCGGGCGTCCTCGCAGACGTCGGTGAGGTTGGTGACGCCCAGATCGGGCAAGCCGAAGGAGGCGTTCGCCACGCCGGCGCCGGAGAGGTACAGCGCGCGGAAGCCCGCGCGCTCGGCCAAGAGCGCGCAATAGGCGTTGACGGCGCCCGCGAGCTGCAGTGGTCGTTCGGCGTCGAGCGCGGATCGGAAACGCTGACCGGCGGTTGTCATGGCATTGTGGGGGCGGTGAGAGACGAACTGCGAAGGACTTAGGATAACTGGGGCGACGGGGGGATGGCCAGCGATGCGAATGATGGGGTGTTGGATGTCGGCTGTTGGCCAGAGGTTGGCGGGTTGTTCCTCTCAATGCAGGGGAGAGACCACGGATTTCACGGATGACACGGATTTCTTGTCGCTGATACAGGCAGGTTGTGGCATCGGCGCCTCCCATCCGTGAAATCCGTGTCATCCGTGGTAGAATTCTGCTTGGTGGACACTTCGGCGCGTCCCGCGCGCGAGTTCGTGGACAGGACAGGTCCACTGGCTGATGATCAATCACGACGGCTGGGTGCGGACACTATATTGCCGGTTCCAACCGATCTCGACTTCTGGAGGCAGCATGAGCGCTTCGTTTACTTGGATGTCTTTGGGCCTGGTGGCCGCCCTGGCCCTGCAAACGCGCGTTGCGCAGGCGCGAAGCACGGCCGACAACGATGCGAAGGCGAAGGCGTTCATCGCCGAGCACGAAGAGCGGATTCGGCCGCTGGAGATCGCCACGAGCCTGGCGTGGTGGAAGGCCAATACGACCGGCGACGATGCCGACTTTGCGGCCAAGGAGGCTGCGCAGAATAAGCTCGACGCGGCGCTGGCCGACAAGGAGCGGTTCGCCGAGCTCAAGGCGCTGCGCGAAGGCGCGCTGTCCGACCCGCTCGTTAAGCGACAGATCGAGGTGCTCTATCTCGGCTACGTCGAGAAGCAGGTGCCCACGGAGCTGTTGCAGAAGATCTCGTCCCGCGCCAATGCCATCGAAAAGGCGTTCAACGTGTTCCGCGCGAAGGTGGGCGATCGCGAGCTCACCGACAGCGAAGTGAAGAAGATCCTCAGCACGTCGCACGACTCGGCCGAGCGCGAGGCCGCCTGGACGGCCAGCAAGATGGTGGGGCCGGCCGTCGAAGCGCACCTCAAGGAGCTCGTCCTGTTACGGAACGAGGTGGCCCGGCATTTGGGCTACAAAAACTACCACGTGATGCAGCTTGCACTCAACGAGCAGAATCAGGACGAGGTGATCGAGCTGTTCGACGAGCTGGACGAGCTCACCCGCGGCCCGTTCGAAGCGACCAAGGCCGAGATCGACGCGAAGCTCGCCGAGACGTGCGGCGTCTCCGTCGACGAGCTGCGGCCGTGGCATTACCACGATCCGTTCTTCCAGGAAGCGCCGGCCGTGTTCGGCACGAAGCTGGACGACGTGTTCAAGGATGCCGACATCTTGAAGGTGTGCCGCGAGTTTTACGACGGCATCGATTTGCCCATCGACGACGTGCTGTCGCGGAGCGATCTCTACGAGCGCCCCGGCAAAAGCCCGCACGCATTCTGCACCGACATCGACCGCGCGGGCGACGTCCGCGTGCTGGCCAACATCGTGCCCAACGAAGCCTGGATGGGCACGATGCTGCACGAGCTGGGCCACGCCGTGTACTCCAGCAAAAACATCCCGCCGAGCGTGCCCTACGTGCTGCGCAGCGACGCCCACATCCTGTGCACCGAGGGCGTGGCGATGATGTTCGAGCGGTTCAGCAAGAGCGGCGA
>CAYSFP010000043.1:26396-35053 GCA_964430075.1 uncultured Planctomycetaceae bacterium | reverse complement strand
GGCTCGCAGCGGGGGCTAGGACTAAACTGCTGAACATCGACTTCTCTGACCCCTGACTCCTCGAACCCCCTCGAACCCCCGGCTTGCGCCGGGGGCTATTCCCCTCCTGAACACTGAAACCCGACCCCTGGAGCAGCCATGAGCAAATCTGCCTCAGCAAAACCACGCCCCGGCCGCTGCTGGCGCGACAAGCTCGCCGACGCGAAGGACTACCCCAAGATCGCGAAGATCGAAGGCAAGCTCTCCAAACGCTGGGGCGAGGGCACGTTCGTCATCCCGGCGCCGAACGAAGTAGACGCCCTCATGAAGAAAGTCCGCCGCGGCAAGCTGACGACCATCGACGCCCTGCGCAAATCGCTCGCCAAACGCCACGGCACGACGATCGCCTGCCCGATCACCACGGGCATCTTCGCCTGGATCGCCGCCCATGCGGCCGACGAGGCGGAAGGAGAAGGCACCCGCCGGATCACGCCCTATTGGCGCACGCTCAAGACCGGCGGAGAGCTCAATCCCAAGTACCCCGGCGGCATCAAGGCGCTCACTATCCGGCTCAAGGCTGAAGGGCATCGCGTCGTCCAGCGGGGCAAGCGGTACTTCGTCGCCGACTGGGAGAAGTCCGTCGTCGAGCCGGCGTTGTAAGCATCCGCGTCCCATGCAACGCGCCTGTCCCGCTTGCGCCGCATGTGGTAGCCTTGCCGCACTCCCCAGGTTCACAACTCACCCCAAGGCTCCGCCGCGTGTTCCAACGTTTGTATGCAAAACTGCGGATGGCCTGGCGGATCTCGGCGTTCGTCGTGGTGACTGTGCTGATGTGGGTCGGCCTGGAACTCGATTTTCTCATCCGTCGTCGCACGCCGCGCATCGACGTGATCAACACGTGGGTGCCGCGGTGGGCCGGCGCGCTCTTGTGGATCTTCGGCATTCGCGTCGATGCGCGCGGACCCCATGTCGAGCGCGGCAAGCTGTATCCCGGCCGCGGCGCCAACGGCGTGGGCCGCATCTTCGTGATGAACCACCGCTCGGGCGTCGATATTCCGGTGGTGCTCACGCAGGCGGCGGCGCATGCCATTAGCCGCCACGACCTGGCGAACTGGCCGCTGTTGGGGCCGGGCGCCCGCCGCATCGGCACGCTGTTCGTCGATCGCTCGTCGCGCCGCAGCGGGGCCGAGGTGCTCAAGCAAGTAGACGACGCGCTCGCCCGCAGCGAGGGCGTCGCCATGTTTCCCGAAGGCACCGCGTTCGCCGGAGACGAGGTGCGGGAGTTTCGCCCCGGCGCCTTCAAGGCGGCCCAGCGCGCCGGCGCCGAGATCGTGCCGATGGGCGTGGCGTACGAGAATCCCGACGCCTACTACCGTCAGGAATCGTTCCTGGAGCACATGAAGCGCGGCGCCAGCTTTCGCTGCCTGCGCGTCGCCGTTGAGCTGGGCGAGCCGATCGCCGTGGACGATCTATCCGCTGTCGAACTGCGCGAGCGCACGCACGAGGCGGTAGTGAAGCTGGTGGCCATCGCCCGCGATCGCATCGAGGGCAAAACCTCGCCGCTGTTGTACCCGACGCTCGTCGGCAAGTAGCGGCGTGTTGCTTCCGGAGTCCGGCGTCAGGGCGACAGGGCGATAGCAACGCCCGTGCAAGCGACCTTGACGCTCGTCGACTGCGGCTTTTACCATGCGCCGCCGCCGCGCCCTGCGCCTGTTCCAGGTACGAATTGGTGCACCTGGCGCGAACGATTCGACGCCCCGCCGCGTAAGAGAAATCACTACAACCAGTAGTTCGCGTCGGCTGCAAACGCGCGTCGACGCGAACTCCGGCCGCCCTGCGCGGCCTTCCGCGGTTTAGCGGATGGTAACGTGCATTTGGAGACGGACTTCGCTGACACAGGCGATACAATACTTGCCGACGCGGCGACCGCGCCTTCGCCGGGTTTGATGATGTGCTGCCAGTGCTAGCGACGATGACCCTAGCTGCCGCAGCAGCTTTTCAGGAACGAAACCAACGCAATGAAGCGATCTGCCCTGCGGCGAGAGACAACCGACGCCATACCTTTTCCCGCCGTATCGGCCCATCGCACCAACGCCCGGCCGCTGGCGGCGCCCGCCGCGCCCCGCAGGTCCTAGGCGACCAAGTGCAAGGAGCTCAGCTTCCATGAACATTTCCGGCAACTACCAGATTCACGGTTCGCACGCCCTCAAAGGCCCGCACTACGCCCGTCCGGCCGCGCCGTCGTCAACGCCGACGGCCCCGCGCGGCGCCGATCAGGTCGACATCTCCGCCGCCGCGGAACAGGCGCTGGGCACCGACGCGAGCGGTTTCCGAGCGGACTTGGTCGCCCGCATTCGCAGCGAAATCGCCTTGGGCACATACGAAACGCCGGCCAAGCTCGACGCGGCCATGGATCGCCTGCTGGACGAGATTGGGTAGCGGGCCTCGTCGAGAGCGGGATCGCGTTTCTGTCATTCCGCTGCGGGCGATTTCGCAGAGCGCGGCGCCCGACTCTTGAGACTGGGCCTTCGCTGGGGTAGAATCAACAGCGTCGCTTGGAAAACGACCGAACTCGTCGTTTGGCCGGGTTTTCCCTCCTCGCGGTCGCCTGTTCTGTCTCAACACGGCCGGCCGGCATCGCGATTGATGAGACGCGAGCCGCCCGCCGTTACCCCGCGTAAGAGCACTCGGCCATGTCTACAGGATTCGCCCTCGGATCGGTCCACGTCGCCAGCTCGCCGCAGGAGCGGTTTGCCGAATACCTGCAAAGCCGGGGCAAGCGGATCACGCAGCAGCGTCGTGCGCTGGTCGACCACGTGTTCGAACGGCACGACCACTTCGACGCGGACGAGCTGATCGCCAACCTCGCCCAACTCGAAGGCGGCGAGCGCGTCAGCCGGCCCACGGTCTACCGCACCTTGAACGAGCTCGTGGAAGCCGGCCTGTTGCGGCGGATGAACCTGGGCGGCCGCTCGGTCTACGAGCACGACTACGGCTACCCGTCGCACGACCACCTGCACTGCACGATGTGCGAAAAGCTGATCGAGTTTCAAAGCGACGAGCTGGAGCAGCTTCGCGAGGCGGTGGGGCGCGAGCACCGGTTCCGCGTCACGGGGCACCGGCTGATCGTCACCGGCGTGTGCTGGGACTGCAGCACGAAGCGCCACCGGCGGCAGAGCCCGCTGGATTTGGTGTAGGCGGCGCCGCAGGCGTAGCGTCGCCCGCTCAGTGGGGTTGCCACACTGCTGTTACGTCGACGCGACAATCGCCTGCGTCCACTTCGAAGTAGACGGCCAACGAGCCCACGCTCAGGAATCGCCGCTTCCCATCGCGGGATTCGCCTGCCTCCGCGCCGGTGCGCCTGAGGATCTCGTCAATCTCATTGGCGGAATTGGCCACGGATTGGCGATCCGGTGCGTCCGACCAAATCTGAGCTAACTTCGCGAGCGCTGCATCACGCCAAATGACCGTGTACGTCATTGGGCGTTCAACTTCTTCCAGAAGTCGGCAAGCTGGCGGCCGCCAGCTTCCGATCGCATTTGCTCAAGTTCCTCAGGAGCGTAGGGGCAACAATCCTCGGGCGGAGGAACGAAGAGCGGATCGAAGCGGCCTACGACAGCTCCTGTCGGGCTGCATAGGTGGATAGGATGATCCAAGCTTCCCAAGTGAAGCGAAAGCGTCTCGTCGATGAATATCCTGTCCATTGAAACATCCCGGAGAGCCAGAGAAACAGTCACTATCCCGAACTTAAGTTACGGCAGCCCGCGTCTTGGCCAGGCGCATCACGTGCTCGAGGTTGAGATACTGCTCGAGCTCAGACGTCTCGTCCCTCGTTAACTCGCCGAGCTTCTCGCGACGAATGAGGTCGGCGACACGATCTTTAACCGCCGCTGATGCCTCGTACTGCGCCACCATTGTCGGCGTAACTCCAGCAGCGATGAAGTCGACGACTTCCTCATAGGCTCGCAACATGCCTTAATTGTAGACCCGCTGCACTGCGATAGCAAAAGCAGTAGCAATGCATTGCTAAACCTGAATCTCTCCCGAGTCCGGCGTGACAGTTCCGTATCGCTCGCGAATCGGCTCGACCACCGTCGCGATGAACTCATCGACCTGCTCGGGGCTGCGGCCCACGAGGTCGGCGGGGGCGACGGCCGCGTTCAGGTCGATGCCCGCGAATGCCGGATCGGCGGCGAGGCGGGCCAGCAAATCGTTCGGCCGGCCGTGCTGCTTCACCTCGGCGGCGGCCGCCTGGCTGTGTTGACGGATCCGTTCATGCAGATCCTGGCGGTCGCCGCCCGCGGCGACGGCGGCCATCAGGATGTTCTCGGTCGCCATGAACGGCAGCTCTTCGCGCAAATTGCGGGCGATGACCGCGGGGTAGACGACCAATCCTTCGGCCACGTTGCGATACAGCCGCAGAATCGCGTCTACCGCGAGAAACGCCTGCGGCAGCACCAGCCGGCGATTCGCGCTGTCGTCGAGCGTGCGCTCCATCCACTGCACGTTGAGCGTCGCCTGCGGGGACGACTGCAGACTTTGCACGAAGCGGGCCAGGCCGCAGATGCGCTCGCAGCGCATGGGGTTGCGCTTGTAGGCCATCGCGGACGAGCCGATTTGATCCTTCTCGAACGGCTCCTCGATTTCCTTGCGGTGGGCGAGCAGCCGCAGGTCGGTCGCCGCCTTGTGCGCACTGCCGGCGATTCCTGACAGGACATCGAGGATCTGGGCGTCGACTTTGCGCGGGTAGGTTTGGCCAGTGACCTCGTACGTGGCATCAAACCCCATCTTCCGCGCGACCATTTCCTCCAAGCGTTTCACCTTGGCGTGGTCGCCGTCGAACAGCGCGAGGAAGCTGGCCTGCGTGCCGGTGGTGCCCTTGACGCTACGGGCGCGGAGCGTGGCCAGGCGGTGCTCCACCTCGCCCAAGTCCAGCGCCAGGTCGTAACACCACAGCACGGCGCGCTTGCCGACGGTTGTGGGCTGCGCCGGCTGGAGATGCGTGAACCCGAGCGTGGCGAGCGAACGATGCTCGGCGGCGAATCGGGCCAGCGCGTCGATCGTGGCCGCCAGCCCGCGGGTCACGAGCTGGAGCGACTCGCGGATGAGCATCAGCTCGGAGTTGCAGTTGACGAATTGGCTCGTGGCGCCGAGGTGGATGATCGGCCGGGCCGTGGGGCACTGGTCGCCGTAGGCGTGGACATGGGCCATCACGTCGTGGCGCAACTGCCGCTCGTAGCGGGCGGCGGCGTCGAAGTCGATGGTCTCGATGTGGGCCCGCAGCTCGGCGATCTGCTCGGGCGTGATCGGCAACCCGAGCTCCGCCTCACACTCAGCCAGCCACACCCACAACTGCCGCCACAGGCTATGCCGCCGCTGATCGCTCCACAGGCGGCTCATTTCCTGGGAAGCATAACGCGTGATCAGCGGGTTTTCGTAGAGTTCGTGCGACACGCGTGTTTTTTCTCTCGCAAAGGCGCGAAGGCGCAAAGGAAGACGCAAAGCAAGGACCTTAGGACAGTTTATTGATCCCTGCGCAACAAGTGGGCCTCGGCGGCTGTCGGCTGTCGGCTCTCGGCCAGGCGAAGTAGACGCGTGCTTTCTGGCCGAAAGCCGAGAGCCATGCCGGCGGGGGGGCATTCACTACGCAGACCTCAATAAACGACAAGAATTCTTGGATGACAGTTCGTTGACCTGAATGTACGGTCTTCTTTGCGTCTCATCTTTGCGCCTCTGCGCCTTTGCGAGAGATATTTCCGTCCCAAAATGAGTAAACGCTCACATATTGGTGAGATCGTCCTCGCCCCCGGCGCCAACGAGCATGTCGAGCGCCGCACTCACCGCCGCGGCGTGTTCGCGGGGTGCGCCGTGGCGCAGGTAGACTCGGCACATGCGATGGGTCACCGGCAGTTGCCGGAACAGTTGATCGTCCGTCAGCAGCCGAATCTCGCCCGTCGCGCCGCGGAACAGAAAGTTCTGCCCCGCGCTCGCCTTCCCCGAATGCGGGCGGTAGATGTGCCGCGGCAGGTCGATCTGCAGGTCGATGTCCCGCAGGTCGGCCGGCATCGCTTTGCGCAAGAACCGCTCGACGACCTCGGGATCGCTGAAGATGCTCGTCTGCTCGGCATCCGCGGCGCCGAAGGTGAGATTGCGTTCGTACACGGCCTCCCAGTCGAGCTGCCGCCGCAGCAGCCGCTGCCAGCGCTCGCCGAGGGCGCGCTGCGCGACGTTGTCGCTCGCATGCCAGCGGGCCACGTCGACCAGCAGCGACCACTCAGTGAACTGCTTGTACTCGGCCAGGTGCTCGAGCGGGTTGCCCGGGAACAGCAGCCGCCGGCTGTCACGGAACAGCTCCTCGAGGGTCTTGTCGATCGCCCGCACGGTGCGGTGAAAATACACGGCCCGGAATAGCTCGCTCTTGATCTGCATGAAGCGAATGAGCGCGTTGAGGCCGCGATGGTGGATCGTCAGCCCGCGCTGGCTGAAGAAGCTGTACCGCAGCAGCCGGTCGAGGTCGTACGCCCGCTGACTGTAGCCCGACATGAAGGCGTCGCGGAGCACAAAGTCCATATTGTCGACCGTGTACAGACCGCAGAACAGGCTCCGCAGCATCGCGAGCCACCGCGGGCGGTCGCCGTCGCCGTCGGTGGGGCGCTGAATGAGCCACGCGATCTGCTCGGGGTCGATGCGTTCGTCCGGCTCCAGGACGCTTTCTGGGCAGCGGCGCACGCCGCGCAGCAGGTCGCCCAGCTCGTGAACGATGATGTGGGCGCCCAGCTTTTCGTGGTTCAGCGGCGTGCCGTCGGCCGCGCGATGGCCCGACAGGAAGTGGGCGTCGAAAAAGTGCCCGAAGGGCCCGTGCCCCACGTCGTGCAGCAGCGCGGCCAGCCGCATCGTGCATTCGACATAGCCGCGGCTGGGCACGTCGGGGCAGACCGACTTCAAACTTTCGTAGAGCGCATCGACCGCCCGGCTGGCCATGTGCATCGTGCCGACGACGTGCTGAAACCGCGTGTGCTCGGCCGAGGGGTAAACCCACCACGCCGTCTGCAGTTGATGAATCTGGCGCAATCGCTGCAGCCAGGGATGGTCCAGCAGCGAACGCTCCGAAGTCTCGCCCGGTTCGACGATCGAAACGAACGGAATGTACCCATGGATGGGGTCGTGGCAGAGACTTTCGCGCTGAATGTCGGTCATAGGCCCAATTGTGTCGGCATAAGGGAACGCGAGCAATGGGAGGCCGCACGAGCCTTGCATGCCGGCGTCGCTATCCCGGCGAAGTGCGGCGCCTTATAGTTATTCTACAAGTGCGGTCGAAGCATCTCCGCCGCGGCCTTCGCCCTCTCGTAGTCGGCTCCCTCTTTGCGCTCCCATGAGGTGGATTCTCCTTCACGCCGCGTTGCTTTGTGCGGCGTTCGCCGCCTCGGTCGGGGGCGCCGGGACTCCCGAACATCTCGTTGCGAACGAGGGCGACTGGCCCGAGTTTCGCGGGCCGCGGCGCGACGGCACGGTGCACGGCGTCGCGATTCGCACGAATTGGAACGAGGCGCCGCCCCGACAGGTCTGGCGTCGGCCGGTGGGAGCCGGCTGGTCGTCGATCATCGTCGTGGGGAATCGCCTTTACACGCAGGAGCAGCGCGGCGCCGACGAAGCCGTCGTCTGCTACGACGCCGGCACGGGCAACGATATCTGGGCTCACATCGATCCGAACGTACGCTTCGACGAGGCGATGGGAGGCGTTGGTCCGCGGGCGACGCCGACGTTTGCCGACGGCCGAGTCTATGCCCTCGGCGCGACGGGCCTACTCAATTGTCTTGATGCCGCAACCGGCGACTTGCTTTGGCAACGCGACGTCACCAAGGCGGGGCAGGGCAGGGCGCCCTACTGGGGTCTCTGCAGTTCGCCGCTGGTCGCCGACGGCAACGTCGTCGTCTATGCCGGCGCCGGCAGCGGCGAAAACCCCGAGGCTTCCAACTCAAACGACCAATCCGACGCCCCGCCTCCAACGGGCGAGAACACGCTGCTGGCATTCAATGCGATCACCGGCGATGTCGCCTGGCAGGCCGCCTGCGGCTCGCACAGCTATTCGTCACCGCAACTCGCCACGTTCGACGGTCAGCCGATGCTCCTGTTCATCAGCGATGAAGCGCTCGACGCCGTCGATCCGGCAACGGGCGATTTCTATTGGAGTCTGCCGAAGAACGGCCGCGAGTCGCTCCCCGCGCTCCAGATGCAGGTGATCGGCGAGTCCGAATTTCTGGCCACGTTCCACAGCCGAGCCGGTCTGATCCGCGCCAAAGTCTCGCGCGGCATCGACGGCTGGCAGGTCGACCAGCAGTGGGTCACCAAGGACATCAAGGCGTTTTACAACGATTTCGTGTGCGTCGGCGACGCACTCTACGGATTCGACGGCAAAATCTTCTGCTCCATCAACCTCAACACCGGCAAGCGCAACTGGAAGGGCGGCCGCTACGGCAACGGCCAGGTATTGTTACTCGCCGATCAGCCCGTGTTGCTGGTCATCAGCGAGACGGGCGAGGCCGTGCTGGCGGCGGCCAACCCGGAAGAGCACGAGGAGCTGGGCCGCTTTCAGGCGATCGAGGGCAAGACCTGGAATCACCCCACGATCGTCGGCCAGCGGCTGTTTGTGCGCAATGCCGAAGAGATGGCCTGCTACG
>CAYSFP010000043.1:0-26296 GCA_964430075.1 uncultured Planctomycetaceae bacterium | reverse complement strand
ATCTGGAGTGAGGGATCTGGAGTGAGGGATCTGGAGTGAGGGATCTGGAGTGAGGGATCTGGAGTGAGGCCCGCCGCCGTAGAACCTACGACTTCGGCGGCGGCTCGTCGAGCGCCTTGACGGCGAGCAGGACGACAAGGCCGACGAGCGCGAGCAGCCACAGCACGCCGACGGCCGTGCCGACGTGGCCCAAGACGACCGCGGCCGCCTCGTCGCCCATCGCCTCGAGCAGGGCGCCGACCCACGCCAACACGGCCTGGGCGATCGGCAGCCCGATCACCGTGACGAGCAGGCAGCGGATGGCGGTACGCAGCGGCATGGGCGTCAGAATCCTCGCAGACGGCCCAATCATCCCCGCGGCGCCTGCGCTGTCAACTGCCGCAAGCGCCCTCCGCCAATTTAGCTGCGGGGCTTGGCCCGCGCGGGCGAGCGAGCGCGGCTAAATCCTTGCCGCGCCGATGCGGGCGTTTCGTGCGGCCCCGCGCGTTTGTTTGACCCTCCGCGGCCGCCGGTCACAATGAAATCATGGAAACATTTCGCATACGTTTTGTCGCCCTCGCCGTCGTATGTGCTTTCGCCGCAGCCGCGCGCGGGCAAACCGTTCGCCTGCTCGACGGTCGCGAGATCACCGGCAAGATCGCCGCGACCGCCGGCGTGGCGGAGAGCCCCGATTCGCCCTCGCCCCAGGCCGGCGAAGTCGCCACGCGGCCGATCTACATGATCGACGACGACCTGCGTCGCATCTATATCCCCAAGCTCGCCGTGGTCGAGTTGATGGACGCGGCGCCAGAAGTACCGATCAAAATCGCGCCGTGGCAGAATCCCGCGCAGGCATCGGCTCGCCTGGTGAGCGTCGGACCGTCGCTGGGCATCTCGTCCTGGGACGAATACGGCCGGCGCATCTACGAAATGCAGTTCGAAGGCGGCCGCCTGGCGGTGGTGCAGGGGATCACCGAACTGACGCCGCGATACGCTAAGGTGGAAGCCCTGATCGGCCCCGCGCGCACCGTCTCGTGGGACATGCGCATCGCCACCAGTTCGATCCCCAGCGAGATGCTCGCCAAGATCATCGCCAAGGCCGTGCCCCAGGACGACGCGAACGCGCGGCTGCAGGTGGTGCGGTTCTACACGCAGGCGCGTCGCTATCTCGAAGCGCGGCGCGAGCTGGAGCGAATCATCGAGGAGTTTCCCGAACAGGCCGACCTCAAGGCAGAAGTCGGCCAGTTGCGCCGCATGGCGGCCAATGGACTGCTGAACGAACTCCAGTTGTGGCGGGGCGCCGGGCAGCATCAGCTCACGAGAATGTTGCTCGATAATTTCCCCGTCGACGAGGTGAGTGGGCAAACGCTCGTCGACGTGCGCAAGATGCTGGCGGAATACGAGGCGGCCGACGGCCGCATCAATGAAATTGCCAAGCAGCTGCGCGCGATCGTCGAGGCCATTGCCGACTCGGACGATCGCGGCCTGGCGGCGCCGATCGCCGAGGAAATCGTGAAGGAGCTCTCGCACAATAACGTCGATCGCCTGGCGCCGTTCGCGACGCTGCTTTCGGACGACACGCTGAGCGCCGACGAAAAGGCGTCGCTGGCGATCAGCGGCTGGCTGCTCGGGGCCGACGATGCGATGCAGAACCTGCCGATCGCCCTGTCGCTGGTCCGCGTGCGCGACTACGTAACGCGCTACCTGCGCGAGCCCTTGGCGCCGGAGAGGCAAACGCTACTCACATCGATCCAAAGCGAGGAATCGGCCTCGGTCGAGCGGCTCGCCAAGCTGATCGCCCACATGAAGCCGCCGTGGCACGACGCCAAACAGGCCGCCGACGCGGACGGTTTTCTCGAGCTGATGGCGCCGGGGCACACTACCGACGGGGACTTTCGCTACCTGGTGCAACTGCCGCCGGAGTACGACCCCTACCGCCGGTATCCCACATTGATCCTGCTCAACGGCGCGTACAACACGCCGGAGCAGGAGCTGAACTTCTGGGCCGGCAATCCGCCGGAGCCCGGCGCCGACGGCAAGACGCCGCCCCGGCGCGGCCACGCGATGCGGCACGGTTACATCACGATCGCCGTCGAGTGGCAGAAGCCGCAGCAGCTCGAGTACGAGTTCTCAGGTCGCGAACACGTCGCGGTGCTCACCGCGCTGCGCGACGCCACGCGGCGGTTCAGCGTCGACGTCGATCGGGTGTTCCTTTCGGGCCACGACATCGGCGGCAACGCGGCGTGGGACCTCGGCCCCGCGCACCCCGATCTGTGGGCCGGCGTCATCCCGTTCGTCGCCCGCGGCGACAAGTACATCCGGCATTACTGGGAAAACGCCCGCTGGACGCCGCTGTATTTCGTCGCCGGCGAATTGGACCAGGACAGCATTTCGCGCAATGCAACGATTTGGGATCTCTACCTGCGTAAACATCCCGACCAAGGACGCCCGGGCTTCGACGTGACGGTCATCGAATATCAGGGCCGGGGGCACGAGCCGTTCCACGACGAGATTCTCCACTTGTTCCAGTGGATGGGCCGCCGGGCGCGCACCGGCGCGCCGAAGGAATTCGAGTGCAACACCCTGCGGCCGTGGGACAACTTTTTCTGGTGGCTGGAGTGCGACGAGTTTCCGGTGGACTTCATGATCCACCCCACCGAGTGGACTGACCGCCGCCCGCGACCGGCCCGCGTCGAAGGCAAGCTGCAGGCCGACAACCGCCTGTGGGCTCGCAGTGCGGCGCTGAAGACGACGATCTGGTTGACGCCCGAGATGGTTGATTTCGCCCAACCCGTGCGGATCACCTTCAATGGCCGCAAAGTCGCGCTGCCCGAAGACGGCGCGCGACCCGACGTCGCGACGCTGCTGGAGGACGTGCGCACGCGCAGCGATCGGCAGCGGCCCTTCTGGGCTCGCATCGACGTACGGTAGCGGGCGCGCGCTTCGCTCTCACCGCGCACAATCGCCCCGACCAAGCTTGGTCGGGGCTGTGGCGTGACGACTGCCAAAACCCAATCCGCCTCCGCCCTCGCTGCCAGACGAGGACGGAGGCGGCGTTCGTTGGCTCGCAATCGTTAACGAAGCGTGGCCGCGTCGATCGCCGTCACCGCCGGCGTCGCCGCGTCGGCCTGCACCTGGATCGTGCGTTTCGACATCGTCGCGCCAGCGACATACCAGCCATCGCTCGTCGACCGCACGACCGTGCCCAGCGGGCTGAAGTAGCGGCGGACCATCTCGAAGTTCGGCAGCTCGCGGCCGTCGATCTGCTGTTTGCGAAGCACGCCTTCGTCCTCGTCCTCGGGCGTCGTCAGCAAGCGATTGAGCACGCGGCCCAACAGCGTCTCGCTCTCAGGCATCTTGCCTTGCCGGAGCAGTTCGTACGTCGGCCGGTAGGCTTCATCGGTTCGCACAAAGCACCGCACCGCGGCGTCGCCTTGCATGAGCTGATCCATCGCGGCGTCGATCTCGCGGAAGTCCGCCGCGTCGGCCAGCGACTCGCCGGGCACCTTTTCGGTGAGGAACGTCTGCAGAAAATCCATGTGCGAGGCGACGAACAGATGGCCGTCCGCAACACAGACCGCCGAGCTGCTCATGGCGCCGTCGCGCTGCGGCGCAGTATCCGTGGGAGCGGGAGACAACTCCAGGTCGATCTCCAGTTCGGCCACCTCGGCCGTCGCGGGCAGAATCTCCCACACCGTCTTCCCGGCAAACTCACCGGCCTTGGCATTGGGATCGGCGTTCATGAACTTCGTGATCGCCGCCTCGACCGCTTGTTGGTTCGTCACCTCGATGGCAAACAAGAACCGCTCGCTCTTGGTGGTAATGGGCACCGCGTAGTCCGTCACCAGTGTGACGCGGCGACCGAGGTGGGCGACGAGCTCCTGCCGAACCTTGACGCGCGGTCCATACGGATCGGTGTCGAAGCCCTCGATCATGTCATTGAACGCGTTTTCGTAGCCGGCGATCGCGTCGAACAGCGTGCTCACGTTGTCGAACGCGTTCTGCAGGTCGACGTTAAACGTGCGGTAGCTGGCAAGTTTGCGCGGCGCCCACGGCTGGGGATCCAGGTCGCCGCCGTTGGGAAAATTGAGCATCCGCATCGCGAGCTTGTACTTCTCCGGCTCGCCGGGAATCGGCGGGGCGTAAACCGCCGTGCGGTGCATCATTTCGAAGGCGCCAAAGACGGCGAGATTCACGTAGCCGCCGATGCCCTGGATTGCGTCGAAGCCCTGGCTCTCGAAAATCGATACGAAATCATTGCCCTTGCGAAGCGCGGAGTCCGCCGGCAACAGCGAGCGGCTCGCCCGGGCGTAACCAAACGGATTAATGAACCAGCGAGCCTCGGGCGCCAGGTCGCCCGCTTCGGCCGCCACCTGCGCCATCACGCTGCTGTAGGCCTTCACGTCCGCCAAGGACTCGCCGGCGCCTTGGAGCCGCGCGACCATCGCCTGGGCTTCCTCGACGTTGTCGGTCGCACACAGCATGTCCTGGTGAACGAAGAAAACTGCCCGACGAGCAATGTCCTTCTCTGCCTGCGGCGGGACGTCGTAGACGATCAGATTGACGGCGGCGACGGCCAACGTGGATTTCTTGGCGCCCCGGCTCGCCAGGTCGGCATCGACTTTGGCCAACAGACTGCGAACCTGCTCATCGCGGCCAGTGACGTCGACCGTGATGGCCATCGCCGCGCGGCCTTTTTCGCGCTCCACGAGGCCGAAGCCCATTTCGCCGGCAGCAACGCTGCGGAGGTCGTCGGCCTGCAGCCCGAGCTTCTGCCGTGCGCCGGAAATCTTCCGCTGAATCTGCCGCTTCATGTCCTGGACGAACGGCTGCATGGCCTCGTCCTTGGAGAGCTGGCCGAATTGAGTTTGGCTCCAGTGCTCGAGCAGCGTCTCGATGTCGCCAATCGACGCGTAGCCGCGGGTGTCGGGCGACATGAGCCGATCGCTGGGCACGGCGGCGACGGCCGAAGCCGTACACGCCGCGAGCAGCGCGAGAGCAAACAGGGCAGCCGGGAGGGGGAGTCGTGTCGGCAAGGTCGTGTTCCTGCAGTGGGAGGGCCGAGAGCGAGCGCGGGCAAGGGACTCTAAGCGTTTATCGGTGGCTCCGCGGCGAATCTGGCAACGTTGCTAGCGTCGTCGGACTGTCTTGCCTAGGGCGGTCGACGCGTGCGGGCGGCAGAACTGGAGCATTCGTTATGCCGAGGAAATGCCGGCCGCGGCACGGCGAACCGATTTTACCGGATGCGGCGGCGACTGAAGAGGCGCGAATTCCCGCCCGGGCGTTACAGGAATGGCTCCTGCGCGATGAGGGCGCTGTTTTCCAGGGCGTGCGGGAATGGGACGCGGATGAACGCGGATTGAGCGGATTTCCGCGGATCGGAACGGGCGCCGCGGCGGGTTGTCAATGATGTCTGAGGAGCGTCTATCAATGGTTCGCCCTCGTTTTGTTTTGATCCTTCTTTCAATCCGCGAAAATCCGTCGAATCCGCGTTTATCCGCGTCCTATTCCCGCCCCATCGCCGCACCGCTTGGCGCCGCCGCACCGCTACTGGGCGGCCACGCCGAAGTCGCCGGTCAGGCTGCGCCACACGGAGTGGATGTGATTGGCCGGATTGCCGGCTGGATCGCTTTGGATATTCACGAGCTCCAGGACGAACGTGGGGCCCTGCACGCGGTAGTAATGCCCTACGCCGGGTTGCTGGGCGCCCCACCACGCAAAGTGGACGTCGTCCAAGCCGCGGGCGTCGATCTCGGCCATGCGGGCTTCGGCCATTTCGTCGGCAAGGTGCCCGCTGTAGGCTTCGAGCAGGGCGTGCAGGGTTTCTCTCTGCTCGTCCGTCATGTCTGCCCCCGCGAGCCCCACCGGCGGCGCGTGCGGCGGCTGCGGCGACCCCGGGCCGCGATAGTCGTTGGGCGCCTTATCGGATTGCACGGCCCGCTCGCGCTGCGACGGGTCGAGCGACACCAGCAGATCGAACGCCAACTGCTCCTCGTCGGCCAGCGTCCGCACGCCGACTTCAGGCCCGTCCTCGACAAACAGCTTCACCGTGGCGGGATTGGCGCCCCAGAAGTTCGGCGTGTCGCACACGACTTCGCCGTCCGCAATCACAAAGTTCAGCGAAAAGTGATGGCCCTCGAAGCTCCACCCCCAGGCGCCTTCGTCCGCGGGTTCGCCGAAGATGGTCAGAAAATACCGCAGCGGGTCGCGAAGGTGGCCGTTGGTCAAATGCTTCTCGCCTTCATGCAGGTTGTTCTCCAGAGCGAGAATCTTGACGGCCTTCTCGTAGCCCGACTCGCTGAGCGCCGTGCGAAGCAGGGCATGGCACAGCTCCCGCTGCTCGGGCGACATGTCGCGGAGCTGGACGCCCTTCCGCTCGGGCTTGGGGATGTTGTGCCAGTCGAGTCGCGCCGGGTCGTCGAAGTCCATCGTCGCCGTGTCGCGCTCGTCGGCCTCCAGCGACGCGAGCCAGGCCTGGGCCGCCTCGGCCATGGCGACGCCGGTCGCGGCGGCTGTGGCTTCGGCGGCGCCGACCTGTTGGGCCATCGTCAATTGCCAGGCCACGATGGCGAGAAGAAGGGCCGATTTCATGATGTGATTCCTGATGAGAAAAGACGGTATTGAACTGCACGCGGGGGCGAGCGCCAACCACGTTGTGACTTTACGGCGGTAGCGATTCTCGCAAGCCGTATCAGCGTAGTCGAATCGCTGCGCGATGAAAAGTTGCGCCCGACGCTAAAGCCGCAAGCGGCGTGGCGGGGGATCAGCGCAGGATTTCGCGGCGGCGGCTCAGATAGTCCCACACCACGTAGCGATCGAGATCCTTCCCCGCCGTGAAAAACACGCGGCCTTTGGTCGATTCGGCCAGCCGGTACGCGAACCGCACGTCCTCTTCGCTTTGCGACCAACTCGGCAGCAGGAACATGTTGATCGTGATCCCCTCGCGGCGGCAAAGCTGGCCCTCGCGCATCGTCGCATTCTCGGTGCGCAGATCCGGCGGGTAGAGCAGGTACAGCATCTCGCCTTCGAAATGGGCCGTCGGTAAGCCGTCGGTGATCAGTACGATTTGCTTGTTCGGCGTGTCCTGCGTGGCAAGCAACCGGCGGGCCGTCGACAGGCCGTGCTGGATGTTTGTGAAGTGCGGCGGAACCTGGTGTTCGCTCACGTCGTCGCGGCTCATATCGGCGCGGAGCCGCACGATGGGGTCGTACACTGTCACCGGCTTGGGCATCAGCTCGATGAGTTTGCCGCGCGGCACCAGCTTGGCGAAGCTGTAAATCTCGACGAAGTGCAGGGAGTCGCCCGGATACTCCCCGCGGATGAGCCCTTCGAGCGCCAGCGCCATCCGCTTGACATTGATGTACTGCCCGTCGTAGCGCATCGAGCCGCTCATGTCCATCAGGACCACCGTAGCGCATTTGGGATTGTTGCGCGTCCGGTGAATCTCAAGATCGTCTTGCGAAAGGCGAATCGGCAACGCCGCGGAGCGAGCCGGGGCGTCCTCGCCCCCGGCCGCGTTGCGCACGAGCGCATTAACAAACGTCTGAGGAATATCAAGATTCGCAATCGAATCCCCAAATTCATACGGTTTGGTCGCCTGCAGCTCGACGGCGCCCTCGCCCACAATCGGCGCCTGGTGGCGCCCGCTGCGGGAGGGCGCCAGCTCGCTGAACAGCCGCTCCAGCAGCTTCCCCTGAAAAATGCGGTATGCCTTGGGCGTGAGCTGAAAGCTGCCGCCGCGCTGTTCGAGGCCCTGCCGTTCGGCGATCTCCTTAAGATAATCCTGAATCTGCTGCTGCAGGGCGCTGAGCTGCTCGATGTCGCCGGGCTCGGCGAACTCGGCGAGCGCGTCCATGTCGATCACGCCGATCTGCGCCGTCTCGCGGGCCTCCTCGAGCTGGCGGATCAGCTCATCAATTCGCTCGAGCTCTTCCTTCACGTCGATCGCCTGCGGCACGGTGAGCGACTCGCGCCCGGAGAACTCGTACCGGGCGGCCAGTTGCTCGACCTGGTACTTGTCGCCGAGGGCCTCGATGAGCGGCAGCAAGTCGCGGGCGAACGGCGAATTGTCGTCGCCGGCAGCGTACCACAGGCGCTCGAGATCGCGAATCTGCTCGCGGGCAACGGCCTGGCGGAAGCGCTCGCGCAAGTTCCGCGGCGGCCGCACGTCGGCGGCGCGCTCGGCAAACTCCTTGGCGGCCTTCTTTTGAACCTTTTCGGTTTCAAACCGCTCGAGGATTTTCCGCTTCCGCTCGCGGAGGATGGCCAGCAAGGCGTCGATGCTGGGACCGAGCCCCGCGATCTGGCTGGGATCGATGCGGATGGCCCGGGCCAACTCTTCCGGCGTCAGCTCGCGGCGGTCGCCGAACATCAGCATGTGCTCGAACGCCGAGGACACCAGGTCCGGCGCCGGCTGCGTCGGGCTGGGGAACCGCTTCGGGTCGTACTGCTGGTAGGCGTGAATGACGCCGCCGAGCGTGTGGCGAGAGGCCATGGGGGATTTCAGAATGCGGATTTCGGATTGCGGAATGGACGCACGGACGGTTGCGTCGCTAGCTTGGGGAATGGGTTAATCATAGCAAGCTGCCAAGTCGGGCCAATCAACCAAACCGAGCTGGCATGTGGCACGGGAATGCTGACCGCCGAGCGCTAGCGATGCCCTCTCTTGAGGCGGTCGGCGCGAATCCCTATGATCCGCCGCCCCGCACGTTCGTTGGGCCAGTCCGCACGCTTCTCCGTTCCCGAGGTCGAATCATGCGCCGAACGTCGATCCTGCTGATGACCGCCGCGGCGGCCTTGCTGGCGGCTACAAACGCCGCGTTGGCGGATGAGCCGTCGGCGCCGCAACCGCCGGAGCCGGTCGCCGTCGCTCCGCAAGGCAACGGCGAGCAGCTCGATTTGCTGCAGAAGAAGCTCGCGGAACTCGATCGCTTGCAGAAGGAGGTCGACGCACTTCGGGCCGCCACGCACACGCCCGCCGTGGTCGTCGTCAACGTCGAGTTGCTTGAAGTCTCGCTGACCGGGATGCGCAAGCTGGGAATCGACGTCGCCCAGTTCAGCGACGGCGGCATGAGGACCGCGAGTTTCGTCGACGTTGCGACAAGAAGCCTCGGGGCAGACGGCCTGCGCGTGTTCGTCGAGGGACTCAAGAAAATCAACCTCGCCAAGACGCTTGCAGAGCCTACGCTCGCCATGATCAGCGGCCAACCGGCGTCGCTGCACGTCGGCGGACAGTTTCCAATGCCAGCGCCTCCGAGCTCAGTCGAATCGACCAAGTACCAAAAGTTTGGCACCGAACTCGACGTGCTGGCCGAGACGCTGGGCAACGACAGGGTTCGGCTCGAAATCCGTTCCCATGTGAGCGAGCTGAGCGACGACGATGCGATCGAGGTCGAAGGACGGAAGCTTCGATCGCTACGATCCAAACAGTGCAACACGACGTGCGAGATGTCGTTCGGCGAAATATTGGTCCTTGGCGGACTCATCGAACGGCGCGTGGAGCGCCAGGTCCGCGACGAGAGTGACGTTTCTGATCAGGTTCACGAGATCGCGCTCCTGATGGTTGTGCGCGTGGACGCCCCGATCAGCTCGTCCGACGTCGCTCCGATGCCGCAACTCACGGATCTGCCAGCGCCGTCTACTACGCCGCCATCGACCGCGACGCGGCGGACTGCGCCGCATGACTCGATCCGGCGGCCGTATGACGCGATACGACGGTAGCCAAGGCGGCGCTCGACAACGCTCTAAACAGCCCCGACCATGCTTGGTCGGGGCTGCCCCCAACCATTCTGGCCGACAGCCGATCGCCGACAGCCCCTACAACAACGGCCCCAACAGTCGCGCAAAGCTCTCCGCCGCCTGCCGCGTCTTGGGACGCCGCTGGTACGCGTCGAGATCGAGCAGGAGCGACCGGTCGATGTACTGCTGCTGCAGGGCGCGCAGTTCCGCCGTGAACTTCGGATCGAAAACAGCCAGCAGGATTTCGAAGTTCAGCCGGAAGCTGCGCGGATCCAGATTGACGGACCCGAAGAGCGAATGACTGCTGTCCACGGTCACGCTCTTGGTGTGGAGCAGCCCGTCGCCGAAAGCGGCGATGCGCACGCCGGCCTCGAGCAACTCGCCCTGAAACGCGCCGCTGGCAAACGCAACAAGTTTGGAATCGACCTTCGCGGGAATCACCAGGATGACCTTCACGCCGCGGCGCGCGGCCGCCACCAGCCCCAGGCTGAGCGCTTCGCTCGGCACGAAGTACGGCGTGGTGAGCACCAGCTCGGAGCGCGCCGAGTACACGGCGGTGAGCAGCACATGCTCGACCGAGTTGCTGGGCAGGTCCGGCCCCGTGGGCATGACCTGGACGGTCGACTCGCCGGCGGTGGGCTGCGGTCTGGCGTCGCCTCTCGCTTGCAGCTCTTCGAGCGTGTCTTCGGTCTCGACGAACCAATCGGAAAGAAAGCTGATCGCGAGCGCTTCGACCGCCGGACCCTGCACGCGCACCATCGCGTCGATCCACTGCCCCACGCCGGCATCGCGTTTGAACAGCCGCGGGTCGGCCATGTTGAGGCTGCCGGTGTAACCGATGCGGCCGTCGATGACGACCACCTTGCGATGCTGCCGCAGGTCGAACCGCACGAGCGAGAGCCGCCACAGGCCGCCGGGTAGAGCGTCCTTCACCTGCACGCCGGCGGTGCGCATGCGAAGGACAAGCTCGCTGCGCAGGAACGTGCGGCTGCCCATGGCGTCGACCAGCACGCGGCAAATCACGCCGCGCTCGGCGGCGCGGATCAGCGCCTCGACGACCTTGTCGGCAATGCCGTCCGGCTCCCAGATGTAGAACTCGAGGTGACACGTGCTCTGGGCGGCGTCGATGTCGCGAATGATGCTCTCGAACACGTCGAACCATTGGTCGAGCAGTTCCAATTTATTGCCGCCGACGGCGGGGACGCCAATTGTCCGCTCGCCCACGCGGGCAATGGCTTCCATGTCCTCGTCGAGGCGCGACCAGTCGACGAGCCGTCGCTCGGGCAGCGTCGCCAGCCAGCGCTTGGTGGGGGCCGTGAGCGCGACGAACTTGCGCTCGCGGCGGCGGCCCAGCCACCGCTCGCCGAAGATCAGATAAGCGATCGGCCCCACCAGCCAGAAGGCCATGATCACCATCACCCAGGCGAGCGTCTCGCCGGGCGGCCGCTTTTTCATCACCACGCGCAGCGCGAGCACAACTTGGATCGCCACGTGCGCAACCACGCTCACCGACGCCCAAAACTTCCACGACGTGAGCGGATCGATGATGGCGAGCGGCATAGGTGGCGAGGCGCGAGTTACGAGGCGCGAGTTACGAGGCGCGAGTTGTGAGAGAAGGTTCACTAGCCGCGAGCCAACGGCTCGCCGGGCGCACGAATTCCACGTTGCCTGTCCCCCACGCGCTCGCCCTACTCGTCGCCCGCAATCTCAAAATCAACAATCAACGGCAAATGATCCGACGCGCGGCGCGCCAAATGAGTATGCCCCACGAAGGCGCCGTGTGTCTGCATATTTCCCCGATAAAACACCCGATCTAGCCGCCGCAGCGGCGCCACGGCCGGGAACGTCCGCCCGTGCCCGCTGGCGAGCTGGAACCCGGCTGGCTGCATCACGCGGCGGCCCAGGTTGCCGTAAACGTCGTTAAAATCCCCGCCGACGATCAGCGGCGTGTTGTCGCGGACGCCGCGCAGATAGTCGGTGGTCAGCAGCCGACGCAGTTGGATCGTCCGCTCGAAGCCCGCCAGTCCGAGGTGCAAGTTGGCCACGGCAATCGTCCGCTCGTGCCCGTCGACGGTCGCGTGGACGCGACCCAGCAAGGCGGCGCGGCGCTTCTTGAACGGGATCGTCAGATCGACGTCCAGGACGTCGCTGAGAGGAAATCGGCTCAACAGTGCATTGCCATAGTGGCCGATCTTCATCCGCACGTTGCGCTGGTAGCTGCGATGGGGCAGGGCGAGCGCGTCGGCCAGCAGATCGCACTGGCAGTGAAGCTGCGAGCGCGGGGCGCCGTCGTCGACTTCCTGCAAGAAGGCAATGTCCGGCGCGTAATGGGCAATCGTCTCCACAATTCGCGCAAGATCATAACGGCGGTCGACGCCGCCGATGCCCTTGTGGATGTTGTAGGTAAGGAGTCGAAAACGCATGGATTTCGGAGGGGAGATTCACCGCAGAGGGCGCGGAGGACGCAGAGAGAATGACCAGAGACAAGCAATGGCGAGCTATGAGTTGGCCAAAGCAACGCCGACGCCTTCGCGGGTGAATTACTTAGCGAAGTTCCAATAAGTTTCTCTCGGTCCTCTGTGCCCTCTGCGTCCTCTGTGGTAAATGTCTTTCGTTATCGTGACCACAAAATTGACTGCAAGGATCATGCCCATGGCGGTAAGTTCTTCGTTCGATTCGCCTTCTCTCGCGGACCAGGTCGCGGCGGTCAGGGCGGCGTTTGCCGACCATTTCGGCCGTCCGCCCCGCTGGCTCGCCGCGGCGCCGGGTCGCGTCAATCTTATCGGCGAGCACACCGATTACAACGCGGGGTTTGTGTTTCCGCTGGCGATCGAGCGGTACGTGGTGATGGCGGCGGCGGAGGGCAGCAGTCAGGAGTCAGGAGTCAGGGGGCAGGAGTCAGGGGGCAGAGGGCAGGAGTCAGCGGAGAGGCGTGACTTCCCGACCGTGCGCGTCTTCAGCACGCTGCTGGACAAGCGCGCCGAGTTCGCGATCGATGCCCTCCAGCCCCAGCGGCGCGATTGGACGAGCTACGTGCGGGGCGCCTTGGCCGGTTGCCTCGAACGCGGGTTTCAGCCCGGGGCGCTCGATGTGTTGATCGACTCGAACGTGCCGTTGGGCGGCGGGCTGTCCAGCAGCGCCGCGCTGGAAGTCGCCACGGCCACGCTGCTCGAGGCTGTCTGCGGCCGCACGCTCGATCCCGTCGACAAGGCACGGCTGTGCCAAAAAGCCGAGCATGTCTACGCGGGGATGCCCTGCGGCATCATGGACCAGTTCAGCTCGGCCCTCGGAGAGGCGGGCAAGCTGCTCCTCATCGACTGCCGCACCGAGACCGCCGATCTCGTCCCGCTGGACGATCCCGACGTCGCGGTGCTCGTGATCAACTCGAATGTGCGGCATGAGCTCACCGGCAGCGAGTATCCCGAGCGGCGTGCGGCGTGCGAACAGGCCGCGAAGCTGCTGGGCGTCGAAGCGCTCCGCGACGTGACGCCCGCGGAGCTCGAAGAACAGAAGCTGCGGCTCGACGATCTGTTGTACCGCCGAGCGCGGCACGTCGTCAGCGAGATCGGGCGGACCGTCCAGGCGGCCGAGGCGCTGCAAGCCGGCGAATGGGCCACCCTCGGCGAGCTGATGTACGCCAGCCACTGTTCGCTGCGCGACGACTACGAAGTGAGCTGCCCGGAGCTCGACGCGCTGGTGGATATCGCCGCCGAGATCGGCGCCGAGGGCGGCGTCATCGGTTCGCGCATGACCGGCGGCGGGTTCGGCGGCTCCACGGTATCGCTGGTCGACAGCGGTCGCGTGCGCGAAATCGCGAACCGCATCACGGCCGCGTACCGCCTGCGCATCGGCCGCGAGGCGACGGCGTTCGTCACGAAGCCAGCGCGCGGGGCGCACGTCGTCATGCCATGAATTCCTCCGGCCCCCTCCCCTCGGCGGGGAGGGCTGGGGAGGGGGAAAGCGGAAGGTACACGGACGCCATTCGATCCTCATCCGTGTATCCGCTTCATCACCCCTCCCCGTCGAGGGGAGGGGAGCGGAGAGTTATTTCTACCTATTCGTCCGAAACGGCGGCGCCGGCAGATCTTCGGCGTTGAACAGGTTTCCCTCGGGATAGGCCGCCCAGTTGTAGCGCACTTGCGTCGGTTCGGCGACCGCGTCGCTGGACACGACCACCTGGGCGCCGTCGATCTGGGCCTTCGCCGGCACGAACTTGCCGTCGGCGCCCGCGATCTCGAACCCCTTCAACTCGCCCTCGGCCTTCAAGCCGCCGCCGAGGTGCTCGAACGACAGCCGAACCCGGCCGCCGTCGATTTCCAGCTCCCGGAACACCGGGCCGCTGTACTCCACGTCGTCTTGCCCGTAGGCGATCGCCCGGGCCACCAGCGCCAGCCGACGTCCCACGTCCTGCTTGTTCTTCGGGTGGATGTCGGTCCGGTCGCCAATGTCGGTCGCCACGGCCATGCCCGTGTTCGACGCTTCGAGCGTGTCGGCCTGCGCCTCGCGCAAGAAGGGCCAAGTTTCGCCGCCGGGCTCGAACGCCGCAAGCTGCACGAGCAGGAACGGAAAATCGCCCTGTCCCCAGCGATTGCGCCAGTCGGCGATCATCAGCTTCGACAGCTCGGCGTACTGGGCGTGACGGCCCGCGTTCGACTCGCCCTGATACCAAATCGCGCCGCGAATGCCGTAGGGAATCACCGGCGACAGCATGCCGTTGAACAACGACGAGGCAATGTGCGGATTCCGCAAGCGCTCCTCGCGAGCCTTCTCGTCGTCGGGAATCTTCTCATCGGCTTCGACCCGCGCCGCAAACGTGGGGCTGGTCTCGAGCGCCTCCTTGCTGGTCCAGGCTTCCATCTGCGTGCCGCCCCAGTTGCAGCCGACCAGGCCGATCGGCACGTTGAGCTCCTTGTGCAGATCGCGGCCAAAGTAGTATGCCACGGCCGAGAAGCCGCCGATCGTTTGCGGCGTGACCGCGGTCCAGCCGGCCGTCTCGAACGAATGAGCAGGATCCTCGGCCGGCTTTCTCGGTACATCGATGAACCGGATTTCCGGCCAGTCGGCCGCGGCCACTTCCGCTTCAGGATTGTTGGAGGCCGAGACTGCCCACTGCATGTTCGATTGGCCGGACGCGACCCACACGTCGCCGATCAGCACGTCGGTGAAGGTCAATTCACTATCGTCCTCGGCAAGCACATTGATCTCGTGCGGCCCCCCCGCCTCTTGAGAGGGCAGGTCGACTCGCCAGTTTCCATTCTCATCGACGATGACCTCCTCTCCAATTTCGTCGTCGAACCTTACCACGATCTGAGTATTAGGATCACCCTTTCCCCACACCGGAATCGGCATGTCGCGCTGCAGCACCATGTGGTCGGAGAAGATCGGCGCGACCGTCAGCGTTTTGGTCTCTGGCTCCGCGACCGCCGCCTGTTGAGCGCGGACTGTAGAGACCGTCATCGCCAGCGCGACGACAACGACAAAGTGAAACACGATGGGAACTCGGCGGGCGAGCATCATTGGAGGAACCCTCGGAGAGAATGCTGAAAGGCGGAATGCGGAATTCTGTGAGAAGGGCCGCCGCAGCGGCGGCCGGGGTGCGCATTGTAGCAGGCGGACCGGCCAATTCCATTCGCGTCTCGGCGAGACGCCACCACGTGGCCGAGTCTCTGGTGAGACTCGGATTGGCAGCCCGAAGAAGCGGGGCCACTCGCAGCTAAGCTGCGCGGCGCTGCTCCGGCGGCTGCGGCTGGAGCTTCCGCGGCCGGCGCACGCGATGCACCGCGTCGAGCAGCCCCGGCGCCAACCGCTTCACGAAATACAGCATCCGCGACGTGGCCTGCATAACCACGACGTGCTCGTTGCGGTAGATCGCCCGAATCGCACGATTGGCGACGCGCTCCGGCGTGATCAGCGTCCACCGCGGTGGCTGCTTGGCCGCTGCGAGGTCGCTGCCCAGCGGGGCGGAGGCGAACAACCGCGTGTCGACGAACCCGGGGCAGAGCGCCGTCACGCCGATCCCCGCGCGGCCGAACTCATGGCGGATCGATTCGCTGAATCCCACCAGCCCGAACTTGCTCGTGGTGTACGCCGCGATGCGGGCCATGCCGACCAGGCCGCAGATGCTGGCCACGTTGAGCACGTGCCCCTCGCCGCGGGCGAGCATTGAGGGCAGCAGCTCGCACGTGAATTGAATTGGGGCCCGCAGGTTGATCGCCAGCAGGCGATCCCAGTGCTCGGCGGCCATGCACTGCGTGCGGCCGTAGTACGTGATGCCGGCGTTGTTGACCAGGATATCGACGCCGCCCAGCGCATCGCAAGCGTGGCAGATGCTTGCCGTCACCTGGGCGGGGGCGCTGACGTCGCAGACGCGGGCGACCGCCTCGGCGCCGCGGCTGCGCACGGCCGCGGCGGCGTCCTCGAGGTGGTCTTGGTTCACATCGAGCAGAAAGACGCGGGCGCCTTCGTCCGCCAGGCGCAGCGCAATCGCCCGGCCGATGCCCGACGCGGCGCCCGTGACGAGCGCCGCCTTCCCCCTGATGACTTTCATAGCTGAGCTTCAGCAGGATGCGCGCGAGCTACTCGCGACGATTCACCAAGCACGCACAGGATCGGCACACGCAACAGCCCCGGCCAAGCTTGGCCGGGGCCGACGCGGCGACAGATTCGACTTCCGTCTTACGCCGCCTTACGCTGCGGAACCGCCGTCGGCTCCAGCGGCTGACGCTTGCGGCTCAGGTTGTACCGGTCCTCGCCGCGGAGCAGGGCGACGCCCCACTTGTCCAAAAAGTACTTGCCGCCATTGTAGACCGAACGATACTTTTTCACGCCGGGATACACGGCGACGTTCGTCGGAATCACACGGAGATTGAACGCCAGGCGGTGGCGGTCCGTCGTATTGGCGGCCGAGCCATGGATGCAGCGTTCCATGAAGATGATGAACTGGCCCGGTTTGCACGGGACGCGCACCACCTCTGCGTTCTCGCGATCGAACTCCAGCGTGTACGCCGCGTTGTAGAATCCTTCCTCGCCGCCGAACTTGATCGTCCGCACCGCGCTGTGGCCGCCGCGGATGAAGTCCAGGCAGCCGTTCTCGTATGTGGCCGGATCGACGGCGATCCACACCGTGAGTTGGTGGATGTCGTTGCGATTGGCCGGGTGGAGCGCCGGCACCTGGTAGTCCTCCACCATGAACGTACTGGCCTGGTGGAACTGAATGGCCGGCGCCTTGGGCGGCTTGTGGAACATCTGGGTGCGCCACACCAGCAGGTCCGGCCCCAAGAGCTGCGCGCAGCGCTCGACGATCGCCGGGTGCTTCATGTAGCCCCACAGCCGCGGCATGTCGAAGTGCCGGTCGCGCGGCGTCACGAACCCGTAGGTCTCGTTCATCGACTTCTCGGCTTCGAGCATGTCGTTGCGGAAGTCGGCCATCTCCTCTTCCGAGAACGCGTCGAGCGGCCCGATGAAGCCGTCGCGGTAGAAACCGCGAATCTGCTCCTCAGTAAGCTGCCACTTCGGGTCGGTCTTGACCTTCGGCTCGCAGTTGTCCGGCATCGTGAACTCGCACGGCTGGTCGATGTACGCACGGGTCAGGCCCGAGCTGATCAACACCCAGAACACCCGCACGTCCCAATGCGTGACGATGTTCTTGATATCCCGCGGCAGGATGAACCGCGGCAGATGCAGGATCTTGTAGATCATCAGCATCGTGAGAATCGGCAGCGCAATAACCCGCTGCCACAACGGCCGTTCCTTCGGATGGAGGTTCATAGCTCGACGTGATCCTTAAAAAAAAGTGCGCACGGCCGGCGCAGGAGCCGACTCGGGCGCGAGCGGCGATTGCGCGATTAGAATTCCCCCCTCCCGACGGCGCAGACGCGGCGAGAGATGCCAATAGATATCGGAGCGCCGCGGCGCGGGAGATAAAAAAATCGGATTGTCGGGCTTCCGCACGCCGCTAGCAGACTCGCCACTCCTCAGAAGCCGCTCACCAACGCTCTTGGACGCCGATTTTCCGTTCATCCGCGTCAAGTCGCGCTGCGCTTGCTCCTCCAATCTGCGGAAATCCGCCAAATCCGCGTTCTTTCGCGTCCCATTTCCACGGCGGGAATGGGAAAGCGGACTCCCGCCGCGGAGTTGATTTCCCCCCTGCTAGCACGCGTGTTACAATCGCCGCGTCGTCTGCGGGCGAACGGACGCTGGCTTGGGCCCCCGCATTGTGCATCAGCGCACTTTGGCCTTCGGTGCGAGCCGCGGATGTCGTCCAACGCTTCTCACGACCCTGCTGCCGGCGGGCGCCCTGCGCACGACGAGTCGCCGCCAGCCGGCGCCAGCGGTGCTCGCCGCGACGAGGCCGCCGTGAGCAAGCCGCCTAAAGCCGTGCGCACGTTCGTATTCGAAGTGACCGCGGGTCGAGCTGCGGGCGTCGGCGATGCCAGCGACGGCAGCCGCCTGCAGTTGAGCCCGCCTGTGATTTCGCCCGACGCCGCGCGGGCGCTGCTCCGCCCCCCCTCCGACGGCGACGAAATCAGGGACGCGTCCCCGGCTGCACCGTGGCCGCCGCGAATCTCGGAGCCGGCGGGAAACGTTCATGATGACGGAGAGGACGGAGTCGAGTCCGGCGGCGAACTCATCATCGACGCCGCCGACGTGCCGACGGCTCCGGTCGTGATCCGGTCGCGCGGCGCTCGCGGCCGCCGGCCGCACTCCGCACCGTCAACGCGAACGACGGCGACCGCGCCGCAAGCTAAGCCGCCGCGCCGCTGGTCGGCTTGGTCGGCTAGTCTGGCGGTTCACGGTCTTCTGGTCGCGCTGCTCTCGTTGGTCACGATCACGCAAATCAGCCCGCGCGAGGTGATGGACCTGGTCTTCGCACCGGCTGCGTCCGACGAGATTGAACTGGCCGAGGCGGCGGTTCCCCCGTCACCGCCGGATGGGGCCGCCGCCGAGGGGGCGTTCGCGGAACTCGCGAGCGCCTCCGTCGGCGAGGTCGTCGATCCAGGCACGCCAACGCTCGGCATGGCTGAGGGCGCGGGCCTCGTCGGCGATCTGACCGACGACGTCGCTCTGATCGGCGGCGGGGGCGGCGGCCCGGAAAGCGGGCCGCCCGGCGGGCTTGGCGGCGCCGGCGGACTGTTCGGCGCGGGGACCGGCGGCCTCGCCGAGTTCGGCAGCGGCCTCGGCGCCGAAGCGACTGCCGAGTTCTTCGGCACGAAAATCGAAGGCCGCCGCATCGTATTCGTGCTCGACAATTCCGGCAGCATGCAGGGCGGCCGGCTCGAAACCGTCATCGCCGAGCTGCGCCGCAGCCTCGACGCGCTCACCGACAAACAAGAGTTCTACATCATCTTTTACAGCGACGCCGCTTACCCGCTGTTCTATCCGGATCCGGCACAGGACTACTTGCGGCCGACCGACCGCAACAAAGAGCGTGTGGCCGCCTGGCTCGACACGGTCGAGCTGTGCCTGGGCGACGCCGTGGTCGATGCGCTGGCCGCCGCCGCCTCGATCGAGCCCGACACGGTCTTTCTGCTCAGCGACGGCCGCATCCAGGGCGAGCGGAAAATGGCGTTTCTGCTGACCGCCGGCGCCGGCCAGGTCCCCATCCACACGGTGGGCATCGGGCTGGGCGGCAGCGTCGCCGCGCGCCGCAATCTCCAGGAGATCGCGGCCGCCAATGGCGGCGAATTTCGCGAAACGGAGATTCCCGACGAGATGAAGCAACTCGCTCGCAAGCGGCCGCGGGTCTATCACAATCAACTGCCTGGCGCCGTCTGGGGCAGAAACGTTAAACCACGGGGCGGGCGGTGACGCCTGCTGTTCGTAGTCCTCTCGCTCCGCGAGAGGAATCTTCGTCTCGCTCGGCGAGACGACTACACTACACGCATGGCCAAAGATGCCCCCGCCTTCGATCCCCTTCGCGTCGCCGGAATCGCGATCGTCTGCCTCCTGACGATCCTCCTGACCGCCATGTTCTATGGCCTGCGATTCTGGAAGTGGCCCTGGAAGCAGTGGTTCAAGGACTACTTTGGACGCTGAGCGTTGTTCCCCCCTGGCAAGCCAAATGCAAATCCGCGTCGATGACCTTACCGACCAGCGCATCATCGACCTGCTGCACGTTCACTTGCACGGCATGACGCTGCACAGCCCGCCGGAGAGCATCCACGCGCTCGACCTCGACGGACTGCGCCGACGCGAGATTACCTTTTGGAGCGTCTGGGATGGCGAGGAGTTGTTAGGCTTCGGCGCGCTGAAAGAGCTCGACCCGCGGCACGGTGAGATCAAGTCGATGCACACCGCTGCCGCGCATCGCCAGAAGGGCGTCGCCCGGCGGCTGCTCGAGCAAATCCTGGACGAGGCGTCCCGCCGCGGCTACTGCCGGCTCAGCCTCGAATCCGGCTCGATGGAAGCGTTCGAGCCCGCCCGTCGTCTGTACGGACAGTTCGGCTTCGAATACTGCGGGCCATTTGCGGATTACGTGCTCGACCCGTACAGCGTGTTCATGACCCGCACGCTGCCCATGTCCGGCGGACGCGAGAGCAACCACGAAAAAGACGAAATACACGAAACAGATTGCGAAGATCCGAGCGCGGACCAAACTGCCTGAGACTGCTCCCGTCAGCAGTGATTGGCTTCATCCGATTTTTCGTGTCTTTCGTTCCTTTCGTGGTCTCCGAGCGCAAAAAAAGCGGGCCTCGAACGAGTCAAATACGCTTTGACTCGACAGATCGGTCAGGGGCAAGTGAACCGACCCGTCACAACTTCGTTCGAGGCCCCGCGGGCCAGCAAATTGATTGTCGTCGCCCGCAGGGTAGCCCTGGGAGCGACGCACCCTCTTCATGCAGCCAGCGTGCCATATGTTTGGCTCCAATCGAATGCGCTTCGTCCCAGGGCGAGACTTCGTCCGCAACTCGTTATTTTTCAATGACTTAGCGATATCATCCCGGCGAAAGTGGGGATCAGCCGAACCTCGGTGGGTGGAGTGAACGCCATGGATTTGCTGCGGCGATCTAGCGCGAATCGTAGCGGATCGCAGCGCGAACAGCGGGATCCCCGCCGAACGCCGACTTGGAGGCTCAGATTGTCGCATTCTGAGATTTCCGAATGCAGCTCTTCGTCGCAACTATTGACCTGACTTGAATTTGTGATTCTCAGGCCACCCGTTAAGAAAGGGCGCCGCGACGTACTCGTCGCACACAATCCAGTTCGCGCGGCGACAGCGTGGCGGCGCACGAATCTCCACGAATCTCAATTTGAAATCCACCGCACTCCTGTTCGCCGGTGACCGTAATTACGTTGACGAGATATATTTGGCCCTGACTCTCTCGAGTGGGCCATCCCGCGGCACTGCCAAGCCTCGCACCCTCTTTTTGCTTCATTCGTTTTATCCCCCTCAGGAATTCCGCCGCCCGTGCCCAACAACTCCGCCAAAGTGGGCCCGTACCTGGTTGGACCTGGCCAGCACCTGCTGTGGATCGCCGGTCCCTGCGTGCTGCAGGATTTGGATCTCGCGCTGGAGATTGCCGCGGAGCTGAAGCGCATCGCCGCTCAGCTTCCGGTGTCGCTTGTCTTCAAGGCGTCGTTCGACAAGGCGAACCGCACCAGCGGCACGGCCTTCCGCGGCGTCGGCCTGAGCGCCGGCCTTGGGCTGCTCGCGGAAGTGCGACGCATCACGGGGCTGCCGGTCACTACCGACATCCACGAATCATCCCAGGCCGCGCCGGTGGGCGAAGTTTGCGACCTGCTCCAAATCCCCGCATTCCTTGCCCGACAGACCGACCTGCTCGTCGCCGCCGCGCGAACGGGCCGCGCCGTCAACGTCAAGAAAGGTCAGTTCATGGCGCCGGGCGACATGCGCCATGTCGTCGCGAAGCTCGCCGAAGCTGGCTGCCACGACGCACTCCTCTGCGAGCGCGGCACGTTCTTCGGCTACGGCCGGCTGGTGAACGACATGCGAGCCCTGCCGCAGATGCGCGCTCTGGGCTGCCCGGTGGTGTTCGACGCCACTCACAGCGTCCAGGAGCCGGGCGGCCTGGGCGACGCCACGGGCGGCAATCGCGCGATGGTCGAGCCGCTCGCCCGCGCCGCGATGGCGGTGGGCGTCGACGGGCTATTTTGCGAAACGCATCCCGACCCCGATAATTCCCCCAGCGACGGGCCGAACATGATCCCGCTGGCCGAGCTCGAAGGCGTCATGCGACGCTTGATTGCCATTCGCGAAGCGGCGGCCAGCTTTTCAAACTCCAACTCGTCACACCGCACCGTCTTGTCCTGAAAGTGAATTGAACGTGGGAATGCCGCAATTGTCGAAATCCACGAGGATCCTGGGAGCCGCCGCCCTCGCGGGGGGCGTCATCGTTGCCGCGGGCCTGTCGGGCTGCCACAGCGAGACGGAGAACACCACCCGCAACTTGCGGTTCCGCGGCGACAACGCCGACGTGTACCTCAACAGCGTCGCCGCCACGCTGAACGATCTGCCCAACAGCCTCGACCTCGACCTGCTGCCCGCCCAGCCGATCCTCACGGCCGCCACCAGCGCCAACGGCGAAGAAGTTCGGGCCATCTGCGTTCAGAATCCGCAAACGAAAGACGGTCCGTTCAACTTCCTGCAGGCCGTCGATGGCAACGCCTTATTCCAAACGCTCGGCGTCAAACGGGGGGACATCGTTCGCTTCTACGTCAACTACGACGAAGACGCCGCGGAACGCAACATCGAGCAGCGCAAGGCCCTGGAGCTGGAAGTCCGGCGGCGCGACGTGACCGATCCGGAAAACGCGGTCATCCTGGAACGGGGTCTCACGGGCCCCGTGCTCACGCCGGAGCGCATCGAAATCTGGCGTTACTCCGATAAGCGGATGGACGCGATCCGGTCGATGATGAATTCGTACGTCAATCTGCGGAAACCGGCCGCCGGCTGGGAGCCGAGCCCCGACCTGGCCGCGCTGCGGCTGGTCGTCGAACGAGCCAACCAGTGGCTGCGCAACCTCCCCCCGGCGGGCGAGGACGATGCCTGGCGCCTCGACCCGCTGATTGAGCAACTCCCGGTCTCGCTCCGCGAATCGGAAGGCGTCGCCAAAGCCATTGCTGCGAGCAATCTGCGCGACGGCGTGTTCGACGACGCCGAGGGGCGGCTGCTCGAGGAAGCGGTCTGGTGCCGCGACATTTCGCAGTGGGTTCGCAGCGAGATCATCAACGACCTGGACGCGGCCGTCGCCCTCTTCGACTGGACGGTGCGCAACATCCAGCTCGATCCGCCGGTGGGCGAAGGGGATGACCCGCACCAGCGCGCCGCCGTCATGATCCACCACCCCTGGCAAGCGCTTGCCTACGGCCACGGCACGGCCGAACATCGTGCGTGGGTGTTCGCCGAGTTTTGCCGCCAACAGGCGATCGACGTCGTGCTCTTGCGACCAGGGCAGGGCGAGGACGAGGCAAAGCCGCCCCTGCTGGCCGCGGCGCTGATCGAAGACCAGCTCTACCTGTTCGACCCCGCACTCGGGCTGCCGCTCCCCGGCCCCGGGGGCGCGGGCGACGTGGGCACGCTCGCCGAGTTGGCGGCAAACGACGGCTTGCTTCGCCAGTTCGACGTCGGCGACAAGTTCACCTACCCGCTCACCGCCGAGCAGCTCGACGGCGCCACGGCGCTGGTCGTCGCGTCGCCGCTGCAACTGGCGCGTCGGATGTCGCTTCTGGAAGCCAAGATCGAGGGCGAAGACTTCGTCGAACTGGCGACCGACGCCAGCGCACTTGCCGAGCGCGTCGCCAAGCTGCCGCGCATCGGCGGCGTCACGTTGTGGGAGCAGCCGTTCCAGGCGCTCCATGACGAGGCGACGATGCCCAACGTGCCGAATGAGAAAAAACGGCAATGGCGTGATCTCGCGGCCGCCGAATTCGCTCCGTTTGCCGAGCGGCCATTGTTGTGGAAAGCGCGCGTCCTGCATTTCCAAGGCAACAAGGGCATTCGCGCCGCCGAACGGACCGACCCGCTCGCCGAGGCCCGCGAAGGCCACGTCGACGCCGCCGTGCTGTATCAGGACCCCACGGTGCGGCCGCCGGACGCGAGGCTGGAAAAGGAAGAACCTGCTAAGCGCACCGTGTACGAGGCCGCCAAGAGCGCCGCCAGTTACTGGCTGGGCCTGTTGTGCTACAGCCGCGGCGACTACGAGGTGGCGGCCCAGTGGCTGGGCGAGCGCTCGCTCGAGCGCGAACCCCAGGGGAGGTGGGCGCCAGGCGCCCGCTACAACCTCGCGCGGACCTACGAAATGCAAGAGCGCAGCGCGGACGCGATCGAACTGCTCGAAGCGACGCCCGACGGCGATCCGCAGCGCGAGGGCAACCTCGTCCGTGCGAAGTTGCTCGCGGAGGCGTCGGAGACGATGGTTGACGAAACGGCCGTCGATGCGTCGAACTCCACCGCGCCCAACGCCAACGTGACAGAATAGCCGCGATGCTACGCATCGCAGGCGTTGCGCGGTGGACTCCGCCATGGCAGCACACCGGCGATGCGTAGCATCGCGGCTACTCGCCGACGTCGCTTTACGCGGTTTGGATGGCAATCCGAAGGCAGACGCCGCATGCTCAGCGCCTTGCGACGACAGTGGTTTCTCGCGGCGCTGGTCGCGCTGTTGTTCCTCGGCATCGCCCGGCCCGAACGGCTGGCGCCCGTCGCCAACTTCCTGCCGCAGGATGGGGTCATCGCCAGCGTGCTGCTGGTGATGTCGCTGGGGCTTGAGACGCGAACGGTGTGGGGCGCGGTGCGCCGCCCGACGGGCGCGGCGCTGGCTTTCGTGGTGAATCTCGGCGTCGTGCCCGTCTTGGCGTGGCTGGCGTCCCACGCGCTCGAGTCGAGCCTTGCCGACGGCTTGATCATTGCCTCGGTCGTGCCCTGCACGCAGGCGTCTGCCGCCGTGTGGACCCGCCGCGCCGGCGGCAACGACACGATTGCCGTGCTCACGACGATGTCGACCGGGCTCGCATGCGTCGTCGCCACGCCGGCGTGGCTCGAACTGCTTGTGGGACGCAGGGGCGGCGAGCAGGATTTTATGCACATGGTCGTGCGGCTCGCATTGCTCGTTGCGCTACCAATCATCTTGGGGCAATCGTTTCGGGCGCTCGCGCCCATTCGTGCGAGGGCGACGCAGCACGCCAAGGGCCTCGCCCTCTACGCCCAGCTCGGCATCCTCTCGATGGTGCTCGTCGGGGCCGTCGAATGCGGACGCCAACTCGGCGCGCTCCGCGAAGGCGTCGCGCCGCTAGCCGGCCAGATCGTCGCCATGATTGCGCTCGTGGCGGCGGTCCACATGGCGGCCTGGTGGGTGGGCTTCTGGTCGGGCGGCAGATTCGGCCTCTCCAGCCCCGACCAGATCGGCGTCGCCTTCGCCGGCAGTCAGAAAACGCTCATGGTGGGCCTGGCCATCGCCATCGATTTCGGCGGCCTCGCCGTCCTGCCGATGGTCGCCTACCACGTCATGCAGCTGTTAATCGATACGGTGCTGGCAGATCGGCTGCGAAGGGGACGGATTGACCACAGAGGCACGGAGAACACAGAGAGGGGAGTTAAGAAGGAGGTACGACGTAAGAAGTAGGGCGCCGGAAGTCGATATGCCAACGAATTATTTCTCCTTCCTTCTACGTCATACTTCTGAATTCCCTCTGTGTCCTCCGTGCCTCCGTGGTAGATCGCCTGTTTCACCGGCCCACCGCCCGAGTTCAGCGGGCCTTGCCGGTCGAAATCCCGACCGATAAAATTCTGGATTCCACTAGTCCCGCCAGCCTTCAGTTCTCGCCCGCGAGCCCAGCCATGCAAAACGAGATCCATCCCGCGTACTACGAAACGCAAGTCACGTGCGGCTGCGGCAACTCGTTCGTCACCCGCAGCACTCGCAAGGAGCTGAAGGTCGATATCTGCAGCGCTTGCCACCCCTTCTACACCGGCAAGCTGAAGTTCGTCGATACGGCCGGCCGCATCGAGAAGTTCAAGAACAAGTTCGCCAAGGCCGGCTACGCCAGCCTCGCCGGCGGCAAGAAGGCCAAGGCGGAGAAGTAGCTTCACTTGATTCCTTCCGGTCCCCTCCCCCTCGTGGGGAGGGCTAGGGAGGGGGGCGCGGCGGGTATCCGCTTCCTCACCCCTCCCCTAACCCCTCCCCATCAAAGGGAGGGGGACAATCAGGACGAAGTAAGCACTCTCCAGCCTCCAGCCTTCTCCCATGCGCGATCTCCTCGAAAAGAATCTGGCCCGCTTCGAGGAGCTTGAAGCGCAACTGCTCGATCCCGAGGTCCTGTCCGACGGCGCCCGCATTGCGGCGGTTTCGCGCGAGCGCGGGGCCCTGGCTAGGCTCGCGCAGAAGTATCGGCGGTTCAAAGAGCTGAACGACCAGATTGCCGACGCCCGCGAGATGATCGAAGGCGACGACATCGAGGTCCGCGAGCTGGCCGAGGCCGAGCTGCCTGAGTTGATCGAGTCGCGCGAGGCGCTCTGGAACGAGCTGCTCGAGCTCACCCTCGGCGGCGCCGACGCGGTGCGCACGCGGTGCATCATGGAAATCCGCGCCGGCACCGGCGGCGACGAAGCGGCGCTCTTCGC
>CAYSFP010000042.1:12808-35536 GCA_964430075.1 uncultured Planctomycetaceae bacterium | reverse complement strand
AACTACAAAAGACAAACCGCGTAATAGGTTACGAAAATTCAAGTGCCATTCGGGGAGCGTATCCAGAGAGCTTCCTCCAAGCCATACTGAGCAAATGACAGATGGGCAACAAAAGTTTCGACGTGAGGCAATTCTTTGCGGCATGTTTATTTGGATGTTGCGACTATCCTACATTGCGTTCATCCCGGCCGGTGTGCTCCTGTGGGCGACAGGCGTGCGGCCTGACGGTTGGTTCGGAAGTCTACTTGGAGTGGCGGGCCTTGGCGCCGTGGAACTCGGCGTAGCCCCGATATTTCGGCGCTACCTTGCTGAGCGGAAGAAGTGAGCACAAGGGTGCAGTATCGAAACGGCGAACGGCCCACTCGGAGCAAGCGGGGAATGGGACGCGGATGAACGCGGATTTTGCGGATGGACGCGGATCGGATGGGAGGAACGCTAATAAACGCTTATCTACGCTAATCCGGATAAGCGGTTATTAGCGTTTATTAGTGTTCCTTCTCTCTGTGCATCCCTAGTCTTGATCCGCGTCCATCCGCCCAATCCGCGTTCATCCGCGTCCCATTCCCAGTCGCCCCGCTGTCATTCTGAGGTCCGCCGAAGAGTCTTGCTTCGATCTCCCTGAACATTGCCATCGTTCAGGATGCCGCGTACAAGATTCTTCGGCAGACCTCAGAATGACCGTCGACCGGGCAACTCCTCACTCCGGCGGATGCTCGTGAATCACGCACACCGCCCGGTTCTTCTGCTCCTGGTCGTAGTCGAGCCCCAGCCGCTGGCTCCACGTTTGGGCCGATAGCACGCCGTGCTCGTACGCGATGCGGTCGATCTGGCATTCGCGCAACTGATCGCGCACGTGCAGCGACGGCAGCGAGACCAGGACGTCGACTCGCGACCGCACCTCGGCCGGCAGCCGCCCCGCGGCCACGGCGTTGTCGATCACCCGCCGCATGACCGCCGCGTCGTCCTGCCTCAGCGTCGCCTGCAGCCGTTCGAACATCTTGACCGCAGGCCCCTCGGCCACGAGCGTCGACGCGTAGTTCGAGTTCGACGCGTCGGACGTGAACATGAACTCCGGCATCACCAGCCGTGCGGCGATGGCCCGCAGCTCGGCCTGCAGCACGGCGACGAACGCGGCGGCGTTCACCCCCGCGGCGGGGAAGTCGTATTCGAGGCCCGCGGGGGCGTCGAGGATCGTGCCGGGGGCGTAGTGGGCGAGGCGGCGGGGGCGGGAGGGGTCCCGCGCTAAGCCGCAAGCGGCGGATTCGGACTCGGCGAAGGCTTCGATGCCGTTGCGCGCGGCGCTGCGGTGTTTGCGAATGAGCGCGATGGCCGACTGGATTTCCGCCACCGCGCTCATGTTGCGGAGCAGCTTCTCGACGCGGCGCAGGTTCTTTCGCACCGGGTAATACAGCGGCAGCCCCCGCTTCACGTTGGCGTCCACGTTGGCTTTGCGATGCTGAATGTGGGCCGCGTCCACCGGCTCGCCGTCGATGTAATAGCCCACGGGCGTCTCGACGTCATCCGGCTCGGTCTGAATGCCGAAGCTGGCCCAGGGCAGCCGGGCCAGCTCCGGCGGCGTGCGCACCTGCTCGGGCTCGACGAACCGCACACGGGTCAGCCCGCCGGCGTCGACGAAGAACCGCAGGAACGCCTCGCCGTCGCGATCCATGCGGCGCACGATTTCCTGCTGCCGCGACTGCCAGGCGTTGGCTTCGAGAAACTCGTCGAGCACCTGCTGCACGTCGGCGGCGAGGTCGAGCTGCGGCGTCGCCCCCTTCCGCACGGCGGCTCGGTAGCCGTGCCCCGGGCCGACGAGGTAGCTGATGCGATTTTCGTGGCCGTTGACGGCGAACTCGTTGGTCGCGGCCAGATGGCGGCACTCGCCCCGCACGGCGTCGAGCTGCTGCTCGTCGAGCACAGCCAGCCCCGACCAGGCTTGGTCGGGACTGGCGGGGGAGTTGACGCGGCGCCACCATAATCCCTCGTCGTCGAGATATGCTTCGCGCGGGTCGACGACCGCGTCCCAGAGGGCGTCGCAGGCTTCGGCGAGGCGAGTTTCAAGCGAATCGTTGAGCCCAGACATCTTTGACATAAATATCACCTTTCTATATTGACATATGGGAATGGGACGCAGATGAACGCGGATTTTGCGGATTTCCGCGGATCAGAAAGAAAAATAAGAAACAGAACAGGAACTCTTCTCTTCCTGCCTGATGTTCCTCCGATCCGCGTCCATCCGCCCAATCCGCGTTCATCCGCGTCCATTTCCGTTCTGCAGTTGATTGGGTTCAGTTTCCGATCGGCAACCGATCGCCCAGGCCGTCGTCCGCGCTGCGACCGTCGAGCAGGTGGTTCGCCAACCGCACGGCCATCTCCAGGGCGTCGGGCCCGTCGTCGTGGTCGCCCAGCGGGAAGTCGCGCAACTGGTCGACCAGGAGCTGCGTCGACGCGCTGTGCGATCGAAACCGCATCAGCCGCTGCGACAGATACGGTCCGAGACTTCGGATTCGTACATCCTTATTAACGCGATTGTGAATGGCCAACGGCGGCGTGAGGCGCGCCGTGCGGCGGCGGAACTCAGCCGCGAACTCCGCGGCCAACAGGTCGTGGTACTGATGCGATTCAACGCCCAACGCATGCGGCCGAAACTGCACGCACAACGCAACGCCGTCCGCGACCATCTGCGGGGTCGGACGCCGCGCGAGGTCCGCGTCCACGTACAGCGTGCCGGCGGGATCGACTCCCAGCAGCACGTAGGCTGAGTAGTCGCCGTGCCGCGCATCGGCGCCCTTGCTGGGATCCAGGGCGATCGTCCGCACCGCCAGATCGGCCGGCCACTCGTGAAACCAGATATGCTGCTCGAAGTATTCGTCCGGCCATTCGCACCGTTCGGGATCGATCGGCGAGTTTTGCTTCTCGCGTTCGAACGACGCGCGGCCCTCGAACAGCCGCATCATCATCAGCTCGTACAGATCCTCGCGCTCGGGCCACAGCACATCGCTGCCGGCCAGCATCTCAGCGCGGTGCGACTCGAAAAACGCCCGTGCCGCGGCGGTCGCATCGGCCCGAGTGCGATCGGCGGCAAGGACCTCCCACTGCCGCCACAGTTCGAGGTTGTCGGGCCAGCGCTCGACGGCGCGGAACAAGGCGCTCGTCCAGCCCGGCGCCCCGTGCAGGTTCATCGCCAGCGCGTCGCGATGGAGCGCCGTGGCCAGGTTGACGACATTCGTGCGCTGGTCGCCCGCCTTCAGCACGACGCCGTGAAACCACTGCTGGCACGCCGCGCGCTGCAGCGGCGACGCGGCGAGCAGGTCGTTTTGCACGTCGTCGCACACGATGAGCGACGGACGATGCTCGCGCCGCCGCCGCCCGCGCAGTTGCTGGCCGGCGCCGTAGGATTCGACGACGGCGCCGTTGAGCAGCTCGATAGCGCCGCTCCGCCACACGCCGCCGCGACGCGCCGAGCGCGGATAGGCCCGCCCCAGCCGGGCGTTGTCTTCCAATTCCGCCTTGATATGGTCGAGATGCGCCGCGGCCTGTTCTTTCGTCGCCGAGATGATCCAGATGTAGGGTTCAAGTCCCTCGACGGCGCTGCGCAGCACGTAACACAACGCGCCGACGGTGCTCTTGGCGCTGCCGCGCGGGGCGAGCAAATTCAGCTTGCCCCCGCGGTGGTGCGTTATGCGGTCCAGCTCGTCAGCCAGCCACGCATGCATTCGCGAAGGGGCGCAGCGAAAGTAAGCGGGCAAGTACATGCGGCCCCAGGCCAACAGGTCCCGGTGCGAGTCCGTTCGACAAGCCGCGGCAGCTCCCGCGCAGCGGTAGACTTCCTGCACGAGCAACTCCGCGAGAGAGGCCGCGGGCGTGGACAAGCGTCCGTCGCCTTCGTCGGTCGGATGCGATCGCAGCGGTGCACTCATGACGGCGACGCCTCCGTCAGCAGCGGAGGCGCGGGGCTCGCGGGAATTGCCGCGTCGCGCACCCCCCTGCGTTCGGTCTCCACCGCCACGAGAAGTTGCTCCAGCAGCGCGTGGCGCAGCTCCTCATCGTCCAGCACGGTGACAATCACCTGGGCGAGTCGCTCGACCAACTCGACGACGTGCCAGCGCGTGGGACTGGCGTCGGTTGCCGCGACATCTTGCCGCTGCCGTTCGATCCACCACGCACTGGCCCGCCAGTTTCGGTCGTCCTTGGCGGCCGACTGAACACGGCTCATGTGTTGAATCTCGGCCACGGCCTCGGCCTGCAGCACGTCGCGGGCAAACGCGGCGTCGCGCACCATCTCGGAATGCAGCTCGTCTGCGCCGATGCCGACGAAGTCGAGCGCGGTCTGCCGCCGGCAGCCCACGCGCAGCACGTTGAGAACTTGCTCTTTCTGACGCGGCGTTAGCAGTGCGATGTCACTCATGATCCGATGTACTCGAACGAAACCACGCTGCGGCCCGCGCTGCGGCGATAGCCCGGGAAACGCCCGGCGCCGCGGGGAGCCGTGCCGATCTTCTTCACATTGACGGTTTTCCAGTCGGGCGAACGACGGCAGTGGCGGATGAGCGCAGGATGGCTGCTGGTGACGTTGATTCGCAGTCCCTCGGCCCGGTGCAGCGCCGCCACCGCCGCGACGACGTGCATGCCGATGCCCATCCCCTGGTAATCCGGCAGCGTGACGATTCGCGTGAAGCGGCGGTGGTTCTTCTTGGCGATCACCGGGAGCGTGGCGCAGAACGTCACCGGTTCGCCGTTCCAGGTAGCGAGGTAGCAGCGAGCGCCCACCGCGAGCGCTCCGCTCAGATAGTGATGACGCTTAAACAGCCGCCACGCCGCATGGCCACAGCGGTAGATTTCGATGGCGATTGTTGGACGCCGAAGACGCCTCCGTTCAAGGCGCCCCGCGGCCATGTCCAGCACCCAGTCCGCTTCGAGCCACTCGGCCACGTCGTAATGGCACGTCACCGCGACGAATCGGCACGGGATCGTCCCGCGTCGAATGCCCTTCGCAATGGCGGCGGAGCAGGCCCGTGCGACGTTGCGATCGACGACCGAGGTGAATTCGTCGAAGGCGACCAGGGGAGAGTGGGCAGTGGGCGGTGGGCAGTGGGCAGTGGGCAGTAGGAGGGGAATCGCCGTTCCCGACTGCTGCTGCTTCGCTCCGTACTGCCCACTGCCTGCTGCCCACTGCCCACCCGCCCGCCAGGGCGCGTGCCAAATCACACCGAAACCGCTCGCCCGTGCTCAGCACGTGGTACGGCTTCACCCACGACGGCGGGCTGCTGAAGCCCACCGCAGTGAGCAACTCGACGACCTGCCGCACGGGCGCGTCGCCGAAGCAATCGATCACCGCGCGGTCGGCGGGCCACTCGGCGCCGCGGTAAAGTACGTCGCCAAACGCCCGGCCGGCCACGGTGCTCTTGCCGCTGCCCGAAGGGCCGACGATGAGGCCGACGTCCCACGGCTCGCCGTGGTCGGGCAGGTCGACGGCGAATCGCTCGTGGCACTTCGCGGCCAGCGGCACGTCGAACATGCCGGCGACTTGCTGTACGCGGAAGGAATCAAAACAAGATACGCAACGTCAATTTCAAGCATCGGCATGGCATGATCTCACATGAGGATAGGCGCGAGGCGCGAGCTGGGAGGCGCGAGTTGCTTGAATTCTTACCAACTCGCGCCTCGCGCCCCCCAACTCGCGCCTCTTCACAACGTTAACACGCGGCACTTGTATCCCTCCGCACGAAGTCGTTCGAACACCGCCTGCTGGTCCGCTTCGTCCGCACATTCGACGACGACCTGCCACGACTCGGGAATGGCGACATCGGGGCGATCGCCAGCTTTTGCTAGCTCGGCGTCGAGTTCTGCGGCGTCGCGCGCCACGCCCGCGAGCATGTCGGCAAGGTGCGGGCTGGCGAACTCCGTCGACGCAAGCAACTCGGCAAGCCGCTCGTCGTCGACGCCGGCCAGGCCGGCGAGCGAGTCGAGCGTGAGCAGAATCTTGTCGGCCTCTTCGCGCGTCACGTCGAGCACGAGCACCGGCACGATCGCGTTCGGCGTCGTCTCGGCCCGCAAGTGGCCGTCGACGAGCTCAAGCGAGCCGTCCTCCAGCTCCCGGGCCAGCAGCGCATCGGCATAGCCCACTTCGGCCAGCGCCCCGCGCAGCGCGTCGCGCTGCCGCTGGGGATGCGTGCGCCAGTTGCGGGGATTCGGCCGTAGCTCAGTCGCAGGCACGCGGCGAAGTTCTTTGATGCGGTCGCGGATGTGCATGGGAAAACTTGGAGGGTTCAGGGTTCAGGGTTCAGGAGGGAGATAGCCCCCGGCGCAAGCCGGGGGTTTGCTGCTGGATGCTCGATGCTCGATCTTCCCATCCAGCATCCAGCCTCGCGCATCAGTTTCTGCTCAGCGCCTCAACCACATCGTTCAGCACATACCCGCTGGCAGCGCCCAACAGCGCGACCAGCGTGATCCACGTGCGGCGGATCACCAGGAGCCACCCCGCCAGGCCCAGCTCGTCGCCGCGGCCGCGCAGGGCGTCATCGATGGTGCGGAGCGCGGCCGCGTGTTCCTGGACCGTGCGGCGCAGACTGCCCGGAGCGTCGGCGTCGTAACCGAGCTCCGCACGCAGATACGCAACGATCGCGGCGACTTGCGTTTCGAGTTGGTGATTGGGGTCCATATCGTTTGTCTCTCCGGCCCCCTCCCCCTTGTGGGGAGGGCTGGGGAGGGGGTGGACGCCGGGTACTCGATTGGGAAATCCAGTGCGTGTACCCAGGGCTTCACCCCTCCCCGTCGAGGGGAGGGGAACGGACTGATTCTTATTTCGCAGACCCGGCGCCCGCCGCGGACTCGGTGCGCAGGTTCGGCGAATCGGTCGGACCCAGCGGCTCCTCCGTGGGACGCACGCCGGCAGCCATGTCGACGCGGTTCACGTCGCCGGCGAACGCCTTGAGGTACTCGAGCACCTGCACGTAGCTGCCGTACATCCGCATCGAATCCTTCACGTAGATGAACGACGTGCGGAAGCGGCTTTCGAGCCGCGTCCAATTGACGATCGCACGGTCGATGGCCCCCAGCAGCACCAGCGCGTTCTGGCTGCGGAAGTTGAGCTGGCTCTGCAGCGGGATGTTCGCGTCGGTCCCATCGACCGCCCACGGCAGCGCGACCAGCCCACCCGGCGCCTCCTGAATCTCGTCGCCGCCAAACGGGGCCGGCGAGCCGACGAGCGTCTCGCCGGAATTGACGGCTCGCTCGATGAGATCGCCCAACGGCGTTTTCTCGGGGTTGTACGTCACCCGCCGCCGCATGCGATCGCACGCCAGCAGGTGCTCCACGTAGTGGTCCTTGGTCGTATCGTCGAGCCCGCCGCGGACGCCGAACTCATCGTTGGCGACCACTTCGCTGCGAAAATCGAACAGCGGCCCCAGCGCCGCGAGGATGTGCAAATTGCGAAACTCGACGATCACGCGACGAAACTGTTCTTTACCAGGCGATCCAGCAGGCATAGGGAAGTTCCTCAGTACGGGGAAGGGGAAGGAAAACCGAAATGGTTGGAGTTCAAATGGGGAATGGGGAATGGGGACAATTGTCCCGTCTGTTTCCCCATTCCCCATTCCTCATTCCACATTTACGCCAAACTTCGTCGGCGCCACGTCGTTGAAGCGCTCGCGCAGCTCGCGCCTCAGCTCGTCGGCCAGGCGCGCTCGCTACGGATCAGCGTCGCCCTCGGCAAGCGCGTCGAGCCGGTCGAGCGCAAGGCGTCCTGCAAGCGCATCTTGTAGCGGGTCACGTCCCTCGAGCTGCGAAAGTCGTAGAAGTTCGCGAGCTTCACGATCGTCGCGCTCGATCGGCGCCTGGGTTTCGATGCGGATGCTTGCGTCGCGAAACGAGTCGGCCGCAGCGGCGGTCGCCTCCTGAGGCGCGGGTTGCGAGGCGCGAGTTGCGGATTCTGTTTCTCAACTCGCGCCCCGCGCCTCGCGCCCTTCGGCGACCCACGAGCCAGGCGCCGATGCCCGTCGCCGCGAGCAGTCCCCACCCTGCCGGCCCGCTGATGCCCAGCGCCGTGGCCGCGACCGGCAGAGCGGCGCGGCCGGCGCCGGCGATGAGCGAACCGAGTTGGTCGAGCCAGCCGGCCAGCGCGTCGTGCTGCTGGCGATGCAGGCCGTCGAGCTGGGCAAGGTCGCCCCGGTGAGCGTAGTCGCCGCGGTCCTGCTTGCCGTTCTCGAGCGCGGCGAGCCGCGCGTCCAGCGTGCTCCACCGCGGCCCGCACGGGCACGCGCCGCCCCCAGCCGCGGGGCTACGCCCCGCCGGCGCGGCGCCGATCGACCCCGGCGCCACCAGGGGACACGTCCCATCAGGACAGATCGCCGCCGAGGCAATCTGCGTCGCGCCGTACGAGCGGCCCGTCACGCGCTGCAAGAACCGCCGCAACGGCCCGCCCGTGGATGCGTAGGTCACGCCGCCCGACTCGCCCCACACAACGGCCACGAGCCGCCCCTGGGCGTCGAACACGCCGCCGCCGGAGTCGCCGGAGCGCACGGCGCCGGAAATCTGCACGCTCTCCTGGCCGGCGCTGGCCGCCGTGCAGATGACCGGTCCCGCGACGCAGCGCAATTGACCGCTGGGTCCGAATCCGCAGGCGGTGAGCGTGGCGGCCGGCGCGATGTCGATCGCCACCGGCGCCGCAACGCCCGCGGGCGTCGCGATCTCGAGCGCCGAGAGGTCGGCCTCGCGATCGACGGCCAGCACCTTGGCGCCGTGCGTCTGGCCGCCCGGGAACTCGACGATGACGCGGCCGGTCCCTTCGGTGAACAAGTGGGCGCAGGAGAGCACCAGCCCGTGGCGGCGGTCGGCGGTCACGTCGATCAGCGTGCCGCTGCCGACGTTGGCCGTGCCGGTGGGAAGGTGGTTGTGGATCCGGCAGTTAAAACTTCCCCCAACCCCTCCCCTTGATGGGGAGGGGTTGGGGGAAGGGTGATGAAGCGTGTACCCACTTCGCCCCCCTCCCCAACCCTCCCCACAAGGGGGAGGGAGCCGGAGGTTTCTTTTGGCGGCTGTCCCCGCGCCGCCAGGGCGAACCCCAATACGGCCCACGTAAATCCGATCGCGGCCGCCACAATCAACTCGCGCCGCACGGGATCTTTCCAGAATGCGTTCATGGTTATGCCTCTCCCAGCGTGAAGCGGTAGCGGAAGAACGGGCTGCGCGCGAGGTCCGCCGGCTCGGTCAGCCGGTCGGCCAGATGCGGCACGGGGTCGACGCCGCCGCCCAGTCGGTCGGCCATCGTCGAAGCCTGAGAACAAAACGGCGGCTGGTCGGTCACTCGCTTGTCATCGCTGTCCGGGCGGACCAGGAAGCGCCACAGGGGGGCATGTCGCAGCGCCGCCTGGAGCACGCCCAGGTAGCCGTAGTCGCAGCCAGCCAGCCGCCGTAGGAATCGCACCGCGCCGCGGCGGTCGTACTCGCGCCAGCGGTTCGAAGGGTTGACCTCGAACACGTCGATGGCGCCGGGATAGCGCCGCACCTGGCTCTCGAGCGTGACCGCCCGGCCGCCGCGGAGCTCGCGCACCTCGCAACAAAACAGATCGTTGCCCCACCACACGGCACGGGCCGCATGGGTGTAGTCGCTGCGGCCGGCGACGCCGATCAACCGGGCGATCGGCCCTCGGCCGCGGAACAGCAGCAAGTCGCCGTCGCGAATTTCGGCGGCGACGTCGGAAAGGTTGACGTGACAGTGCATGGAGGGTTCAGGAGTCAGGAGTCAGGAGTCAGGAGTCAGGAGTCAGGAGTCAGGAGTCAGGAGGGAACAGCCCCCGGCGCGAGCCGGGGGTTCGTTTGCATCGCGTTTGATTTCGCTTCCACCCCCCGGCTTGCGCCGGGGGCTATCCTGCGTGGAGTTGTGGGCCGAAAAAAATGCGCACGAAAAAAGCCCAACGCTGGTCCCGTGACCAACGTTGGGCTGTTGCGAAGTGCCGCGAGCGGCCTCCGCGCGATGCCTTTGATTGACTTGTGCGACTCTACCCGATGTGGTGGCCTAGTTTCAACAAAAAAGTTTGTCGGTCGTCAGTGGTCCGTGGCATCAGAGACGGACTCTTCCCTCCCACGGACCACTGACAACTGACCGCGGACCTCGACTACCTCGCAAATCCCCCACGGCTTGCGACGTTGCCCATCGGGTCGCGCTCGTAGACGCTGAATTCCGCCCACACGGGGAAATGATCCGAGACTTGGACCGCCTCATCGAGGCTCCGGTTGTACTCCCGCATCACGTTGAACACGCCGCTACGGCCGGCGTACTCCGTCGTCGAAGGGGCGTGGACGATCAGGTTGTCGTACAGCGCGTTCTGACGCGTGTTGGAATAAACGCCCTCGCCGCGGATCAGCGGCGTGATGCCCGGGATGCTGCCCAGGCGGCCGAAATGGTCGGGATCCGCATTGAAGTCGCCCAGCATGATCACGTCGTCTTCATTTCCCCCGGCGCGACGCACCACGCGATAGACCTCCGCGAGCGCATCAAGCTCCTTCGCCAGCACGTTGGGGCTCGGATCGGTATGCACGTTGATCAGCGTGAACGTGAACGCATAGTCCGGATCCACGCGCGTGCGGAATGTCGCCACGTGCGGCTCGCGGTGCAACAGGTTGTTCGGATCGCCCACGATGTACACGCTCTGTCGGCTGCATTCGACGGCTTCCGTGTCGAAGATGAAGGCGTACTGCTCGGTGGACTTCGAGTTGCCCAGGCGGTCGCTCACGACGCAATCGTAGCGCCGGCCCGTCTGATTGACGAACTGCACGAACTTGGGGATGAAGTAGTCGTCCTGCGTGCGGATTTCCTGGATCGCCACGACGTGGAACTTGCGCACGATATCGGCCAGCGTGGCGATGACATGCGCCTTCTCGGCCTTCGCCTGACCGAACACCTGGATGTTGAACGAGGCGATCCGAATCGTCGGCCCCAACTCCGCAGGCGGCGCCGTGACGGCCGGCTGCATGATCGGCGGCGGAGACGTGGAACTCGGCGTCGTCGCGGGCCACGCGGGGCCGACGCCGCCGTTCCAGGTGGCGCCGGCCGCCCCCGCGGTTGGCGCATTGGCCGACTCGGCGAGCTGATTCAGCCCGCCGCCGCTGAGGAACATCCACACCAACCCGCCCAACACGCCGAGCGTAGCGAGAGAAAGAATCCGTTGCACGAGAGCGCTCCTTCCCTGGGCGCGGGGGCGGTGGCGACGTCGATCGGCCGGGTGATCAACGCCTGCAAGCGCGCGGAAGGGTAGCGGAACGACGCGCCCTGGCCCAGAGCGATCCCGCGGCTAGCAGCCAGCATGCGATTGCTAGCACCTGGCGCGAGAGAGCCGCGACGCGACGCGTCGCCGGGGCGCTCGTGACGAGGCCGGCCAGGGCGCACGTCCCCAGCGATGCGTAGCATCGCGGCTAGATCTCAAACGCGCCGAGAAGGTGCGGCTTCGCGAAAGCGCCTGTTTTCGCGGCGTTTTGGGAAATCTCAGAAATTTCCGCAGAACCCTCTGAACTGGCGCGCGGCGATGCGTTTACTCCGCGTCAGGGGAGCAACAACCCCCAACAACACATTGCGAACGCAAGGCAACTTCGCCCTGCAACGCACCACACAAACCTACTCACGTAAGGAGTCTTGCCATGTTCAAGCGCATCATCGCCCCCGTTTGCCTGGCCCTGGTTGCTCTTGCCGGCAGCCTGACCCAAGCCGCCCCAGCCGCGGCCGCCGGCCGTGCCTCGTTCGTGATCAACAACACCAGCTCGGTCGCCATCAACTACGTCGTCGAGTGGAGCGACGGGGACGTGCAGGAAGTGACGCTCGCCGCGGGCGAGTCGATCGCCCACAGTGTGACGCTCAACTCGCGGAATCGCATGCCGATTCCCGTGATCGCATTCGACTGCATCGGCGGCGACGGCAAATACACCGAAGCCCGCTACGAGCTGGACGCCTACACGGTGGACAATCCGCGCAACGGCAAGAACTATTCGTTCGTCTACGCCAGCAACGGCGTGGTGCTGAACCTGTACGCGGATTGACCCTCACGGCCGACGAGACGAGGCCAACGAGGCCCCTGGGGATGCGACGGCGCATCTCCAGGGGCTTCGCGTTTTCGCTGCAAGGTAGCCGCGATGCTACGCATCGCAGGTGCGCCAGAGTTGGGCGTCCTTGCAGCGCGCCAGCGATGCGTAGCATCGCGGCCACTTCATGCGTTCGCGGCGTCATCGCTAACTGCCCATTGCCCACTATTTTTTCGCATGCTCGACTAGGTGCCCGATCTCCGGCAGGACGAGCTTCTCCATCGCGAGGCGCACCGCCGCGGTCGAGCCGGGCATGAGTAACACGACCGTCTGGTCGATGACGCCGCCGACGGCGCGGCTGAGCATCGCGGCCGCGCCAATCTCCTGGTAGCTGAGCATCCGGAACAGCTCGCCGAACCCCGGCAGCGTTTTGGTGAACAACCCCGCGAGCGCATCGGGCGTCTGGTCGCGGGCGGCGATGCCCGTGCCGCCGGTCGCCAGCACGGCGTCGACCCCGGCATCGGCGACGAACTCGCGCACGGCCGCGGCCACTTCGGCCGGCTCATCCCGCACAATCCGCCGCGCCGGCGGCGGGTGTCCGGCGGAGATCAGCAAGTCGGTAATCGTCGCCCCGCTGCGGTCGTCGTCCAGCGTCCGCGTATCGCTGACGGTGAGCACGGCGCACGCCACGCGCCGGGGCGCCTGGTCGCGGTGCTGCTGGGCGGAGGGGCTGTCGAAGCAGGAACCCATGGGAGATGCGCCCGTTGGAGCGGGACGTTGGCGGGGAATTTTAACGAAGCGCGACGCTTCCGCGATCGGCCCAGTATAATGGAACCGTGGACGTGACGGACGGCGTCGGGATTTTGGCGGGCGCGCCGCGGGCTTGGTTCGCGCAGCGACTCGAATGATGACGCGACTCTTCTTCAACACGATTCTCGCGACCTCCGTTGCCATGCTCAGCGCCGCGGTTCGCGCTGACGTCTTCGAGTTGCGCAACGGCGGCTCGATCTCCGGCGCTCTGGTGGAACGCACCGATGCCGGCGTGTACAAGATTCGCACCGTCGAGGGCGTCGAAATCGCCGTCGACCGCAATCTGGTGCAGCGCATCGTTCCTCAAAACGACGCGATGGCGGAGTACCAGCGCCGCAGCCGCTCGGCGCCGGACACGGCCGACGCGCATCGCGAGCTGGCCGCTTGGTGCCGCGAGCAGCAGCTCGACGAACAACTGGATCACCATCTGCGTCGCGTCGTCGATCTCGACCCGACCGACGAGGACGCTCGCCGAAGCCTGGGCCAGCAAAAGGTAGGCAATCGTTGGCTGGGTCGCGACGACGTGCTGAAGCAGCGCGGGCTCATCTTTTTCGAAGGCAAGTGGCGCACGCCCCAGGACATCGCTATCCGGCAGCGCGACGCGGCCGTCAACGGCGGCGCGGCCGATTGGTTCGGCAAGGTGCCGCTGTGGCGCGGCTGGCTCGACAGCAACCGGAGCGATCGCGTGGCCGAAGCGCAGGCGATGCTCGCCAACCTGAACGATCCTCAGGCGGCGCCCGCTGTGGTGAAGCTGCTCGACCACGAAGACAATCCGTGGGCGTTCGACATCCTGCTGGCGGCGCTCGCACGGCTCGATCATCCCGACGCGGTGCGGACGCTGGTGGCGTATTCGCTGGAGTTCGAGGATCCCGAGTCGCGCCAGCGCGGGCCGAACGTGCGGGCCGACTGCGTCGACTATCTGTTGCGCAGCGGCCGTCCGGTGATGATCCTGCCCTATGTGCAGGCGCTCGCGAGTCGCGATAACGCGATCGTTAACCGCGCCGCCGAAGCGCTGGCGATGCTCGGCGACGAGGCGGCGATCAGTCCGCTGATCGATGCGCTCGTCACGCGACACAAGTACCAGGTTCAAGCGGGCAATCCTGGCGGAATCAGCGCTGGCTTCGGCTCGAGCAGCCTGGGCGGAGGCGGGGGCGGTCTTTCGATGGGCGGCAACGCACCGCAGTTCGTCGATAAGAATCGCGAGAATCCCGCGGTGCTGCGAGCGCTGACGAAGCTCACGGGCCAGAATTTCGACTACGACAAGCAGGCGTGGCGCAACTGGTACGTCGACCAGCGCATGCACCAGCACGCCAGCGCCCGGCGCGACCTATGAAGGGATGTGAGATGTGTGATGTGAAATTGAAGATGTCAGAGATCTAACGCGACCTTTGCCCGACTGTGTCAAATCCGTCCCTCTGACATCATCAATCATACCTCCTACCTCTCACATTCCTCCCCTACGCCCCCGATGGCGCCGTCATCGCCCGCGCCCGGCGCCGCGCCTGCCACCAGCCTTCGGGGACGAAGGCGATCGCGATGCGGTCTTCGAGGTTCGGGCGGAAAATGGTCAACAGCAGTAGCGGCAAGTACCACGCCATGTACACGCCGCCTCCGTGGGCATGCCAGAACTGGGCGCCGACCATCAGCGCCGCCGTGCAACAAATGAGCGTCCCCAGGTGCTTCCGCACGGGCCACACGACGAAGCTGATCGACAAGAACACAAACGCGGCGAGCAGCGGCAAACGATACCACGCGTTCCAGAACCCCGGCACATCGCGCCAGATGCCCTGCAGGTTCTCCATGCGGGGCGCCCGCACGCCGAACATCTGCGACAAGTTCGCGACGAAGTAATCCAGGCTGCCGGCCGACAGCGCGAGCGTGAGCACGAGCACGCCCATCATCAGCAGCGCGGAGATGAGAAACCGCTTGAATCCCCGCTCCCAATAAAAGCTGCACCACAGCGGCAAGAGGAAGATCGGATAGTAAATCGTCCCCGACGCCAGGCCAAGGAAGATTCCCGCCAGGATCGGCCGCCGGTAACACACGACCGCCCAGGTCAGCAGCGAGGCCGGCAGCACGTGGGCCACCTCGCCGGTGCGCAGCGCGGTGTAGGGAAGCAACAGATACAGCGTCGCCGCGGCCAGCCCGGCCGTTGTGTTGTCGAAGTGCCACGTGCCGATGATGATGAATCCCGCCGCGATCATCAGATGCGAGACGACCGCGACGATGCGAGCCGTGATCTCGCGCACCTCCTGCCGCTGGGCCTCGCGCTCCTGCTCCGTGCTTGGCTGCGTCGAGTTCGTGCGGGCGACGACTTCCTGCGTCGCGATCTTCGGCAACTGGTAGATCAGCCAGTAGCCCGGGCCGTTGGTTTCAAACGTGTCGCCGAGCTCCTGCTCGGCCTTGATCTCCGCGGCGGGCAACGCGGGCGACCAGTCCGCGCGATGGACGGCGCCGGTCACCACGTTCGACATGAGGAAGAACAACAGCGAGCTGGCCAGAAACGCCAGTCCTGCCGCATTGATATTGGGATCGAGCAGCGGGCGGCGCACGAGTGCGGCGTCGAGCAACAGCCGCGTGATGAGCAGCGTGTGCACCGCAAAGAGCCAGATGAATCCCAACCGCTGAATCCGCAGCGCGATCTCGGGCTCCAGCCCCTCGTTCTCGAAGCTCCACTGCACGAGCAGCAAGCCCGGCGCGAGCGAGATGAGCAGCAGCAGATCGAGGTTGCGAATGCTGAGCACGCGGTTGAACTTGAAGAACAGCGCGAGCGTCAGCAACGACGAAAGGTACGCCCAACTTGTGGGGTTGACTCTTTCGTACTGAAAGAGAATGTCGCTCATCGAGTGCCGCGAGGAGGAAGGGAGACGCAGGCGCGCACTTTAGGATAGACGCGCCCGCTCAAAGTTCAAGCCGACGCGGCCCCGCGGCCGACCCCGCGGCGGCGAGGCGATCGCGGGCCGCCGCGGCCCAGGGGCTCTCCGGCGCGAGATCGAGAAACGTGCGATAATGGTCCGCCGCCTCGACGCCGCGCCCCAGGCGGTCCAGCACGCCGGCCAAATGGAAGTGCACGTCGGCGAAGTCGGCGTGGAACACGAGCGCCCCTTCGAACGTCGCGGCGGCAAGTTCCAGCTCGCCCAGTTCGGCCAGCACGCACCCCAGACTCGCCCGCGCTTCGACGTACTCCTCGTCGAGTTCGAGCGCCGCATAGTAGCGTTCGCGCGCCGCGGGCAGGTCGCCGGCGCGATACAGCACGTCGGCCAGCGCGAACTGGATTTCGGCCCGCGGCCCCGCGGCGATCAGCAACGTGCGATAGGCCTCGGCGGCGAGGTCGAGCCGGCCTTCGTCTTCCCAATCGAGCGCTTCCTGCTGCCACTCGTCGATCAGCGCGCTCGCGGCGCTGGCGTCCTCGTCATCGAGGTCGTAGGCGTGCGGCGCCGACGCGCCGGCCGCAGGACGAAATTTGACAATCGCAGCCGATTCACGCCGCTCGTCCGATGCGCGGGCGTCGAAATCGAGCAGTAACTGGCCGCCCGGCTCGGACAGCTCCTCGCCGCGCCGCAGGTACAAACGGCGGCCTTCGACCACCACGGCCGGATCGGCCAGCGGCCGCACGAGATGCGGCGCCCGCTGCTGTAGTTCGACCAGGCGGCGGTCGATCACCCGCAGCGAACAACCGGCATGCCACAACTGGGCCAGCCGCCGCGCGACCGCGACTTCCTGAAAATCGAAATACGGCAGACGCTGGACCTGCCGCGTGGCGACGAGCGCCCCGCGGCGATGCCAACGCCGCACGGCCGCCAAGGGAACTTCCAAAAGCTCGGCCAGCATGGCCGGCGTGTAAAGCCGGCAGACGCTCTCGTCGTCCGCGGCGACGTCGGCCGGCAACGGTGAGAAGTGTTCGACGGCCATGTCGCAGCGAAGCGGGGAGAGGGCGCACAACGAGTGAGCGCCAAGTCTCGGCGAGGACGCCGGGAGTGTCAACTCGCGCGCTGCGATGCTTCGACCGCCCCGTTTACCCATTGGCGCCGATCAACTGGATGTCCCGCACGGGCGTCTCCCGCAGCGTCGACTGCTCGGCTTCGGGTTCCGGCGCGGGCGTTTCCGCTTCCGGCTCGCTCGCGGCGCCTTTGCCGTCAGCCCCGGCGGCGGCCGGAGCCGCCGCGTCGGCCGGATCCGGTTCCTCGCCAGAGAGCGCCGAGGGCGGGAACGCCGCTTCGACGCGCATCGCGCCAGCGGGAACGTCGCAGCACGGCGCCGCCTGGACGACCGGCTCGATCGGCACGCGCATGACCACGGTCCGCGGCACGCGATAGGTGTAGGTCACCGGCACCTTGCGGCAGACGGTGCGCGGCTGCTGGACCGTGGCCTGCTCTTCCACATAGCGGCACACCCGCACGTCGTAGGGTTCGACGCGCTCTTCCTGCACCCACTTGCAGGTCGTCACCGGAATTTGTCGCACGCGCTCCTCAGCCACGTACCTGCAGACCTGCACGGGGACCTTGTTCTCGACCCGCTCGGTCACCTGCCGGCATACGCTGACGGGCACTTGCCGAACGTGCTGTTCGGTCACCATGCGGCAGGTCCGCACGGGCACTTTGCGAACCACTTGCTCCGGAATCTGCCGGCAGACCTGCACGGGAATCTTTTGCACGACCTCTTCGGGACACAGGGTGGTCACCGGATATTGCTGGGCCACGACATTCGGCTTCCACACGCGCGTCACCTGCGGTACGGGCGCCGGCTGCACGTTCGCCCACACGAGCCCGGGGCGCTGCACCTGCACCAATCCGGTGTTAGGATCGATCACCGGCGAGGCCGCGACCCACGTGAGCCCACGCCGCGCCACGGGGGGCTGCACATAGGTGATTTGATCGACGAAGCAACCCTGGTCGACGTAGCGCGTTTCGTAGCGCACCACGGGGCGCATCACCGTGTAGCGGCGTTCCTGCTCGACGGTTTCCGTCACCTGCCGCATGACCGTGTACACTTCGTCGCGCTCGGCGGTTTCCCACACCGGGCGCTGGACGGCGTAGGTTTCGTCGCGCATCGTCGTTTCCATGACGTTGCGAATGCGGTCGTAGCTGTAGTCGCGAATCTGCGTTTCGTACACGGGCCGCTGGACGACGTACCGCTCCTCGCGGACGCTCGTCTCGGTGACGGGCCGCGAGACGATGTAGCGCCGCTCGCGACGCTCAGTCTCCCACACGGGGACGCGGCGGGTCACCTGCACCTCGTCGAACACCGTTTCGGTTTCCAGGCGAAACGCGGTGACCTGCTGCTCGTCGTAGACCGTCTGGCAGACGAGCCGGTAGGCGGTGCAGCACTCTTGAGCGCGCGCCGCGAGCGGCGGTGCGGCGAACGAACACACGGCCCACGCGATGGCGAGCCCAGCCCACGAAGATTTCATGGCAAGCGACCCTTACTCTGTTTTTGAGAAGATCCGCGGCGCGCGATTGGCTGAAACGCGCCGGCGATGAGCTTCCCCCCTAAACGAGTTTTGCGGACGATTCCGACAAAGGCAAATGGCGCCGCGCGGGATTTCACTCGCTAGCACGAATCGATCGCGGAATCTGCGGCTCCTGAGGGCTGCTAGCTCGGCGCGGCTCACTTCATCGGAGCCGCAAGACTTGAGCCAATCAATGGGAATGCGCGACAGTTGAAGATGAATTGCTGCGCTCCGGACGGCACAATCGACACAGCCCGCACAACTTCGCGCCACACGTAGAAGAAACTGAATCGTTCGCCGCTTGGTCATCCTGAGGTCTGCCGAAGGATCTTGCCGGCCGTTGCTACAGGCCAGATTCTTCGGATGACCTCAGAATGACGTGCGTCAGCGCTGCCGCGATTCCTTCACCTTGGACAGCGTGCGCTGCGCCGCGTCGAGCAGTTCGTCCGGAATCGGCGAAGGATCTTGCACCTGAGGCGCGGCGGCAACGAACCGCTCCAGCGCCTGCTCGACCGCGGCGAGCGATTCCGGCAGAGTCTTGTTCTCCAGCAGCAGACCCACGCTCTTCAGCGCGCTGGTGAGAATCATGTTGCGCTTGTACGCCTGCTGGCTGCGGAGCGACTGTTCGCTTTGCCCTTCCGTGAGCGGCTGCTCGCCCGAGAGGCTCGCGTTCAGCGCATCGAAGTCGAACATCTCGGCCACCGCGTTCGGCGCTGCCGGATTGCCGATGCGGGCCAGGGCCGTCGCGGCGTTAAAGCGGGCATCGGTGTACGGATCGTCGGCGAGCGACAGCAGCGATTCAATGAGCCGCGCATCCGCATCGGGCGCCGCCGCGACCACGCCGATCGCGAACGCCGTTTCGGAACGGATCAGCTCGTCCTGATCGTTGGCCAGGGCGACGAGAGCCTCCGCCAGCTCCTCGCTTTGGAGATACTGCGGCGGATTGAGCTCCGCCATCCCGCCGGCGAGCACGGCGATGGCGTTCACGGCGCGGCGCCGCACGTCGCGCTGCGGATCGCTCGCAGCGGCTTTGAGCAGCGCCGGCAGGCCGTCGTCGACTTGCATCTCGCCCAGCAGCGTCACGAGAAAGTACCGCATCGTGACGGCGCCCTCGGCGTCGCTGCCCGTCTCGACGAGCTCGTTCAGATAGTCGGCCACGCCCTGGGCCAGCTCATGGCTCGTCCGCAGCTTGGGGTAGCGCTCAGGCACGCGGAGCATGTCCGCCAGATCCTTGGCCTGCTGGAATCCGTTGGCCCCGCGCAACCCCGCGACGATCGCCGCCGGGTCCTGCTCGCCGCTGCGAGCCAAGCGCTCGATGACGAACCACAAGAGCACGACGCAGGCGACGATGATCGCCGGGATGACGAACAACTGCAGCAAGAAGCCCGCGCTGGGCGGCTCGACCGGCGGCAGCAGCGCGTCGGACGACAGCGCCGCGGGTCGCTGCGGGGGATCGCGCTCGGAAAAAGTCTCTGAACCTGAAGCGTCTCTCGCCATGATCGCCAACCAGCCGCGACGCTACGCGTCGCCGGCGCCTCGAAGTAAGATCAAGCAGGCGCACCGCGGGCCTGGTTGATGTCTAATGCTACTGTTTCGTCTTCTGGTGAGACCGGAGGACCGCGGACAAATCGCTTGTTCCGTTAGTCCTATGGTCCTATAGTCCCGCACGGACACACCCGCACAGACTCCATGGAACAGTAGATCTCATTGATGATTCTGACTCGCGTGAAACAAACCGCTCAGTGTACCATCTGAACGTCACCCTCGATACCGCCGCGATCAACGTCGAGCTCGACGAAGCGCTGCTCGCGGCGAGTGAAGACGGCGCGCTGCCGGGGGAAGTCCTGCGGCTGTGGGAGTCGCCGGAGCCCGCGGTGGTGCAAGGCCGATCGTCGCCGGAAAGTGAAGTGCGGATCGCGGTCTGCCAGGCCGACGGCGTGCCCGTGGTGCGGCGGGCCAGCGGCGGAGCGACGGTGGCCATCGGCGCCGGTTGTCTCATGTACGCCGTCGTGCTCGACCTCGAGCGGCGGCCCGATCTCAAGGCGATCGATCGGGCGCATCAGTTCGTCCTCGCGCGGCTCGCGGCCGCGTGTACAAGCCTGGCGGCCGGCGTGCAAATCGCGGGCACGAGCGATCTCGTGCTGGCCGATCCCGCCGGCGGGCCGCCGCGAAAATTCTCCGGCAACAGCCTCCGCGTGAAGCGGCGGCGCCTGCTCTACCACGGCACAATCTTGTACGATTTCCCGCTGGAGCGGATCGGCCGTTGGCTGGGCACGCCGGCGCGGCAGCCGAAGTATCGCGACGCCCGCGAACACGACGCGTTCCTGACGAACCTGCCGGCGACGCGCCCGGCGCTCGAAGCGGCGCTCGTCGCTGCATGGAACGCGACACATGCGTTGCCCCGCCTGCCGCCCGCACTCGCGAAGCGCGTTTAGTCGCGACGCGACAGCGGAGCGCGCCTCGCACGGTTGTGCGGCGCGTCGCCGTTGCCGAGCGCTCCGCTGCGGCGGACCTCCGCATCGCGGCTAAACCGCAAGCAAACGCCACACCCTGTTTGATTTACTGCCCGCCGCCCACTGCCCACCGCCCACTTCCGCCATGCACCGTCGCCCGCTGCTCGCCATGCTCGACCGCTACGCGGTGCGGTATCCGCTCGAGGCCAACGTGGCGATGCGCATTCGGACGCTCGTCGCCGGGCATGCCGACTGCTTCGAGCGCACCTGCCGGCCCGGGCACGTCACCGCGTCGGCGTGGGTGACGACGCCGGCGCGGGACCGATGCCTGCTGGTGCATCACCGCAAACTCGACCGCTGGCTGCAGCCGGGCGGACATATGGACGGCCGGCCCGACGTGGCCGAGGCGGCGCTCCGCGAAGTGCGCGAGGAAACGGGGTTGTCCGATCTGGAAGTCGCCGGCGGCATCAGCTCTGACGGCCCGACGCCGTTCGACCTCGACGTGCACGTCATCCCCGCGCGGTACGATGCGATCGGCGTGCTGGTCGACGACGCCCATGAGCACCACGACGTGCGGCTCTTGGCGATCGCCCGCGGCGACCTGACGCTGCAGCTCAGCGACGAGTCGCACGCCGTGCGGTGGTTCACCGCCGAGGAGCTGCACGCCGTCACCGACGAGGAGAGCGTGCTGCGGATGTGGCGGAAGTGCGTGCTGCAAATGACGAAGCCCGAATGACGAATGACGAAGGAGGAGCCGCAGCGGCGCTGTCGGCGGCGTCCCTTCCCCCTTCCCCCTTTGTCATTCGTCATTCTGGTTTCGTCATTCCCACGGAGTCGCTCCCCTCGCTCTACCCATACGCGCCCCCCGTTGGTAAGGTTGAACGCAGACGTCCCGCCTTTCAGGAGCCCGCCCATGGAAGCCCTGGCCCCCCTGCCCTTCGGTCGCAACAAGATTCGCCGCAAGGACCTGCCGCCCGGCGAGTCGTTGTGCGAGTACTGCACCGCCAAGTGCTGCCGATATTTCGCCCTGCCGATCGACGCGCCGGAAACGTTCGAAGAGCACGAATACATCCGCTGGTTCCTGCTGCACGACCGGGCCAGCGTGTTCAAAGAAGAGGGCGATTGGTATCTGCTGGTGCACACCACCTGCAAGCACCTTCAGAAGGACCACCGCTGCGGCATCTACGACACCCGCCCGCAAATCTGCCGCGACTACACGACCGACAACTGCGAATACAACGACGACTGGGTGTACGACTTCTATCTCGAAACGCCCGAACAGGTGTGGGACTACACCGAAGCGGTGCTGCAGGACCCGCTGGGCACGGGTTCGATCCGCAGCCGGAAGCCGAACCCGCTGGCGGTGATTGGGTGAGGGAGATGGCCCGCGAAATACGCGAAAGAAAGAAGGAAGGAACCACGAAAGGAACGAACTCTTCGGGGCGCTTTCATGCGACGGCTTCAAGCATTCGCGGCGTTCATCGTAGCGGCGATTTATTTCGCCGCCGCTTTCAGCAGCGCCCGTCAATCGCCTGCCAACTTAGCACTTCTGGGCGGCGTCATCCTGGCTTGTCTTGGGCTGACTTGCGTTGCCGCAGGAGCCTCGTTGCTCCGCCGACCTCACGATCAACATTGAAGGCCCATTTCAGGGAACCTCCTTTCGTCTATTTCGTGTCTTTCGTGGTAAACCCCTCGGCTTCATCGTTCATCACTCCGCTTTTCGCGCCCTTTCGCGTGTTTCGCGGGCCAACTCTGCTGAAACGAACAAGATGTCGCTCATTCAGCCCCGCACCCTGAAAGGCTTCCGCGACTACCTGCCCGCGTCGATGATGCCGCGGGAGTGGATCATCGACGCGGCGCGGCGGGTCTATCGCAGCTACGGGTTTCGGCCGATCGACACGCCGGCGCTCGAGTATCTCGAAATCCTCACCGGCAAGGGCAGCGACGAGACCGACAAGCAGCTCTACCGTTTCCAGGACCACGGCGGCCGGGACGTGGGGCTGC
>CAYSFP010000042.1:0-12798 GCA_964430075.1 uncultured Planctomycetaceae bacterium | reverse complement strand
CTCACCGTGCCGCTGGCGCGGTTCGTCGCCCAGCACGCGCAAGAGCTGGGGCTGCCGTTCAAGCGGTACCACATCGCCACCGTGTGGCGCGGCGAGAATACGCAGGCCGGCCGCTACCGCGAGTTCATGCAGTGCGATTTCGATACGATCGGGGTCACCGACCTCACCGCCGACATCGAGATGGCGCTGGTGATCAACGATCTGTTTGTCGCGCTGGGAATCGACAAGTTCACGATCCGCGTGAACCACCGCGCCGTGCTCAGCGGGCTCCTGGAAAAGTTGGACCTCGCCGATTGTTCGGCGGCCGTGTTGCGGGCGATCGACAAGCTCGGCAAGATCGGCGCCGAAGGCGTTGTCGCGGAGCTGGAGCGCACGGCGCATACGTCCGACCAGCAGAATAGTCGCCTGCTCGCGCTGGCGAACATCGCCGGCGACAACGACGCGATCCTGCAGACGCTCGCCGAACTGGTTGCTGGCAACGCGACGGGCGAGCGCGGCGTCGCCGAGCTGCGCGACCTCGGCGCGGCCGCGGCCGCGGCGGGCGTACCGGCAGGCCGTTTGAAATTCGACCCCTCGATCGCCCGCGGGCTCGACTACTACACCGGCATCGTCGTCGAAACGCAGCTCGACGACCTGCCGACCATCGGCAGCGTCGCCAGCGGCGGCCGGTACGACAACCTGGCCGGCTTGTACACGAAGGACAAGCTGCCGGGCGTCGGCGCCTCGCTGGGACTCGATCGCCTGCTGTCGGCCCTGGAAACGCTCGGCCGACTCCCCACGGCCAGAACGCCGGCGCCGGTGATCGTCTGCATGTTCGACGCGGTGCATCGCAACGATTACCTCAAGCTCGCGGCCCAGCTTCGCGCCGCCGGCATCGGCGTCGAGGTGTATCCCGAAGCGAAAAAACTGGGTAAGCAACTCCAATACGCCGACAAGCAAGGCTTTCGCGCAGCCATCATCATCGGCGAAAACGAATTCGCCGCGGGCGCGTGCCAGGTGAAGAACCTTGCATCGCAAACCAGCGCGACCGTCCCCTACGACGGCTCCGACGCGTCCCCGCTCGTCGCCGTGCTGCGGGACCTGCTGGACGGTTGAACCCGGCCGCCGGTGCTGGGCGTTGAATGGGACGCGGATGAACGCGGATTGGGCGGATGGACGCGGAGTCGGAGGGGGGGCAAGAAACTAGCAACTTAGCTGCTCTGCCAACCTTCAACCTTGCTTGTTTATGTCCGATTTTTGATTAGTTGCCTTTCCCCCTTCTTTTTTCGATCCGCGTCCATCCGCCAAATCCGCGTTCATCCGCGTCCCATTCCCCTTTGAGTTCGTTAGGATGACGGTATCTCAGGGCAGCGCTCCTACAAAGGTCCCGTCGCTAAACCGCAAGCCGCGCCCCGTTCGTCGTCACTCCGATACTGAACCCCGAACCCTGAACCCTCCCCCCATGGCCAAGCGCCACAACCACTATGAAGCCGCGTTCGAAGCGTACCTCCGTGCGCGGCGCGTGCCCTACGTGGCGGTCGACGAACAGCGCCGCAGCCGCTTGGGCGACGGCACCTTGAAGAACGTCGACTTCCTCGTCTCGCCCGCCGACGGGGCGACGCTGCTGGTCGACGTCAAGGGCCGGCGGTTTCCCAGCGGGCAGCGCACGCCGCAGTACTGGCGAAACTGGACCACCTGGGACGACTTGAGGAGCCTCGCCCGCTGGCAGGACCAGCTCGGCGAGGGAAGCGTCGCGGTGTTCGCCTTCGTGTTCCACGTGGTCGCCCAGCGGGCGCCGCTGCCGGCCGAGCGGCTGTTCGCGTTCCGCGATCGGCTGTACGCGATCCTCGCCGTGCGGGTGGCCGACTACATCCGCTTCGCCCGGCCGCTGTCGGCCAAGTGGCAAACCGCCTCGATCCCCGCCGCCGTGTTCCGGCAGGCGGCGACGCCGTTCGACGAGCTGCTGCAAACGCGGATGGCGGAATGTATGATGTGAGATGTGTGATTGATGATGTCAGAGGAACTCGAGGCGCCGGCAAGGCTCCGCCAACTCCCTTCTGACATCATCAATCACACATCATACATCTCACATTCCCCCCTCGGAGCCACCCATGGCCTGGGCCATCGTCTTGCTCGCCACCCTCCTCGGCGCCCTCGGAGCGCTCCGTCCCAGCGGCCGAGCACGGGAATTCAAGCGCGTCAAGGAAGACTGAGAAAAGTCCGAATGACGAATCGGAGGCGTCGCTCCCCTTCATTCGTCATTCGGATTTCGTCATTCGTCATTCGTCATTTTTCTCAAGCCGCCTTGCGGTGCGTCGCGATGCCGTAGAATTGGGCCAGCGCCCCAATGACCGCGTCCTGCTCGGCCTGCGTGAGCTTCTCGTAGATCGGCAGGCTCAGCACCTCGAGCGCGGCCTGCTCGCTGGCCGGCAGGCTGCCGGGCTTGTAGCCGCAGAAGGCGAAGCACTTCTGCAGATGCAGCGGAATCGGGTAGTACACGGCCGAGCCGATCTTCCGCTCGGCCAGATATTGCTGCAGCGCGTCGCGGCGGCCCGCAGGGACGCGAATGGTGAACTGGTTCCACACGCTGCCGCAGCCCGGCGCGACTTGCGGCAGACCGAGATGCCGGTCGAGCCCCAATCGCACGAACTGCGCCGCGTAGCGCCGCGCGTTCGCTTCGCGGGCCGCGGCCCAGGCGTCGACATACGGCAGTTTTACGTTCAGCACGGCCGCCTGCAGCGCGTCGAGCCGGCTGTTGATGCCCACGACCGCATGGTGGTAGCGCGGGTTCTGTCCATGATCGCGGAGCACGCGCAGCTTGGCGGCCAGCTCGGCATCGTTCGTGGCGATGAGCCCGCCGTCGCCCCAACCGCCGAGGTTTTTGGTTGGGTAGAACGAGAAGCAGCCCAGGGCGCCGAGCCCGCCGGCCTTCTCGCCGCGATAGGTCGCGCCGATCGCCTGGCACGCGTCTTCGACGATCGGCACGTTCGGCGCCGCCGCCCGTAGCGCGTCCATGTCGGCGCACTGGCCGAACAAGTGCACCGGCATGACCGCCCGCGTGCGCGGCGTCAGCTTGCGGGCGACTTCGGCTGGATCGATATTAAATGTTCCCGGCACGAGATCGGCGAACACCACCCTTGCGCCTAGCCGCGTCACGGCGCTCGCGGTGGCGAAGAACGTGAAGCTGGGGATGATCACCTCGTCGCCGGGTTCGATGTCCAGCGCCATCAGGGCGAGCAGCAGCGCGTCGCTGCCCGAAGCGCAGCCGACGGCATGCTCGACGCCGCAATACGCGGCCATCGCCGTCTCGAACGCTTGGCATGCCGGCCCGTGCACGAACGCGCCGCTGCGGGCCACCTCGGCCACGGCGGCTTCCAGCTCCGCGGCCAGCGGTCCGTTCTGGCGGTTGACGTCGAGCATCGGGACAGGGGCGGCGGGCGAGCGATCGGCGGTCATGGAACGTCCTTGGTCCTTCGGCAATGCGGGGGCGTCCGGGAAGCCATTGCGACGCAGCGGTTGCATGCAGACGCGAAACCCGCGAAACGCGGCGGAGAGTACAGCGCGCCGGTTTCGGCGGTCAATGCCGCAAAAACCCGCGAAACTGGCGCGGCGGCGGCACGCGAAATCCACACAAACGCGGCAATTGCCGCCGCCGCGCCCCTGCGCGATAATCGGCAGGCACATCGGGCAGCCCTCCCCTTGTCCCTCACTCGGAGCTTCAGGCCATGAAACGCTTGCACCTGCTCGTCGTCGTCGTTGTCGTCGCCGCCCGCACTGCCGCCGCCCAGGGGGCGATGGAGTTGCTCGCCCCCGGCGACGAGCACAAAAACATGGCCCGCGAAGTCGGCGTGTGGGACGCCGCCAGCAAGATCTTCCCCGCGCCCGACGCGGCGCCCATGGAAAGCGAGGGCGTCGAGACCGTGACGATGCTCGGCCCGTTCTGGCTCGTCGCCGAGTTCGAAGGCGAGTTCGCGGGCATGCCGTTTAAGGGCATGAGCCAGATGACCTTCGACCCGCTCAAGAAGAAGTACGTCGGCACCTGGATCGACACCGTATCCGCGGTCATGTTGACGATGGAAGGCGATTACGACGCCCAGAAGCACGAGCTGACGCTCATGATGGAAGGCATCGACGCCATGACCGGCAAGCCGGGCAAGTGGAAGACCGTCACCCGCTACGAGAGCGAAGACGCCAAGACCTTCGAAATGCACGCCCCGGTCGAAGGCGAGGACGGCCAGTGGTGGAAGATGATGGAGATCAGGTACGCGCGGCGGAAGTAGCGCGCGGCGGAGTTCGAGTTGCGAGCTACGAGCAACGAATGCTCGCTTCCGACTCGTAACTCGAAACTCGCGGCTCGCTAGCATGCTCGGCGCCGGGTAAGAACCGGTTTTGCGGTCGGCGGCGGGATTTGGTACACAGCTCGGCCCCGCGATCGAGCCGCGCGTTCTCTCCCGCGGCGTCGGCGCGCCGCCCCGCGCCTGCATGTTCCCGCCCATGCGTGCCCTCATGCTTCGACGACCGGTTGAATTGCTGTTGCTTGCTTTGCTTCCGTGGAGCGCCGGCGCCTCCCGGGCCCAAGAACCTCCCACGGAGTCCGCAGCGACGGAGACGGCCGTCGCGGCGGTCGAGCAATTCGCGAACGCCCTGCGCGCCTCGATTTCGAGCGACGACGCGGCGGATCGCGAATCCGACGGCAGCCAAACGGCCGCGGCCGCCGAGTTGCAGCCGCCGGACGCCGCGGAAAAGAAGGCGCTCGAAGAACGCCTCGCCGCGCTCGACGCGGCGGGGCTCGGCGACGAGGACAAGAAGCGGGCCGCCGAGCTCTACCAGCAGGCGATCAAATCGTTCGACGCCGCGATTCATCAGTTCGCCGCCGCGAGCGCGTTCGAGGCCGAACTCGAGCGGACGCGGCAGGGCAAGCAGTCCACGGCGGAGTACGCAGCCAAGCTCGACGCCCCGCTGCCGCCGTACGCCGATACGGCGGGCTTGCCCTTGAGCACGATCGAGCAGTGGGCCGAGAACTGCGAGACCAACTTGGCCTACTATCGCCAGGAGCTGGCGGCGATGATGGCCGAGCCCAAGCGCCGCACGCAGCGGATGGCGGACATGCCGGGGCAAATCGCCGAAACGCAACAGCGGCTCAAGCAGGCCGCAAACGAACTGGCCGCGCTCGGCGCCGAGGACTCGGCCGACGCAATCGCCGCCGCCCGCCGCGCGGCGCTCGCCTCCCTGCAGCGCGAATGCCAGGCCGCGCTGCACGCCCTCCAGCGCGAGCAGCAGCTCTACCAGCATTCGGGCGAGTGGGTCACCGTGCGGCGCGATTACTACGCCCGGTACGTGCCGCACAAGGAGAAGCGGCTCGCCCAGCTTCGCGAGGCGATCAATCGCCTGCGCGAGCAGGAAACGCGGCGGCAGGCCCAGGCGGCCGCGGCCGCGGCGGCGCAGGCCGTCGAGGTGAAGCGGCCCAAGCAGATCATCGACCTGGCCAACCGGAACAAGCAACTTGCCGAAGAGCGCAAGGAGCTGGTCGCCGCGATCGAGCGCGCGACGCGCGACGCCGACGCCACGCTGGCGCTCCACACGAATCTCGACGCTCAGTACAGAAGCGCTCAGACGCGGGCGGAAAAGTTGTCTCACGCCGCCGGGCAGCTCCTCCGCGATCAGCAGACAAAATTGCCCGATCTGCGCGAGCTGCAGCGCAGCTTCGCCGCTCGCGAACCGGTACTCTCCGAAGTGCTGCTGCGCACCTACGAGTTGCAGGACAAAAGCGCCGAGTTGGCGAATCTCGACGAACTGGCCGACCGCATCGCTTCGCAAGCGGGCGACCTGAGCGCCGCCTCGCTCGGCGCGGTGCGGGAGCTGCTCGAGGCGCAGCGGGTGACGATCGACCAGCTCATCGCCGATTACACGACCTACTCGACCAGGCTCAACTCGCTCCACCGCAAACAGGCCGATCTCATCGACCTGACCAGCCGTTACGCCGACTTCATCGCCGCGCGCGTCCTGTGGATTCGCAACTGTGCGCCGCCGGTCCGCAGCGACTTCAGTCACGCGGTGCACGCGGCGGCCTGGAGCCTCGACCCGCACAACTGGCTGGCGGCCGGCCGGGCGGCGCTCGACGCCGGGCGGCGCAAGCCGGCGCAAATGCTGCTGTACACGCTTGGACTGCTGGCCCTGGTCGTCGCGCAGCACCCGGCGCGGCGGCGGCTGAACGAACTGGGCGAGGAAGCGCAAAAGCGGTCCTGCACGCAGCTCGCGCCGACGGTTCACGCCCTGGGGCTGACCGCTCTGGTCACGCTGCCGTGGCCCGCCCTGCTGTTGCTCGCGGGCTGGACGCTGGACGGCCTGAGCGAATCGGAGTTCGTGCGCTCCCTGGGCGCGGCCGCGCGCTTCGCCGCGGTGTGCCTGTTGCTCATCGAGCTGTCGCGCGGCCTGTGCCGCCGCGGCGGCCTGGCCGAAGCGCACTTCGACTGGCCTCGGGCGTGCCTGGCCCACTTCCGCCGCAAGCTCCGCTGGCTGGCGATCTTCGGCACGCCGCTGGCGTTGTGGCTCGTCGGACTGGAAACCCAGTCGAGCGAACCCTACTGGAACACGTCGCTGGGCCGGGCCCTGTTCATCGGCCTGATGCTGCTCTTAGCCACGGTGTTCTATCGGCTGCTCCTGGCCGCGGCGAGCCCGTTTCGCGAGATCGTGATCATCCGCAGCGGCTGGCTGGCGCCGGTGCGCGTGTTGTGGCGGCCCGCCGCGGTGCTGCTGCCGATCGCGCTGGCCGGCCTCGCGCTGGCGGGGTACTACTTCACCGCGCTGCAAGCGGCCGTGCGCATTCTGCAAACCGTCGCCATGCTGCTGGCGGTGGTCACGCTCGGCGGCGTCACGCGTCGCTGGCTGCTGCTCAGCCGCCGCCGCCTCGCCCGCGAGCAAGTCCGCCAGCGCCGCGCCCAGCTCGCCGCGGCGGCTGCGGCCGACGATCCGACGGCCCAACTCGCCGCCGACGTCGCCGACGACGCGGTCGACCTGGCCGCGCTGAGCGAGCAAACGCAGAAACTCGTCCGCACGTTCCTGGCGATCACCATGGCGGTGGGACTGGTGCTCATCTGGGGCGAAATTCTGCCGGCGCTCAAGTACCCGGCCAAGCACGTCCTGCCCGGAGCGACGACGCTCACCTGGGGCGACCTCGTGAGCTTCGCGTTGATCGTCGCCGTGACCTACGTCTCGGTGCGCGACGTGCCTGCCCTGCTCGAACTGGCCATCTTGCAGCATTTGCCGCTCGACGGCGGGGCCCGCTACGCCTGGACCACCATGACCCGCTACCTGATCGCCGGCGCCGGCATCACTGCCGCGTTCACCGCCGTCGGCGGCCAGTGGAACAAAATCCAGTGGCTGGTGGCCGCGATGAGCGTCGGCCTGGGCTTCGGCCTGCAGGAGATTTTCGCGAACTTCGTCTCCGGCATCATCCTGCTGTTCGAGCGCCCGATCCGCGTGGGCGACGTCGTCACGCTCGGCGAGACCACCGGCGCGGTCAGTCGCATTCGCATGCGGGCCACCACGATCGTCGACCACGATCGTAAGGAGCTGATCGTCCCCAATAAGGATCTCATCAGCGGGCGGCTGCTCAACTGGACGCTCACCGACCCGGTCAACCGCATTACGGTGAATGTCCGCGTGGCCTACGGCTCCGACGTCGAGCTGGCGCGCCAACTGCTCCTCGAAGCGGCCTGCGAACAGCCGCACGTGCTGACCGATCCGCAGCCCGTGGCGATCGTCGACGGCTTTGGCGAAAGCTCGCAGAATTTGCGCCTGACGTGTTTCCTGCCGACCTTGGAAAACCGGCTCATGACGATCCACGGCCTGCACGCGACGATCGGCCGCAAATTCAAGGCCGCCGGATTGGAGATTCCCGTCCCCCAGCGCCAGGTGAAGATGCGCATCTCGCGCGATGCGCTCGATTTCGATTTCGCCGGAGCGAACGCCTCGGCGGCCAGGCGCGCCGCCGAAGAGCGACGCCACGACGCGGCGTAGCTGTGGGTCATCTCGCCAAAGACGCGTCGACGCACTCGATGATCGCCTGCCAATCGGCCGCATTGGGGCGGCCAATGGTGGCCGAAGCGGCCGCCTGGGGCAATGTCGCAAAGAACGACCGAAACGCGGACAGTTTCTGCAATCCGGCGGCGCGCCAGTCAACGAGGATATGATCCGTGGGTCCTGGCGCAGCAGGAATCTGACTGGTGATCAAACCTACCGCGATATCTGGTCGCGTGCGGTGGTATGCATCGGACGACACGATAACCGCCGGTCGACGTTTAACTCCCTGCACGCCCGGAAGTCGACCACAACGATTTCGCCAGTCGTCGCCAAAACGCACTACTCCTCGCCGATGGTGCGGGCCGCGTACTGCGCCGAAAAATTGGCGAGATCCTGCATGTCTTGAGCAGTCCACTCGTCACTGTAGTCAAGGGCGTCCGCTGCCGTTTCGGCGAGGCCGTCCAGAATCAGGGCCGCCAGCCGCAAGCGCTCCGACGCCGGCAGGGGGGCGACCGCAGAAGCATAAATGTCTCGGGCCGTGGCCATGTGAAAGCTCCCGTAACGGCAACGTCATTCCGGCGTTTCAAGTATAGCAGATCGGCATGGCCCCATCATCAACGCGGCTGGCCATTGTGAGTCGCAGGCAACCGGGTTAGTCTGACTTGCATCTCCTGGTCCGCCTCTTCGAAGGGAAAGGGATCCGATATGGCGATACTTCGACGGATTGCGGTCCGCTTGGCCATCCTCATCGGACTGCTGGGGCGCCTTGCTTCGCCCGTCGCCGCGCAAGAGCGTCAGTCCTTCCGCATGCCGGTCTACCCCGACCGCGGCGCGCCGCCGCCGCGCGCCGCATCCGACGTTGAAAAACTGCTCGCCGACGTCGACGAAAGCGCGCCGGCGGAAAGCCCCAATGCGGCCGCCCTGCGCGTCGTGCTCGTCGCCGGCGACAAGGACCACGGCCGGGGCGAGCACGACTACCCCGCCTGGCAACAAGTCTGGGCCCCGCTGCTCGCTAAACACGCCAACACGTCCGTCGACACGGCGTGGGATTTCCCCTCGCAGGAGCAGATCGACAACGCGGATGTGCTCGTCTTCTATCAGCGCGGCAAGTGGGACGACGACCGCGCCGCGGCGATCGACCCCTTCCTTGCCCGCGGCGGCGGCTGCGTCTACATCCACTGGGCCGTCGACGGCCAGGGTCAGCAGGAAGAATTCTCCAAACGCATCGCCCTGGCGTCGCTCGGCGGGTCGATCAAGTACCGCCACGGACCGCTGGATGTGGACTTTTCACCCGGCAAGGATCACCCGATCGCCCGCAATTTCGACCGCGTGAAATGGATCGACGAAAGCTACTGGCTGCTCACCGGCGACCCGTCGCAGCTCAGTCTCATCGGCACGCAAGACGAAGACGGCGCCCCGCAGCCGCAGTTTTGGACCGTCGAGCACGGCCGGGGCCGGGTGTTCGTGTCGATCCCCGGCCACTATATGTGGACGTTTGACGACCCGGCGTTCCGCCTGCTGCTGCTCCGCGGCATCGCCTGGGCGGGGCGCCGCAACGTCGATCGTTTCAACGAGCTCGTGACGCTCGACGCGCGCATCGAATAGCACAGGGGGAAACAACAGAAGGTCGCAAAGAAGAAAAGCAAAGACTTCATACTCCTTGACTTTAACTGACCCGAATCTTGTGATTTCTATACTTCCCTCCCCATTCCCCCTTCGGCTCATTCTTCTTCTTTGCGACCTTTGCGACCTTCTGTTCCTATCCTGTTCCTAAACGTCCCCTGCCGAGCGCTGCAAAATCATCCGCGACACGCCATCGACCAATTTCATCTCATGAAAGTTCATGAGCAAGCCCAACGGAATGTCCAAGAGCTTCATGTAACTCAACAACTGCGCTTTGTGGATGGGAAGCGTTGCTTGGACGGCCTTCACTTCCACCAGCAGGCAATCCTCGACCAGCAAGTCGAAACGAAGCTGTTCCACAAATTCAACGCCTTTGTACTCGATTCGGACCTCGTCCTGTTGGAGTGCTTGCAAGCCCCGCAATTCCAATTCGCGGCGTAAACATTTTTCGTAAATGCTCTCCAGCAGCCCCGGCCCTAAGATTCGGTGAACCTCAATCCCCGCGCCGATCGCTACTCGACTGAGAATCGTCGCCTGCTCGAATTTAGGATGCATGTCAACCTCGGGAACCGGAGAATCAACAGAAGGTCGCAAAGGACGCAAAGGGATTAAGGAACTGTGGAACTGCTCAAAGAATGCAATTTTATCCTCTGCGTATTATCGCTCTTACCGGATCCTTATGGAACCAAAAACACCATGGACTGAAACCTCTTGCTTCCCCGGCCCCTCCCCCCTTCGCGACCTCTGCGACCTTCTGTTCAAGATCCCGGAGAATGAACAGAAGGTCGCAGAGGTCGCAAAGGAATTGCGCGAGAAATGCAATGTTCTCGCTTGCGTCTTATCGCTCTTACCGGGTCCTGATGGGAGTAAAAACGACATGAAATGAAACCGTTCGCTTTCCCGTAACTCCCCCTTTGCGATCTCTGCGCCCTTCTGTTTAAGATATTTGCACCCTCATAGTGATTGACGCGTCCCGTCACCCATTTCCCCGAGCAATTTCATGCACCGCCGAGAATTCCTCGCCGCCTCCGCCGTCGCCACGTCCGCCGTCGCCGCCGCGCCGCTTGCCGCCCGTGCCCAGGCGCAAGGCAACGACGATCGCGCCCTCTACGAGTGGCGCATTTACCGCGTCGGCTCGCCGGAGAAGCAAGCCATCGTCAGCAACTACCTGGAGACCGCCGCTGTCCCCGCGTGGGGCCGGATGGGCCTGGGCCCCGTGGGCGCGTTTCGCGAGATCGGGGCGAGCGCCGCGCCCGCGTTGCGCGTGCTCCTGACGTATCCGTCGCTCGCTTCGTTTGCCGGCGCCCGCGCAGCGCTCGAAGCGGATGGCGAGTACCAGAAAAACGCCGTCGATTACTTCGCGGCGGCCGCCGACGACCCGTCGATCGAGCGGATCGACAGTTGGCTCATGCTCCCCTTTGCAGGCGCCCCCAAGCTGACGCCGCCGACAAAAAAACCGACGGTCTACGAGCTGCGGACGTATGAAAGCTTCAACGAGGAGCGGGCCCGCAAGAAGATCGAGATGTTCGACAAGTACGAAATCGCGATCTTCCCCGCCTGCGGGTTCGAGAACGTATTCTTCGGCGAAACGCTCGTGGGCGCCAATATTCCCTCGCTGAAATACATGCTGGCCGCCCCCGACATGGCCGCCAACGAGGCGGGCTGGAAGCGATTCATCGAACACCCCGAGTGGCTGAAGGTGCGCGACCTGCCGGAGTACAAGGACACGGTGTCGAAGATCACGAAGGTGTATTTCGAACCGCTGGCGTTCTCGCAGGTGTAACGGGGTTGGGATTCCTCACCGCGAATCGCGGAACAAGGACCACGAAAAACGCGAAAGAACACGAAAAGAGAAGAGCGGAGCAATCCAGCTCTTCCTTTCGTCCATTTCGTGCCTTTCGTGGTTTTCTCTTCACGCGATCTCCAAGCGACGCCTGCGAATTCTTCTTCTTGTTACGAAAAGAATGTCTGGGCCGAGGACCGCCCCGCGCCCCCGGCAGGCATTTTCTTCATCCGCGAAGATTCGCGTGATTCGCGGTTCCTCCGTCCGCCCAGCCGGCCGACCGCGCAACCTCGGCAAACTGGGCGCTCTTGCCGCCGCTCTCCACCGTGGTTCTTGCCGCGTAACGACTTCCGGCCCCCTGCGCCGCGCCCGATTTCCGCAACCCGTTGGCGTATAATTCCTTAAGCGTCTTAACAATTCCCGAACCTGTGGTTTGCCAGCACTTCACACTTGCCACAAGGTGTTGTGTGCTAGCGGGTTACGAAAACCACAAAAGTCGGTTTGACGCTCCTCAGGATCGGTGTAAGATCGGCTCCCTTCGATCCCTGCATATGGGTGTCCAGCGGGCATCGGACACAATATATAGTGGATTTGACTCATAAAGTCCCGCCGATTGCGGGCTTTGCGATACCGGCAACCCCAGGGCTTGTACTGACCGCAGGCCAACTGCAGCCGGATCGGCGACGATGCCGATTCGACAATCGGGTTGCTGTGTACGCATGTATACGGTAGGATGCCCTTCTGCTAGCACTTGAAACAGGAGGTTTGTCATGGCGATGGCTGATGCGCGCTCCCCACGTGCCCCCCGCGGTTCCGCTGCTCGCTCCGGCGGCGCCCGGCGCTTCCACGGCCGGCTGAAGATCGACCAGACCTTCTGCCCCGCCGACGCCCTCGACGTGTTCGACACCGTCACGTGGGAGGTCCGTTCCGCCGCCATCAAGGGCGAGAACGGCGAGGTGCTGTTCGAGCAGACCAACTGCGAGGTCCCCTCGTTCTGGTCGCAACTGGCCACCAACGTCATCTGCAGCAAGTACTTCTACGGCGAGGTGGGCACCGACCAGCGCGAGTACAGCGTCCGCCAGCTCGTCCACCGCGTGGCCCGCACGATCGCCGACTGGGGCCTCGATGACGGCTACTTCGCCAGCGCCGACGACGGCGAGCGGTTCTACCGCGACCTCTCCTGGCTGTGCCTGCACCAGCACGGGGCGTTCAACTCGCCCGTGTGGTTCAACGTGGGCTTGTTCCACCAGTACGGCGTCACCGGCGCCAAGTGCAACTGGCGGTGGGATCCAAACACGCGCGACGTCGTGCAGCCCGAGAACCCCTACGCCTACCCGCAGGGCTCGGCCTGCTTCATCCAGCACGTCGACGACAACATGGAAGACATCATG
>CAYSFP010000041.1:23979-36310 GCA_964430075.1 uncultured Planctomycetaceae bacterium | reverse complement strand
CCGCGCTGCCGGCTTCCCCCCAGGCTGAACTGGCAGCGCGGCCTCTGCGGAAGCAAAGGATGAACCTGTGAAACCCGGTTACGAACAAGTCACCTTCGGCAGCGGCTGCTTCTGGTGCACCGAAGCCTTTTTCGCTGAACTCAAAGGAGTCGATAGCGCCGTTTCCGGCTACAGCGGCGGCTTCGTCGCCAACCCGACCTACGAGCAAGTTTGCACCGGCGCCACCGGCCATGCCGAGGTCGTGCAGGTCACGTATGATCCCAAGGTGATTTCCTTCGCCGATCTGCTCGCCGTGTTCTGGCAAACGCACGATCCCACGACGCTCAACCGCCAGGGCGCCGACGTCGGCACGCAGTATCGCTCGGCCATCTTCTATCATACCGAGGAACAGCGGAAGGAAGCCGAGGATCTCAAACAGCGGCTCAACGAGAGCGGTGCCTTCAACGCTCTCGTCGTCACCGAGATCACCCCGTTCGAGGCATTTTACCCGGCCGAGGACTATCACCAGGAGTACTACGCCGCCAATCCCCGAGCGCCGTACTGCCGCATGGTGATTGCGCCGAAGATGAAAAAATTTCGCAAGGCCTTTGCCGACAAACTCAAAACCGACGACGAGTGATCGGAAACTTGCCCGCGAAACACGCGAAATTGCGCGAAAAAAGGACGACAACGTTCTCGCCTGCAATCATCGCCTTCGCCACGACATGAATCGAAATGATCGGTTAGCCGTGCCTCTCTTTTTTTCGCGCAGTTTCGCGTGTTTCGCGGGCCCTCCTTAATAAAGGGTAAGCGTTTATGATCAAACTCATTCTCATGCTGGCGGGCGTCGTGGGCGTCGGCGCCCATGTGTTGTCGCAGAATCAATCGGCGGTGAACCGTCCCGCCAAGGAGCGAGCCGTGAGTTCCAACGCCGATCCCGCCGCGGCGAACGATCCCGACGCCCCCGGCGCCGATCCCGACAAGATCGACTGGTCGAAGGTCAACTGGCGCAAGCGGCTCAATCGCCACGAGTTCGCCATCATGCGGCGGGCCGACACCGAGCGGCCGTTCACCGGCGAGTACTGGGATTTTTTCGAGGACGGCCAGTACAACTGCCGCGGCTGCGGATTGCCGTTGTTCAAGAGCGGCACGAAGTTTGACGCCCATTGCGGATGGCCAAGCTTCGACGAGGCCATCGATAAAGACGCCGTCGTCGAGATCGAGGACTTCAGCCACGGGATGCACCGCATCGAAGTGCGCTGCCGGCGCTGCGATGCTCATCTCGGCCATGTGTTCAACGATGGCCCGACCCAGACGGGCCTGCGCTACTGCATGAACAGCGCGTCGATTCGTTTTCAACCCGAGAACGCTGAAGTCGCCGGTGAAGATGAGGTTAAGAAGCCGTAAGAGGCGTCGGCATCTCGCCTGAGTGTAGTCCTCTCGCTCCGCGAGAGGATTCATCTCGCGGAGCGAGATGGCTACACGGCCCGGTCCCGCTCCGCGGCGAGCAAGCTACAATGGTCGTGTCGCTTTCGCCCGCCCCGATCGGCCAGCGCCCTCGATGACCGACCAGCAGACCTACCTCGCCCCCGACATCCACCCGCGGCTCGCCGCCATCGACGTCGGCAGCAACAGCATCCGACTGGTCGTGGCCGAGGCCCAGCCCGGCGGCCGCTACCGCGTCTTGGACGAAGAACGCGAGAGCACGCGGTTGGCCCGTGCACTCGCCTCCACCGGCAAGCTCGACGACCAATCGATGCAGGCCTCGCTCGAAGCGCTCCGCCGCTTCAAGTCGATCGTCGCGGGGATGGGCGTCGAAACTGTGCGGGCCATCGCCACCTGTGCCGTGCGCGAGGCGACCAACGGCCTCGAATTCTGCCGCCGAGTGCGAGACGAGATCGACCTGCCGATCGAGATTATCGATTCCGATCAGGAGGCGCACTTCGCATTCGAAAGCGTGCGCCGCCGCTTCGACCTGACCGGCAAGAACACGCTGCTGGCCGACATCGGCGGCGGCAGCACTGAAATCGTGCTCGCCTCGGGCGATCATATCGAAGCGATCTACGCCACCACGCTCGGCGCCGTCCGGTTGGCCGAACGGTTCAGCAGCACCCACGCATGGACGCAAGAAGAAGTCGTGCGCATGATGCGGCACATCGACCGCGAGCTGCGCAAGAGCACCGACAAACCGTCCGTTCCCATTCATCAGCTCATCGGCTCGGGCGGCACCTTTACCAACCTCGCCAGCATCCACCTGGCGAGTCGCGGCCTGGCGCGGCTTCCCGCCGCCGGCGCCCGCCTGGCACGGGCCGACGTGCGGCATCTGGTCGATCGCCTGGCCAAGATGACGCCCAAGCAGCGCCGCGAAGTTCCGGGACTCAATCCCGACCGCGTCGACATTATCGTCCCCGGCCTCGGCGTCATCGACGGCATCATGCGGCGCTTCCGCATCAACGCGCTACATGTCCATGGGTTCGGCGTGCGAGACGGTTTGCTCTTGGGAATGATCGACCGCCTCCAGGGCGTCACCGAATCGAAGGCGCCATCGAGCGACGACAAGATCGATCGCTTTGCCGAAGCCTGCGGCGTCGATCTCGCCCATGCCCGGCAGGTGGCGCGACTGGCCGGGGAGATTTACGACGGATTGGGCCAGTTTTTCGAACTTCCCCCCGGCGATCGCCGCCTGCTCGATGCGGCCGCTCGCATGCAGGACGTCGGCTACCTCATCAGCTACGATGGGCACCACAAACATTCCTACCACCTCATCCTGCACAGCCGGCTTGAGTCGTTCAGTCCGGAGGAACTCGAGATCGTGGCCAACGTGGCCCGCTACCACCGCGGCGCCGAGCCCAAGTCGAAGCATGAGAATTTCCGCGACCTGGACGACGACGACCGCCTCCGCGTCACCCAGATGGCGGCCGTGCTGCGACTGGCCGGCGGGCTGGACCGCAGCCACAACCGCATCGTCCGCTCGGTGCAGGTCGTCGGCACGCCGGACGAAGTGGAGATCGTCGTCGACTCCGACGAATATCCGGAAGTCGACCTGTGGGCAGCGCGGCAGCGGGCGCAGTTGTTTGAGAAAGTGTACGACGCAAGCGTGAGGCTCGATTGGTCCGGCAATCTGCCAACGGACCAGACGCGAGTCCCGGTGGCGAGCGCGCCTCAGCTCGAAATCGCCAAGAACGCCCGCGGTAGGTAGTCGAGCAGGTCGCTGGCTACCAGCGAAATCTCGCCGAGCTCTCTGGCGGCAAGATCGCCAGCCGCTCCATGCACGTGAGCTGCGAGCCGCGCGGCGTCGAACGGTTCGAGTTTTTGCGCGAGCAGACCCGCGATGACGCCCGTCAGGCAGTCGCCTGTGCCGCCGGTGGCCATCCCTGGGTTACCCGTTTGATTGACTGCCCAGCGCTGCCCATCGCAAATCACCGTGCCGTGCCCCTTGAGCAGCACCACGGTGCGTCCCGAGGAGTCCTGCCGACCGAGCTCTGCGGCCAGCGCCGCGCGCTGGTCCGCCGATCCGCTCGCCTTGGCGCCGGCGAGCCGTACGAACTCGCCCGGATGCGGCGTCAAGAGACGCGGCCCCGCGGGCTTGTCGAAGAGCCGCGGATTTCGCTCCCGTGCTGCCGCCAGCGCATTCAGCCCGTCGGCGTCGACGATCATCGGCCGTGGAGTTTCGCGGTAGAGCTGCGCGACAAGTTCGATCATGCCTGCGCTGCGACCCAGTCCGGGACCGACGGCCCACACGTCGTAAGCGTTGCGCGCTGCGGTGAAGTCGACGATGTTGGCAAAGTCCGCCACGCCGTCGTCGTCTTCCACGAGCGGCACGGTCATGTAGCAGGGGCTGAACGACGCGACCGTGGCGTGCACCGAAGCCGGCGTCGCGACGGTCACCAGCCCCGCGCCGCTGCGCAGCGTCGCCAGACCGGTGAGCGCCACAGCGCCCGCCATGCCGCGCGAGCCGCCCACCACGAGCACTCGGCCATAGTCCCCCTTGTGGCTGTCGGCATCGCGCGGGGCCAATTTGGGCAGCGGCGTCGAGCTTTCGTCCTGCAAGTTCATCGCCCCTCCGTCGCCGCGCTCCGCACGGCGACCAGTCCCGCGAGATAACCGGCCTTGAACCCCGCGTCGATATTCACCACCGCCACGTTGGCCGCACAACTGTTGAGCATGGTGAGCAGCGGCGCGAGGCCCCCCAAGCTGGCGCCGTACCCTACGCTCGTGGGCACGGCAAACACGGGGCAGGGCACGTAGCCGCCGACCACGCTCGGCAGCGCACCCTCCATCCCCGCCACGACCACGATCGCATCGGCGTCGGCGAACTCCGCGAGCCGCGCCGGCAGCCGGTGCGGTCCCGCCACGCCGACGTCCGCGACGAGATTCACCTCGACGCCCATCCAGTCGAGCGTCTCGCGCGCCTCCTCGGCTACCGGCAGATCGCTCGTCCCTGCCGTGATCACCGTCACCTTGCCGCGCCGCGCGGCGCCCGCCGCTTGCGGCTTAGCGTCCACGCGCAGCGTTCGCCCCACACTGTTGTACCGCGCCCCAGGAACCAACGCCGCAATCGCCTCCGCCTGCTGTGCGCTCACCCGCGTCACCAGCACTGCTTGCCCGCGCTCCAGCAGCTCCCGAGCGATCGCCGCGATCGTCGCCGGCGTCTTCCCCTCGCCGAACACGACTTCAGGAAACCCACAGCGGTGCGCGCGATCCAGATCAATCGTCGTTTCTTGGCGGTCGGAGATCATGCCCTCAGTGTAGTCCTCTCGCTCCGCGAGAGGAATTCTCGTCTCGCACCAGCGAGACGACGACACGTCACGCCGCCAGCGCCGGCCGCGCCGCCACCAGTTCGTCGTGTACTGCGTGCAGATCGTCGGCGCCGATCGCCTCGTCGCCGTTGGCAAAGCCCACCAGCAGGGCCAAATCGCACAGCCGATTGATCCGCCGCGGCGCCCCCCCGGCAAGCTGGTGGATCGTCTCGAAGGCGCCCGTCGAGAAGATCTCCCGGCTCGCCCCCGCGGCGTCCAATCGGTGCTGAACGTAAGCCGCCGTCTCCTCGGTCGTGAGCGACGGCAGAAACACTTTGATGTCCAACCGCTCGTCGAGCGCTCCGTGCCGCGCCACCATCGGCAGCAGCGCCGGCTGGCCAACGAGTACCAGCGTAAACGCTGGGCGGCCGCTGACCGTCAGGTTGAGCAACAGCCGTAGCGGCTCCAAGAGCCCGCTGTCCTCCAGCAGGTGCGCTTCGTCGACGACAATCACCGCGTGCCGTTTTCGGCCCGCATTGTCTTGCAGCACGAACTCGAGTCGCCGCAGGCTTTCCTCGATGGTCATCCGCGGCGGATCGCCTGCCGGAGCGCCCAACTGCTCGGCCAGGTACGCCAGGAAGTCTCGATCGCTCATCTGCGGGAACACAACGCGCGCAAACGGCTGGCAATCCGCGTTGAGCTCCTGCTGGAGCGAATCAACCAGCAGCGTCTTGCCGCCGCCCGCGGCGCCGGCGAGCACGGCCGCCGCCCGGCGCCCTTCAATGGCGTAACGCAGCTTGTGCAGCGCCGCTTGTCGCGATTCAGACGCGAACAAGAACGACGCCTCGCAGTGCGGTTCAAACGGCTTCGTCTCGAGTTGCCAGTAATCCAGGTACATGAATCCTCAATCGTTGGCTTGCGATCCCCGGCCTTCGGGCGCTGTCATGCGGCGCGGGAGCCGTTCTCGATCACTCCCAGGCACGCTGCGGCAATCTCCGGCGCCGTCGTGCGCAAATTCTCTTGCTCGCGCACTGGTCGTGCGCCGTCGTCCACCAGCAGCACGCCGTCCAGCCGGCATTGCCGCACGACGCGCCGCGCCACGGGCCCCTGCAACTCATCGGCCAGTGAACCGAGGTCGAACAGCACCAGGTCGTAGTGGTACCGCAGCACTCCCGCGGAGATGGATGCGTGAATGGCGTCGAGCTTCTCTGCTGCGGGCAGGCGGCCGCCCACCAGCGGCAGCACGCTGAGGCGGTCCTCCACGGAATGGATCACCGCATCGGCCAGCGGCGCCCGTCCCGCGAGCACGTCTTCCCAGCCAATTTCCGCGGCCATGCCCAGGCTTTTCGCCAAGCCGGCCGTCGCAAAGTCGCCGTCGACGATCGCTACGGTCTTGCCGGCATGCACGAGAAGGCGCGCGAGGCAGCAGGTCACCAGCGTGGCGCCCGCGCCGCGCGCCGTGCCGCAGATGCCCACGAGGCTGCGGCCCGCATCGTCCGCGGCCAACAGGGCGTCGATGGCGCCCTGCCACAACGGCTTGTTTTTGAAGCACAGCTCGTCCGCCTCGGCGGACCAACGAAAGGAGTCCACTTCGAGCGCCGGCCGGAAACGCGCCTCCACGGGCGCCGTCTGTTGCGCGAATGTCGACAAGGGCCGGCGATTCGTCGTGGATGCAGGCGCCGCTGAAGTCTCGTCCGTTTGCCCGTCGCGTGCCGCCTTGCCCCGCGTCAGACGAAAATGCGGCGCAGCGCCGCGAGGGGCAGGAGCCGACCGGGCGCGATCGACAGACGGGGCCGCTGGCTCCTCGCCGTCATCGGCTTCATAGGCGCGAATGAACGCTTGATCGATTGCGCTCATAGGACGGCTCCGCGAGTCATTGGGTGTTAGCGAACGACGTTCGCGGCATGGGCGCCAGGTGCGTCATCGACTGACGAAACCGGCGCCTGCGCGATGGCCGGCGCGTCGAATGAGAACGGCGGATAAGACGTTATGGGATAACTGTCGCCCTGGCCCGTGGGCCCGATCGGGTCGTCCTCATCGGTGACCGTCCTGGGGACCTCGTGCGTCACGGCCGGCGGTTCCAGCGATGGGCCCATACTCGCCGCCGGGTCGGCAGACGCGCCGTTCCCAGGGGGGGCAACCGTTGCGGCAGGCCCGTTGATCGTGGCCGCCGGCGGCTCGCTAAGTTCCGTGGCGTTCGTGCTCAACGCCCCACCCATCGGAGTCGTCGTATTTCCGTTGTTTGCGGAAACGACGCCCGCCGAGGCGTCCGCAAGGCGTGCCGCCGCGGGTGGGGCGGCGATGGAAGCCCCGGCCTGAGCATTCACCTCCCTGCTGGGGTCGAGGCCGTCGGACGGCGCCGTTGCAGGTTCCCGGGTCTCGAAACCGCCCGAGGGCGTCCACTCGGCTTCCAGCTCAGCCGGCTGTGCCGAGTCGACGCCCGCACCGGATCGTCCGGCGGCCAGCCAATAGAGCAGGCAAGCCGTGATCACAAGCGCTGCCGTGGCTGCCGCGCCCATGTGCGGCGCCAGGGCTGCGTGCAGTCGGAAAATACTGGCGGACAGCGACTCGCTTTCCCGCCGTGCATGCGGGCCGCGCCCGACGGACAGCGACTCGACGCCCCGGTCAACTCGGTAGTGCCTGGCGGGCTGTGCGTCGTTGACGGGCGTCGCCTCAAACTCCCGAGGCGGCTCGATTGCAGCCGTCGCCGGGGTGGACGCCGTCGCCGGTGAAGTCATCATAGGTCGCCCCTCGTGGGCCGCATCCACGGCAAATCGCCAGTGATCGCCAAGCTCAGTGGGGCCGAAATCGACGCGCAGCGGAGTCTCCGCTTCGGCGTTTGATCCCGACGAAAACGACGGTCCGGGCTCGCGCGGCGGCCTTGCCAACGGCCCCACGCGCGGCAGTCGCGCCAGCACGGGCCAACCGGCGTCGCGGCCGCCGCCAGACATTTCCCGCGGGCTCCCCCCGTGCTTGTTATCGCGTTCGAAACTCACGTCGCGATCCATCGCGTGGTCTGCTGGTCACGCTGCTTCGCCCGTCCGTGGGCGGTGCTGTGGCGCAAACGCCGGCCTCCTGGCGCAATTCCCCCCTCTGGTATCGGAACCGATTGCGGCGATCTTGAGGGTCGTCGCGGTTGCGCACGAAAACGAAAGGAATCCGTCGCGCCGGCGCCAGCACTGCGGCGGTGCGTTTGCAACCAGCCCGAAGCGTAAGCGAGGGAAAGCGACCGCCGATCGCACGCCGTTCACCACGTTGCCGCCGGCCAAAGGAGCACGCGGCCGTCGAGTCCGCTGGTCAGGGCGGACAGCCCGTCCGGAGCGAAGCTCACGGAAGTCACGGCATCGGCGTGTTCGGCGAGCGTTATGATCTCTTTGCCTGTGGCGGCGTCCCACAGCTTGGCCGCGTTGTCCTCGCTGCCGGTGAGCACCCGGGCGCCGTCGGGCGACAACGCCACGCTCACGACGGCGGCCGTGTGACCGGCCAGTCGAGCGACCTCTTCGCCCGTTTCCGCGTTCCACACAATCGCCGAATTGTCGTCGCTGCCGGTGATGAACCGCCGGCCATCGGCCGAGAAGGCGCCGCTGCGCACCGACCACTCGTGCTGTGCCGTCAAAGGCAGCAACTCCTCGCCCGTTTGAGCGTCCCAAATCCGCGCCGTTTTGTCGTCGCTAACCGTCAGAATGCGCGACCCATCGGGCGAAAACACAGCTTGCCGCACGGCGCCTTCGTGCCCGCGCAGAACCGGCTCCTCGAGCTCGCCTGTCTCGGCGCTCCACAGCCGGGCCGTGCCGTCGTCGCACGCGGTGAGTACGCGCGTTCCCTCGGGTGAGAATCGCACGCTGTTGATCGGACCGGTCGTTGGATCCGCCAGTTGCACGAGGACTTGCCCCGTCGCGACGTCCCAGATTTTGGCCGTTCGATCCCAGCTTCCGGTGACCACGCGGGAGCCGTCGGGCGAAATGTCAGCCGAGGCCACGATGCCATGGGGACTGAACCGAGTAACCGTCTCTCGCGATCGAACGTCGAGCAATTGAGCGTCGTTGCCGCCGATCACCAGCACATGGCTGCTCGACGGGGAAAAGCGCGCCGCCCACACGCGGCCCGTGCCGCGCCCGAGGTCGAGCCACGGCGCTATCGCCACGACGGCCGCACCGCCGACCTGCGCGCCGCCCGCGGGGGACAGCTCCTCGCCCGTGGCCAGCGACCACACGCGCACCGTGCCTTCGGCCGCGCACGCGGCAACCGCCAACGCGCCGTCCGGCGAGACGTCGACGGAAGTAAAGATGCTGGCGTCGCCGCTGGTCTGGAGCGTGCGCACCTCGCGGGCGTCGTTCAGCGACCACAGCCGCAGCTTGCCGTCCTCGCAGCACGTGAGGGCGAACTGCCCGTCGCGAGAAACGGCCAGGTCGGAAACCCACTCGGGATGCTTCAGCACGAGTTGGGTGAGTTCTTTTCCAACGGCCACGTCCCACTGCCCGCAGGTGTTGTCGCCGCTGGCGGTTATCAATCGGGCGTCGCCGTCGGTGAACGCCAGCGCCGTGATCATGCGGCTATGCCCGCGGAGCCAGGAACCGCCCACCCACTGCCGCGACTGCTCATCGAAATGCCATAGCCGGCAGTCACCGCGATCATCGCCCGTGGCAAGCAGCTTTCCGCCGGGGGCGAAGCTGAGCGCCGTGACCTCGGCCTCGTGGCCCGTAAGCGTCGCCCGCAATTCGCCCATTTCGGCGTCCCAAATCTGGGCGTCGTTGCCATTGGACCCCGTGGCCACGAGGGCGCCGTCGTCCGAGGTCGCCACCGCTGCCGTGCGTCCTGTGCCATCGAGGCGCTTGAGCTCGGCCCCGCTGCCCACGTCCCAGATGCGAACGGTTCCATCGCCCGCGGCCGTAGCCAGGCGCGAACCATCGGCGAAGAATCGACCTGCCGACGCCAAGAAGTCATGGCCCTCGGCGAACACTTGTTGCCGCTGGAGCGTGGCGACGTCCCACAGAGACGCGGTGCGATTCTTGTCGGCGACGACGATGTGCGATCCGTCCTTGGAAAACCGCGCCGCCATGACCCGCGCGGCGCCGCGGTCGGTGGCAAGTGAACGCGACTCACCATACGTCGACGGCCGCCACAGCTTGAGCTGCCCGTCGCGGCCGCCGCTCAGCAGCAGTTGGCCGTCGGGCGAGTAGTCGCAGCTTTGCACGTAGCTGGCGTGGCCCCGCAGCTCGCCGGCGCGCGTGCCGTCGGCGATGTTCCAGATCATGACGACATTGTCCTGTCCGCCGCTCGCCAGCGTTTTGCCATCGGGCGCGAATGCCAGCGCTCGCACCGGTCCGCGGTGACCCGCAAGCTCACGGTAGGGCGGCCGTCGATGGCCGGTCCCCTCGCCCTCGGCGTGTCGTCCGGCGGCCTGGCCATCGCCGCTTGCCGCGCCCGCGCTCCAGGCGTCGATGATCCCTTGGATGTCGGCCGGCTTCACGTCGCTGGGATTCCACAGCAGGATCCGCCCGTCGGCGCCGGCGGTTGCGACCAGGTCGCTCGTGGGCGAGAACTTCGCCATGTAAACGGCGCCCGCATGGGCCGTGAGATTCGTCAATTCTTTGTACGGCGCTTCGGCGTTCGCGCCCGCGGGCTGCTCCCAGACAATGGCTTTGCCGTCCTGGCCTGCCGTGACGATGCGGCGGCCGTCGGGCGAAAACTCGGCTGCGCACACCCACCAGGTATGGCCCCACAGGGCCTGCAACTCGGCGTTCGTTTCCAAATCCCAGATTCGGGCCGTCTTGTCGTAACTGCACGACAACAGCCGCCGGCCGTCGGGAGAGAACCGCACCGACGTGACGCCGCCCTTGTGCCCGGGGAGTTCTGCCAGGCGCTGGCCCGTTGCCGCGTCGTAAATGCGGATCATCCCATCGCTTGCCCCGGCTGCCAGCCGCGCGCCGGCGCCGTCGAACGCCACCGAGTGCACGTACTGTCCCTGCGGCAGCGTGTGTTCCCGTTCGCCAGTCTCGCGGTTCCAGACGATCGCGTTGCCTTCCCAATCGCCGCTGGCAAAGTGCACGCCATCGGGCGACCAGGCGACCGCATCCACCGGCGCGGCGACGCGCCACGACTCCTCGGCCAACTGCGTGAGATAGTGCAACCGGCCCCACTCCCAGTTGCGCAGCTCCGCGGGGCACTCGTCCAGCAACTCGGCGGCCCGCTCGAACGAGTTCTCGTCGATCTTGGCCTTGGTCACGCCAATTCGCGCCACGTAGGCGGCGTATTCCTCGGCCTCCTGTGCGGCGACGGCGATTTTGCGCTGATTCTCCTCTTCCATGCGCGCGATTTCTTCGGCTTCGCGGCGCCGTTCGGCGAGCGCTTCGGCCTCCAGCGCACGTGTGGTCTCTTGTTCGGCCAGCTCGCGCGCATCGGCTTCCTTGATGAGCGCGTCCTCGGCCCGGCCGCGCTCAAAGATCGCGACGTCCCGCTGTCCTCTTACCGCGACGAACGCCACCGACACGATGCCGACCACCGCAACCGCCAGCGCCGCCACGGCGCCCTTGAGGAACTTGATGCGCCGTTGCCGCGATTCGCGCTCCTTGCGCCCGCTGGCGAGCGCAGCCAGCACGTCGCGGTGATCGTCGTTGGCTTCGTCCAGGAGCGAGGCGCCGAGGTCGAAGTCGCCCTTGGCCAGCGCAAGCCGCGCGTAATCCAGCCGCGTCGCTTCCAGCAGCGTCGCCGCCTTGCGATTTCCGGGCCATAGCGCCAGCGATTCTTCCAAGGCGTAGAGCGCGCGGGCGTACAGATCGTAGTCGCCCTGTTTGGCCGCATCGTCGACATTCTTCCGCGCGATTCCCAGCAGGCGCAGGCTTTCGGCGTGCGCCTGGTACTCCTTCACCGCGGCCTGGAAGTCCTGTACGCTTTTGTGCCGCTGCTCCGGCCGCGAGGACATTGCCTTGAGGGCAATTTCGACCAGCTCGCCCGTTTTGTCGGTGCTGGCGATCTGGTTCTTCGCCGCGGAAAACAGGCAGGCCATCACAGTCTTGCCCGTGTGCGGCGGCTTGCCCGTGACGATCTCGTAGAGGATGGCCCCCAACAGGTACACATCGCTGGCGGGCGTAATCTTCTCCAGCGGCCCCGTCGCCATCTCCGGCGCCATGTACGCGGGCGTGCCGCCCATGGCGTCGCTCTGGGTCACGGCGCTCGCGCTGGGAAACTGAGCGCTCACGCGCGCCAGGCCCCAGTCCATGACCAGCACCTCGCCGAAGTCGCCGAGCATGACGTTCTCGGGCTTCAGGTCGCGATGCACGACGCCGTTGGCATGGGCGAACGCCACCGCGTCCGCCACGCGCAGCAGGATGTTGAGATTCTCGCCCAGCGAGCGCGACTTGATCACCTTGTGCCAAGGCGTCCCCTTGACGCGCTTCATCGAGTAGAACAGGGCGCCGTCGTCGTTGGCGCCCAGGTCGTAGATCGGCACGATGTTCGGGTGGTCGAGCTCGCCGGTGACGACCGCCTCGGAGATGAACTTGTCGCGTTGGGCGACGTCGCCTTCGCCGCTCTTGAGCATCTTGAGCGCGACCGTCCGCGCGATCGACGACTGCCGCGCCGCGTACACGACGCCCATGCCGCCCTCGCCGATG
>CAYSFP010000041.1:0-23969 GCA_964430075.1 uncultured Planctomycetaceae bacterium | reverse complement strand
ACGTTCAGCAGCTCGTAGTCGGGCGCGTCGGCGGGCGACGTTGTACGCGCTCCGGCGCCCGGGCTCGTCGTCGACGTGACGTGCCGCGATTTGACGATCAGCGACGAACTGCTGACGTACGTGCCGGTGACCGTTTCTTGTTGCTTGATCGTGGCGCCGGCGTTTCCGCCGGCTTTTGCTACGCCGGTTTGCCACTGCGAGGTGAGCATCGACTCGTCGATGTTGCTCGCGCTGCCGCCGAACTCGATGGTTTGCTCGGGGCCGAACGTGATCGTCGCCGGCTTGGGGCCGCGCTGGTCCGCCTCCGGGGCGGGATTGATTCGCAAGGGCGGTACGTCGCGCACGGTGTCGCTCGACCGCGCGGCTGCGGACTCGTCGCCGCGCAGTTCGAAATCCGTTTCACTGCCCGAGAGGTCCTCCGCTGGCAGGTCCACCGTTTGTCGCGTTGCCTCCGAGCTTGCTGCGGCTTCATCGACGACGATCGTGACGCCTCGCAAGTCGGACACCGTTCGCTTCCCAGGGGCATGCAAGGCAGCGCCGCACGCTGCGCACTTTCCCGCGGCGCGAGACGCGTCGTCAACTTCGTGGCGGCAGGCGGGGCAGTTGCTCATGGCGGCGGTCGCGTGCGCGGACGTGGGTCGCGGCGAGGATGGGCGAGTCAGCAGCTATTGATTGTAGTTGGTCCCGCCGGGGGCGAAAAAAGCCTGGCGCCCCGGCAGTGCGGGGCCCCGCACGGCGAACGGTATTCTACGAAGGATTGGCAGGTGCGGCAGTTTGCTTCCCCGCGCTTCAACCCTGCTTCCGCTTGCCGCGCCAATGCCCAACCGCCGCCAGCCGTCGCCGCCGGGCGCGCCGCGATTTGGCTGCCGACTGTTCGACATGCGTCCGCCACGTTTCGCGTCCGGCTGCCGACAGGATCAGCGCCACGTTCGCCAGCGTCGTCCCATGCCGCAGCGATGCGGCGCTCCGGGCCGCCCCAGCGAGGTTCGAGCGACTTTCCGAGGAGCCGGCCTCGACGCCGTCCTCGGGCGGCGCTGTGAGGTCGTTTGTCGTGACGTCGGCTTGTTCGATCGCCTCGCGGATCGCGGCATCTTCGTCCGGCGTCACTCCGTCGGTGGCCTCGCTTGCGTCGTCCGTTGGCGGGCGGTCGCGCCCGCCTTCGGTGTCGTCGCCAGGATCGATCAATTGGCCGTCGCGCACATACACCTCGATCACCAGCCGCCGCACTTCCGTTTCTGCTTGCACCAGGTAGATCGCGTAGTGCCCGTCCGGCAGGTTGCGCACAAAGTCGGTCAGGTTGCTCAAGACTTCCGGCGGCAAACGGTACGAGCGCCCCAGCGACAGGTCGGGATTGATTACCACCAGTTCCAGGTAGCGCTCGCCCGTCACGCGCGCTTCGCCGGCCGAACCGGTCACTTCTTCGCCGGCATCGGTTTCGGAGCTCACCTGATTGCCGACAAGCACGACGTTGTTGGTCGGCCGCACGGGGAACGTGAGGATCGGCACCTTCGGCGAGGTATCGATGCGGATCAGCTTCTGGTTGATGCCGGGGTTGGCGATGTCCACCGTCCGCGTGTTGCTCTCGCCGCTGGCCACGACTCCCGAACCGAAGTCGTCGTCGAGAATCTTCACCCGGATTGTGATGTCGGCCGCGGGATTGTTCGGCTGCGGCGGTCCGGCATAGCGGTGCGTCAGCGTGAACGCTTTGGGCGTGGGCCCGGCGTGCACCGTTTCTACGACGAACCGCTGGTCGGGCGGCAGGTGGAGCTTGTCGCCCCAGTCGACGAGCACCTGGAACGAGTCGGCGCCCTGGTCGAAGAACGAAAGCTGCAGCGTCGTGAAGCCGGCCGTGGTCACGTCCGTCGCCGCGATAGGGTTGAGCACGGGGTTCGTGTTGAGCACCGTGATCTGAATCGTCTTCACGTCGACGCCGCCGTCGTCGTCCATCAGCGTGACGGTGATCGTGTACTTGTTGTCGCGCACGCCGTCCGAATCGTTGTCGGCGTAGAAGTGGGAGTCGCCGAAGGCGCCCGTGGTGGGCACGCCCGCCTTGCCGTTAACGGCGGGCACGGTGCGCGTCTCAACCGTGCCGTCGCCCCAATCGATCGTGTAGGTAAACGTTTCCGCCGTCTCGCCGCCATTGGCCGGGTCCAGCGTGTTGGCGGGGTTGTTGAAGCCCGGATCGCTGAACGTGCCCAGATTGGGGATCGAGAGCGTCCGGCCCTCTTCGATTGTGAACTGCTCGCCGGTCAGCACGAGCGTCGGCGCCACATTGTTGACGACGATCTGGAACGTCCGCGTCACCACGCCGCCATCGTCGTCCTTCACGTGGATCGTCACGGTGTAAACGCCGTTGTCGGCATACGTGTGCGCCGCGTGCGAGAACTCAGCCGTCGTCGGCACGCCCGGCGAACCGCTGACGCGGTTGACAACGTTCAGCAGTTCCGTGCCGGTGCCGTCGCCCCAGTTGACGTCGAAGCCGGTGAACGTTTCCTCGAGTTCACCGCCGAGATTCAGGGGATTGTCGAACCCGGGATCCTGCAAGCTCACACCGAGCGACTGCAGCGTGAAGGCCTGCCCTTCGTCGACCGTGGGCGTGCCGACGATCTTCAGCGTGGGGTCGACGTTGAGGACCGTGATCGTCCCCGTGCCCACGCCTTGGCCGCCGTCGTCGTCGATGATCGTGACCGTCACCGTGTATGAGCCGTTGTCCGCATAGGTGTGCCCGGCAATGAATACGGGACGCGTGGCGGCGCCGGTCGTCACGATGCCGTCCCCCCAATTGATCGCATAGGAATGCGTATCCTGGAGCCCCGGCTCGGTGAAGGCGATCGTGACCGTTGCCAGACTGCCTTCGTTAAATGCGAGCTCCGAAGGGACCACCACCACATTGGTCGGCGGCACGTTATTGACGACGACCGTCTGGATCGCGAGCGTGCTGGCGCCCAGGTCGTCGTCCAGCACGCGCACGCTCACGATATACGTGTCCGACGACGTGCCGGTGGGGTTGTCGTCCAGATACTGGTGCGTGGCCGAGAAGGTCCGCGCTCCGGCCGTCACGGCATAGAACTGGAAGCCCGTGCCGTCGCCCCAATCGATGGCCACCATGTGCTGATCCTGCGAGCCGGGGTCGACGAACGACATGTTCAGCGTCGCCACGCCGTTCTCGTTGATCGCAGGAATCGGCGCAATCACGACGCCGGAGGGGGCCACGTTGTTCACGATGATCGGCTGCACGACCAGCGTGCTGGCCCCCAAATCGTCGTCCAGCACGCGCACGCTGACGACGTACGTGTCCGACGGCGTGCCCGTGGGGTTGTCGTCCAGGTACTGATGCGTGGTCGTGAATGAGCGCGCCCCCGGCGCCACGTTGTAGAACTGAAAGCCCGAGCCGTCGCCCCAATCGACGGCCACGGTGTGCACGTCGTCGACGCCCGGATCGACGAACGACAGGTTCAGCGTGGCGACGCCGTTCTCGTCGATTGCCGCGAAGGGTTGGACCACGACGTCGGAGGGCGGCACGTTGCGAACCTGCACCGATTGCACGACCAGCGTGCTGGCCCCCAAATCGTCGTCGAGCACGCGTACGCTGACCACGTACGTGTCGTCGCCCGTGCCTGTGGGGTTGTCGTCCGCGTACTGATGCGTCGTCGAGAACGTGCGCTGCCCGGCGCTCACCGCGTAGAACAGGATGCCCGAGCCGTCGCCCCAGTCGATCGCGACGGTGTGCTCGTCCAGCGTGCCAGGATCGTCGAACGTCACGTCCAGCGTGACCGTGCCGTTTTCATCGACGCCGGTAAACGGCGAGAGCACGACGTTCGATGGCGAAACATTGTTGACGATGACCGTGGTCTGGACCGCCGCCTCGTCCGCGTTGGCGTCGATGACGCGCACGCCGACCGTGTAGTCGTCGCTGGCCGTGCCCGTTGGCGCATCATCTGCATAGGTGTGCGTCGCGGTGAACAACCGCGCGTCCGCGGCGACGCTGAAGACCTGGATCGGCGTGCCGTCGCCCCAGTCGATCTCGACGCTATGCAAATCGCCTGCGTCGGGGTCGTCGAAGGTGAGCGAGAGCGTGGCGACGCCATTTTCGTCGATGGCGGCGATCGGCGCGATTTGCACGTTCGACGGCGCCGTGTTCGGCGTGACGGCCTGGGGCTCGCCGTCGCCGGTCGACAGGCCGGCGTAGTCCGCGCCCGCTTGCACGTAATCGGCGTCGTCAACCAGCTCGGTCAGCAGCGCCGCGGCGCCGGCGTCCAGCATCTGTCGCCGTTCGAGCCGCAACGGCGCCAGCGTCAGGTCGTAGGCCAGCGCGGCGTTGCGATCCGCCGCAAAGAGTCGCGTGAGCTGGCGCCAAGGCGCCGACGCGGCCTGGCGGGCGTTCTTGCGCCGATCGCGGGTTCGTGAGGCCATGACGCTATCGGGAAAAGGTTGTGGAGGCACGCGCGCAGCAGGACCGCAAAAGCGCAGCAACCTCGATATTCGCCGCCGCCGCGAATGCTGTCAAACAAGTGGGGCTGTGACGGCTATACCAGTTTTTCTGCAGGCGCCGGTTTTGCCGCGCCGACAACGAGCGAGAGCCGATCGTCCCGTCCGCATCGGCCGCCTCTCGACCCTCACGCCCCACTGCCATGTCTCTACAGCTTGCCGCGAACTGTCGCGCCCTTGGTTGCCGCATTGCCCGGGTGCTCCTTGTATTCGCCTTGGCGTGCCTTGCTGGGAGCGCCCGCGCCGCCGACGAAGTCATCCCGCTGCCCGTGCCGAACGAAAGTGCGCCGTCGACGCTCACGATTGGCGAGATTAGCGACGCCGCCTGCAGCGTGCTGCCGCCGATGGCGGCCGATCTCGCCGTGCTCGCCAACTTTCTGCAGCCGCCGGCCGCGGCGCCCGAGGAGATCGCGCCGCAGCCGCTCGCCGACGAAACGCGGCCGTTCCGCCCCATCACGCAGGTGACGATCAACGCTGCCCTTCCGGCGGGCGTCCTGCCGGGTGACGCCGCCCAGCCGGCGTCGACCACGCCGCAGGTGGTCGACCCGCGGCTGTGGTGCGGCTGGGCCGACACGATGTTTCAGTGGTCGGCCACGGCGTTATGCCACCGGCCGCTGTATTTCGAGCAGGTCAACCTGGAACGGTATGGCTACACCGTCTGCCCGCTGTTGCAGCCGGCGATCTCCGGCGCCCACTTCTTCCTGACGATTCCCACGCTGCCCTACAAGATGGCGGCCCAGTGCCCGCGGGAGTGCGTTTACACGTTGGGCTACTACCGCGCTGGCAGCCCCGCGCCGCGACGGTGGCATCATGTGAACTGGGATCCCACGGCCGCGACGGTCCAGGGCCTGGTCGTAACGGGGCTGGTGTTTTTGATTCCGTGAGAAGAGAGAATACGAGAAGCGAGCATCTCGCGATTTCTCGTTGCTTCAGAGTACGCGCGCGAACGTCTGCCGCAACTCGTGCCAGACGATGCGCCCCAGCGTGCTCTCGTAGGTCGCGATCTTCGCGACGCCGCGCGCGCCGGCCAGCAGCGGCGCGTCGCTGGCGTCGATTGAGATTTCGACCACGTGATACCGATCCTCGCCTGCCATCGCGGCGTCGTCTCGGCGCTGCGGGGCGGTTTGATTTTCGCGCGCACGACGGCTGACGCGGGTCACGCGTCCCGTGTGCACCGTGGAAGGCTGCTGATCCACGACCATGCGAACGCCCTGACCTTCGTTCACGGCGGGAACGTCGGCCTGGTCGACGCCTGCCCACGCGATCCAGCCGCCCGGCGCCGCCACCACGGCCAATGGCGCGCCTGGGTCGATCCACGCGCCCCGGTTGCGCGCGTCCAGCGGCGATCCGCTCCATGAGGGCAGCGCGTCGCCGCGGTGCTCACGCTCGCGCGGCGGGCCGGCAAGCACCCGCCCCGACGCCGGCGCTCGAATCACCAGCGAGTCGACGATCGCGCGCTGCTCGGCCAGCAGCGCCTCGGCGTCGGCCAGCTCCGCGGCCGCGGTGGGAATCATCCGCGCGGCGGCGGGGAGCTGGGCTTGCAGCGTGCGCAGATGTTCCAAACGAACGCGCCGCTCGGCGACCTCACCCTCGCGCCGGGCGAGTGCGAGCAGCGCTTCCGGGTTGTTGAGCCGTGCAATCACGTCGCCGGCCTGAACCGTGGCGCCTTCGGCAACGGCATATTCGAGCTCGCCGCCCGTGATCGCGAACAGCGGGTGCATTTCCGCGGGCACGGTCACCAGCGGCGCCTCGATGCGATGTGTCATGGGCCACCACCACGCTGCCGCGGCCAGCGCAGCCAAAGCGAACAGCGAGCCCGCCAGCCGCCCCCGCCGCAGCCGAGCACGAACGCTGGGGTTGGCGGCCATCGTTGCCAGCGCCGTGGCGGGTTGCAGCAGAAGTCCCGCAATGGTCAACCCGGCCATCGTGTACACCGCGTTCTGCAGGCCATGCGGTCGCGCAAACTTCAGCGCCAACAGCAGCACGCCAACGAGCACCAGGGCCAGGTAAACCTTCGACGCAATCGCGTAGATCCACAGCGCCCGCCGCTTGCCCGCGCCGACCAGCGGATCGTCCTGCGGCGGCTCGCCGAGGAGCCAACGTCGCCAGGCCGCGGCGATGTAGCCGCGCGCCCGACCCGCGAGGTTCGGCGTTTCGAGCCAATCGGAGAGCAAGTAGTAGCCGTCATACCGCAGCAGGGGGTTGGCATTCACGACCAGCGTGCCGACCGAGCACACGACCATCAGGCTCAAACACAGCGCGCTCAGCGGGCCTGGAGTTGCATAGTGCCAGACGAGCAGCGCCGTCGCCGCGATCACGAGCTCTACCGCCATGCCCGCGCTCGAGACCGCCATTCGCTGCCAGCGGCTCGGCAATCGCCACGCGTCCGATACGTCGCAATACAGGGCTGGTGCGCCCGCGAGCAGCAGCACGCCCATCTCCCGCGGCCGAGCGCCGAAATGCCGGCACGTGAGCGCGTGGCCCAGTTCGTGCAGCACTTTGACGCCCGCAATCGCTGCCAGCCACAGCGGCAGGCGACTGGGCCGGGCGAGCTCCTCCAGCGCAGGCAATCTCGCAGCGATCGCCGGCGCCTGCGCGATCGCGACGCCCCCGGCGTACAACACCAAGGCAGCCGCCGCGACGAGGGCCCACGGTGAAAACATCCATCGGCCGGCCGCGTAGAGCCGGTCGACCAACGACCCCGCTGGAAAGCTTCCCAGCCGGATCGCCAGCACCTGCAGCAGCCGCGTCCGCCGCGACCGCCGCCGGCGCCGCTGGCCACGGTCAAACAGCTCGGCGCCTTGGCCCGCGGCGTTGCTCGCAAGCAGGCCCTGCTCGTACATGCGGCGCACGAACCGATCGAGTGCGGAAATGCTCACGCGCTCGGGAGCAAACTCTTGCTCGACGATTCGTTGAAGTTCTCGCAGCGTGGTCGGTTCGCCGAGCGTCTCCAGCAGGCGATGCTCTTGCGCGGACAGATGGAATGACTCGCCAGACACGGGATCGGTCACCACGAACGTGGCCCGCCCGCCAAGGGCCACCGGTCGCGACTGCAGGTCCCGCCGCGCGCGCATTCTCAGCACGCGATCGGCGGCGGCTCGGCGATGGTCGGCGTGGTCGCCCATGTCGCGCGGCACGCGGCCGCTCCTCGGGTCGCGCTACGGCGTCGCAATAATCGCCATCCGCCCCTGCTGCCCTGGCTGCAAACGGCGCTCGCTGTTCGCGATGTCCGCCCAGACGCGCACCTGGCGACTCACGGGATCCACCTCGGGGCTCACGAACGCCAGCCGACCCTCGACCGACGTGCTCTCGCCGTCGTCGCCTTCCAAGTCGATGCGCACCGTCGCCCCCACGCGAACGATGGCGCTCCGACCCGCCGGGGCAAAGCCCTCGGCCCGCAGCGTTTCCACCGCCACCAGTCGGACCACCGCCGTTCCCGGTTCGACCCACTCGCCGGGCCGCCCGCGCACCAGGCTCACGATGCCGGAAAACGGAGCCCGCACGGCGTGAAGTTCCAAGTCAAGCTGCGCCGCTCGCAGCGCGTTGTCCTTCGCCTCGAACTCGAGCCGGGCCAGCTCCAGTTCGTGCTCCGCTTGCCGGCGTTCCAGGTCGAGCTTCTCGATCGTGAGCCGCTCCACGTCGAGTTGCGACTCCGAAATGCTGCCTGGAAACTGCTTGTTGGTTTCTTCGGATCGCTTGAACTCCGCCCGAGCCACTTCAATCGCCTTGGCCGCGTACTCGATGCTCAGCGTATTGGCGGCTTTGGCCTCGGCCTGCATGCGTTCCAACTCGGCCTGGCGCACGGCCATCGTTGCTACGCGATCGTCGAGCGAAGCAAGCAAATCTCCTTGAACGACCTCGCCGCCTTCGTTCACCTTGATGGCGGCCAGTATGCCCAACTGCCGTGCGGGAACCTCCGCTTCGACGGCAGGGCGGAGCACGACGGATTCGATGACGATTTCGCCTTCCCCGGCCGCCACGGCGCCAGCGAGCAAGGCAATCAGCAGTGGCGCTAGCGGAAAGCTAACCACGAAGACACGAAGGCACGAAGAGGTTTGCATGGCGCGATTGTCCTTCACTTTCCTGAGTTTCTTCGTGCCTTCGTGTCTTCGTGGTTGGTCTGTCATTTGCCGTCAAAACGTCGCCCAGCGGTACAGCGTGGCGCCGACGTCGTGCAGCCACACGTAGCCCAGCGCGCGTTCTCCACAATCGATGCGCACGCTGGCCGACATGCCGCTGCGGGCCGCGGCGGGCGGCGCGCCCTGGACGGCGATCCGCACCTCGACCGGCGCCGCCTCGTCTTGCAACCCTGCGGCCTCCAGCGGCGCGGCGGCGCTAATTTCGACGACACGGCCCTCGTGCGTTGCGTCCACATCGCCCGCAAGTCGGAATCGTGCCGCCAGCGGCACGTCGGAGGCACGGTGCGCCGCGAGCACGTGTCCGATCTTCCGCTGCGGCACTTCGGCGCGCAGCTCCCAGCCGCTGCCCGTGTCGGCGATCGTGAGCAGCGCCTGCCCGCGCTCGACGGGCCGCGACGCGAGCAGAGTTTGCACGTCTCGCGTAATCACCGTCCCGGCGCAGGGACTGCGCAGCACGAGCCCCTCACGGCGGGCTTCCAACACCTCGCGCTGCCGCTCGAGGCCGGCCAGCCGCTGCTCGAGTTCGCGCTGCTCGGCGGCCAGCGGCAGCCGGCCCTCTTCGCCGCCGTCGCGCAGCGTGCGATCCGTGCGGCTGATGGCCAACGCGTCGAGCCGCTTTCGGGCGGCTTCGATCTCGCCGCGATTCTCCTGGAGCAGCATCGCTAAGTCGGGATCGTGAAGCACGACCAGCGTTTCGCCTTCGTCGACATGCTGCCCATGCTTGACGTGCACCTCCGAGACCGCACCGGTTGCCGCGGCAAACACGTCCCGCTCGACGGCCGCGACCAGGCGACCTGGCGCCTCGACGTGAAACTCCACTTGCACCAACGTCAGCGTGGCCAAGGCCGCCGCGACGGAAACGGCCGCCCCCAGCGAGCGCGACAATCGTGCCGGCTCGAGCAGGCGAGCCAACCGTTCGGACCAACGCAGCGCGATTCCGACGGGAAAGTGCTCAAGCGTCCGTGCTCGCGCCAGCGCCGGTGCGCAAAGTTCTCCCATCTCGACCAACCCCGAACGCAGCGGTTCACCCGCTCGAAAGCGCTCCGCCAGAAGTACGGCGTCGCGCCGTGTGCTCCCGCGCGGCGACGCAACGTCGGGCTGCTCCGTCAGTCGGAAGGGCGCGGCCGCAAGGCGACGGGCTTGCGAATGGTCCAGATGCGCTTCGATGGCTGCGGCCAACTGGGGCGGCCAGTCGTCGGCCGTTGCTTTAGCAGCCGGCGCCTCGATCGCGGCGCCCCAAGCCGCCGCGTGCGCCGCCAGCGCTTCGCTGCGGCGAGCGAACTCGGTGCGCCGCGGCGCCTCGTCCGCGCCGCTCGCTGCCACGAACCGCCAACGCCTGCCGCGACGGATGAGCAAACTCACGCGATCGCAATCGAGTGCGCGACGAGCTTCGTTGACAACCTCGAAGGCGGCTCCTGCAAGCGAACGGGGCGTTGCTGCTCGGCGCACGAGCTCCAACGCGCGATCATGCACGTGGCAGGCTGCCCGTAGACGCCGCAGTTCGTCCCGGGCGTGAAAATCCGTCGCAATGTCCGCCAGCGCCGCCGCGAAGTCGAGCCACGCCTGGCGCGTGCTCGCATCGGCGCCCGTGGGCATCCAGAGCTCGAAGACGGCGGCCGTGGAATCGGTCGCCTCGGCGCCGGTGGATGGCTGCGCCACCGCCGCATGGAGCAAATCATACGTGGAGTCGTGTGGCGAACACGTCGCGCCGCCGCCGGAGGCCGCGCGTTCGAACCCTGTGAGTCGCGACGACCGACTCGCGGCTTCGATACCCGCAGGCAGCGACTCGCACACAAGCTCGGGGCGCCCCCCAGCGCCGGCGCGCCACACGGCCCCGCCGGCTGCGTCGATGGCCGCCGCTGCTTCGTCGATCAACAGCCGGTAGAAGTCGCGTTGGTCAACGATCGAGCGCGCGGCGTCGTGCAATCGCTCGATCGAGCGCTCGAGTTGGTCCCAGCTAGCAGTCGCCATCGTTTCAGTATATCCGTGGCTGCGGCAAACACCTTGCGTGGACGCATCACGCTAACGTGTCGACCTCGCCTGCATCGGCTGGACGCTGCCGCGGACGCCGAGTTGGCAGACTTTGCCGGCGGTATCGAAAATGATCGTTCTAGCGATCGTAGGGTGACGAAAACCACTTCGAGGCTGGAATTGCCCGCCTCACCGGCACGGTCGCACGCGCACCTGGCGCCGCCGCCGGTTTTACTTGTCCGCGGCAGTTCGCCCGATCCCAAATCACTCGCGCCGATGCGTTCCCAGCGTCATCCCGTCCTCGCGCTCGTCACCGCGTGCTCGCTGCTCGTTACGGCGACGCCCGGTTGCCGCCTGCGCCAAAAGTCCGCGTTCACGCCCAATTGTGGCGACGAATGTTACGCGGCCATGGCCTCGCAGATCGAGTACCCCGAGGTGACGCCTTGCACGGCGGTTATGGACGACGGTTGGGCGGCGGCGAGGCCGCTCACGCTGACCAGCGTCGACAACATCGAATACTGGGACATGTCGCTCGAGGAAACGGTGCAGATCGCGCTGGCCCAATCCCGCGTGATTCGCGACCTGGGCGGGGCTGTGCTCCGCACGCCGCAGTCCGTCGAAACACACTGGGATCCGGCCATCATCGAGACGGACCCGCGATTTGGCATGGACGCCGCGCTCAGCGCGTTCGACGCGCAGTTGTCCGCCAGCGTGTTCGGCGAGAAGAACGACCGCGCGCTGAACAACGAATTCTTCGGCGGCGGCACGCGATTGTAGGGGCAGGACCTCATGGTCGCCCAGGCTCAGCTCGCCAAGAAGGCCGCCACGGGATCGCAGTTCGCCTTCCGCCACTACGTCGACTACGACGCGAACAACGCCCCGGGTAATATTTTCCCCAGCGCCTACAACACGAACTTCGAGACCGAAGTGCGGCAGCCCCTGTTGCAGGGCGCCGGCGTCAATTTCAATCGCATCGCCGGTTCGAGCGAGATCCCGGGTCTGTACAACGGCATCCTGATCGCGCGGGCCAATGCCGACGTCGAGCTTGCCGATTTCGAGGCCGCCGTGCGCGACCTTGTGAGCAACATCGAGAATGCATACTGGGACCTGTATTTCGCGTACCGCGACCTCGACGCGAAGATTGCCGCCCGCGACTCGTCGCTGGAAACCTGGCGGCGGATCAACGCCCTATACGAAACGGGCCGCCGCGGCGGCGAGGCCGAGAAAGAAGCTCAGGCCCGCGAGCAGTTCTATCGGTTCCAGGAGGAAGTGCAAAATGCGCTCTCCGGTCGGCTCGTCGACGGCACGAGCGTGAACAACGGCTCCAGCGGCGGCACGTTCCGCGCGCCGGGCGGCGTACAAGTGGCCGAGCGCCGCCTCCGCATGCTCATCGGGCTGCCGCCCAGCGACGGCCGACTCATCCGCACCAGCGACGAGCCGGTCACCGCGCCCATTCACTTCGACTGGTCGGAAATCAATCGCGAGGCCCTGGTCCGCCGCGTGGAACTGCGTCGCCAGCGATTCCTTACGCGGCGGTACGAACTCGAATTGGTCGCCAGCCGCAACTACCTGTTGCCGAAGCTCGATGCGGTGGGTCGCTACCGGTGGCGCGGATTCGGCGACGATTTGTTGCACCCTGATTCCGACGGCCGACCGCGGTTCGACAACGCCTACGCCGACCTCACCAGCGGCGACTTTCAGGAATGGCAGATCGGCCTCGAGCTGAACGTGCCCCTGGGCTATCGCCGCGAGTTCTCGGCCGTGCGCAACGCCGAGCTGCTGCTGACCCGCTCGCGGGCTGTGCTCAAGGAGCAGGAACACCTCGTGCTGCACGACGCCGCGGGCAGCGTTGCGGAGTTTGATCGAGCGTGGGTTGTGGCGCAGACGACCGCCAATCGACTCGACGCCGCCCGCACGCAGATCAAGGCAGTTCGCGCCGCGTATGACAACGAAAAGGCGCCGCTCGATCTGCTGCTGGAAGCCCAGCGGCTGCTGGCCGACGCCGAGAGCCGGCACTTCCGCTCGCTGGCCGAGTACGCCATCGCGATCAAAAACGTGCACTACTCCAAGGGCACGCTGCTGGACTACGACGGCGTGATCCTGAGCGAAGGCGGCTGGCCGCAGAAGGCGTACTCCGACGCCGCGCGGCGCGAGGCCGATCGCGGCAAGCCCCATCCGCTCAACTACGCGTCGTCGCGGGCGCCGCTGGTGGCGCGCGGCGTGTACGATCAACATCCGCTAGTGGAGCAGGCGGTGTTATCTGCCGAACCCGTCCAGGGCGAGCCCGTCGATCCGCGCGACGAGCCGCTGGCCGCGCCGGCGCCCGCACCCGGCGCGGTCGCTTCGATCACGCCCGCTCCGGTCGCCGCGGCGACGCCGCTGCCGCCGGCCGAGCCGATTCCAGCGACGCTGCCCGCGCCGCAAGCATCGCTGGGAACAACGCTGGACATCCTTCCTGCATCCGATGAAGCCCCGCTCACGCCGTGATGCCCAGTCTTCTTCTTCCGGCTCCCTCCCCTCGGCGGGAAGGGAGCACCGAGCACGGGCGCCCCGAAGTCGCCCGTGCGCAGGTGGTACCGCTGGCGAAGCCATTGGAGAGGGGGGAAGCAGCGGGTACGTGGGCTGATTTTCGAACACGGAGCGGGTACGCAGGGCGCCACCTCTCCCCCAGCCCCTCTCCGTCGAGGAGAGGGAAGCAGAGAGTTTTTATTGTGGTTCCTCACCGCTCCACATCCGCGTCCATCGCCGCAAACCAGGAATCTGCCGGGCTACCATCCGGCCCCGTGCCCATCGTTGCGATGTTGTGCAGCGACTTGGCGAGATAGTGGGCCAGCGCCGCGGGCGTGGGATAACTCCACGCCTCGCCGGGCGGCAGTCGCAGACCGAGCACCTTTTCGAACTCCAGATTGAGCTCGAGTGCGGTCAGCGAGTCGATTCCCATTTCGGCAAACGTCGAGTCGGCCGTGAGTTCGCCAAGGCCGTCTTCGACCCGCGAGGCCAACCAGCCCAGCATCCACTGTTGAACCTCGACGGCGAGCTCATTCACGGAGTAGCTAGGAATACGATCGAGAAACTTCGGGCGCGGCGGTCCGTTCTCGACGCCCGCGGTCGTCGCGGCGGCGGCTTCCGTCGGGCGGGTCCAGCGGTCAACTTCCTGCAATTCGCCGGCGAGGTACATTTCCCGGCAGCGCCCGCGCTGCACTTTGCCGCTGGAGGTCATCGGCAGCGTCGCTGGTCGCAGCAGCACGATCGCCTGTGCGTCGACTTCGTGCTCGTCCACAATGGCCGCGCGAATCGCGAGCATCACGGCCTTCAGGTCGTCCTTGCGGCGCTCGCGGCTCACCTGGTGGACGACGACCAACTCTTCCTGTTCCTGGTCGCCCACGGAAAATGCCGCGCCCTGCTCCACGGCCTCGTGCGCCTGCTGGACCGTACGTTCGATGTCCTGCGGGTACACGTTGCGGCCGCGGATGATGATCAAATCCTTGAGCCGGCCGGTGATAAACAGCTCGCCGTTAAGCAAACTGCCCAAGTCGCCCGTGCGTAGAAACGGCCCGCGCCCGTCGGCCGTGTGCGCCCCAAACGTGGTCGCCAGGTCTTCCGGATGGTTCCAGTATCCGGCGGCGACGCTGGCGCCGCGCACCCAGATTTCGCCGATTTCGCCCGCCGCTTGCGGCTTAGCGCTCACCGGATCAACGACCAACGCCTCCTGATCCCCCAGCGCTCCCCCGCAGCTCACCAGCTTCTGTCCCGCTCCGCCCGGCCCCGCTTCGACCAGCTTCCCCGTTGCCAACTGGCCGCGATCGGCGTGCACCACCCGCGGCGCGCCGGCTCCGGCGCCGCCGGTCACCAGCAGCGTCGCCTCGGCCAGCCCATAGCACGGGTAAAAGGCTTCGCGTCGAAATCCAGCGGGGGCAAACGCGGCGGCAAAGCCGTCGAGCGCGTCCGCGTCGATCGGCTCGGCGCCGCAAAACGCTAGCTTCCAGCGGCTCAAATCGAGCGCCTCGCGCTCCGCCGCCGTCGACTTGCGCGCGCACAGCTCGTACGCGAAATTGGGAGCGCCGCTCACCGTCGCTCCGGTGCGCGACAGCGTCTCCAGCCAGACCATCGGCCGCTGCAGAAACGTCGCCGGCGCCAAGAGATGCGTCGTGCCGCCGGCATACAACGGCGACAGGATGCCGCCGATCAGCCCCATGTCGTGATAGGCCGGCAGCCAGAACACGCCAGCCGGAGGACGCTCGCCCGGCTGCAGAACGGCGGGATCGGGCAGGCCGAATCCCTGGCGGATCAATTCCAAGTTGTGCAGCAAATTGCCGTGAGTGACCACGACGCCGCGCGGCTGGGAAGTGCTGCCGGAAGTGTATTGCAGGAAGGCCGGATCGCTCGCCGACCGCTCGACCGATTGAAAACCGGCCGGCGCCTCGCCGCACTGGTCCGTCGCAATCCAAACGAGCGCACGGACTGGCGGCGCCTGCTGATCGAGTTGCATTGTGCGGAGCGTGTCGGCCGTCGTCAGCGCCAGCTTGGGCGCGCAGTCGTCGACAATCGCGTCAAGCCGCGCGAGGGGTCGGCGCGGCTTCGGGTACGAGGCCGGCGCCGGCAGCACGCCGGCATACAGGCAGCCGAAATACGCGGCCACGAAATCCAGCCCCGGCGGGTACACCAGCACGGCGCGATCGCCCGGCGCGGCGTGGCGGCTCACTTCGGCCGCCGCGGCGCGGGCCCGGCGATCCAGCTCCGCGTAGGTCCAGCTGGTGTCGCTGCCGGCGGCGTTGTGGGGATCTGCGACGAACGCCAGCGCCGGCTGGTCGGGGCGCTCGGCCGCGCGCTGGAGGAGCAACTCGCCCACGCTCTGGGGTTCGCGCGCGGGCAATTGCGGCAAAAACGGCATAGCGTACCGGGCGAACGAGAGGATGTCGCGGCTCCAATGAGGGCGGGACCGCGTGAAACTGGGCTGAATGCGGCAGGCGGGTCGCATTGCATGGCTCCTGGACCGGCGAAGCGGCGCGGCGGCGCGAGTGCTCGTCGGGCGGAGCGCTCAGATAACCTAGCGTCACAACCGGACCAAATGCAACGCACTGGACCTCGATTCACGGTAGGTGAGGGCCCGCAAACCCGTGCCAGAGCCCGTCAGGCTTCGTCGGGGCCGGCGGTTGCGGATGCGTCTTCGCCCGGGCTCGAATCGTCGGAGGGGGAGGTCGCCGGCTGGTCCCCGCTGGATTCGCCCTCGTTCTCTTGGCCTTCGCCGGCGCCGTCTGGGGCGTCGTTGCCCTCATCGCCGTCGGGTGATTCGCCCCGCGTCACGGCGGCAGCCGGCGGCAGGCCCATGAGCTGCCAGAAGGCCTGGTTGTTGAGCGCCAGGATGCCGAATCGCCGCAGCGGGTCGCCGGGCTGGCCGCCGCGGAGCATCGAGCCCAACGCGGCCAGCGCCCGCCCGTGGTTGTCGGGATCGACCACGGTAAGGCCCTCGCAGTTGATCTTGCGGACGAACAGCTCGTTGTTCGACACGCCGCAGATTTCCTGCCCCTGGCTGTCGCGGAGGATCAGCACGCCATAGCGTTGCGACGGCTGCCCCGGCATGTTCGCGACGGGCTGAAGCTGTCCAAGCTCGACTAGCCGCTGGCTAGGATTGGCCGCGTCGAGCACGATCATGCCCTGGCACAGCACGCCGCCGGCGCATTCGATCTGTTCGGCCACGAGCCGCTGGCAGAAAAGTTCCTTGGTCGACACTTGCTGCAGGAACTTGTCGCGCAGCGCCGCGCCCAGGGCGAAGAACAATAGGGGATAGACAATCCATCGCTCACGTTCGTTCATATTCAATTCACGATTGGGGATCAGTTCAGACCAATAGCCGGGGGCGCAAGCCCCTGGTTGATTTCCGAGTCCATTGTCCGTTCAAACCGGGGGCTTGCGCCCCCGGCTATTGCCCGCGTGTTGGCGGGCGCATAGCGGCTTGCAGGCAGGCGGAACGCTGGGCTCGATTGCCCGTCGCTCGTCACGTGCCAGGGCAGCCACGCGAGCACGACCTCGTCGACGTCGACGTCGCTCTTGCGCGGCGCCACCTCGGTTTTCGTGATCGGCACGACCGCCGGCGGGAGCGGGACGTCAAACTGCTGCAACGCCTTGGTCTCTTCGGCTTCAAGCTTGGCCAGCGCCGCCTTCTTTTCCTTGAGAACCTTCTTGGCTTCCGCCGCGAGGCGCCGCGACTTCATCGCCTGGTTCCACAGCGTGGCCGTCACAACTTGTTTGCGCGAGCGCCGCCCGACGAGCCCCGTGACCACGATCTCCGCCAGCCGCGACGCTGCATTGAACAATAGCTTGTACCACCAGCCGGCATGTTCGGCCCGCCGCTCTTCGGCGGCGGCAATGTCCTTTTCGAGCAGTTCGGCCGCTGCCTTCCGCTCCGCGATGGCGCGCGCCTTGCGCTGGGCCTGCAGCAGCGGCGCCGCCCGGCGGCGAAACTCCTCCTCCGACTCTCCCGCGTCGGCGGCGATGCCCAGCTCGGGACACGCGATCCGCACAAACCGCTGCGTGCGGTAGAGCCAGTCGTCGAGCTCTCGCTTCAGCGACGGGTAAGTCCGCTTCTGCCCCAGCGACCCCGGCAACGGCGCGAACGCGGCGTCCGCGACGGGTTGGTCGTTCAAGTCGGGTCGTTTGGCCAGTACCGTTGCGCCGTCCCACGGCGATGCGGCCAAGTCGCCGTCGACGGCTTGCACCGCCACGATGTCCTGCCACACATCAACGTCGTCGGCCGCTTTCACGTAGTGAACCCGCCCCACGCCCAACAAGGCCGGGCGATAGGCGAGACCGCCCGCCGTCGCGCCCTCGTCCGCGGCTTCCGCCGTCACGAAGCGCTGGACAACTTCCCCGGACAGCAGCGGTCGTCCGGATGTGCGCATCGCCGCCCGCGGAGCCGTCGCACGTGCCCCGACTTCTGATGAACCAACCTGCGGCTCTGCCTCGCTTGCCCTCTTCGCTTCAGCGACCGCCGCCTCCGCCGCAGGCACACTCGCGCGACCCGCCGCCTTGCGCTCCGCCATCAGCTCGCCGATCTGCTTCCGCGTCAGCGGTCCCGCGAGATACGACAGCGCCCACCGCGTCATGAACACTGTCGGCCCCGCATCGTGCACGTTGTTCATCAGGAACACGCGCTTCCCCAAGGCCGCGAGCGTCGCCTCCATCCGGCCGCGATCGAATTGCGCCCCCGCCTCCGCCGACGCTCCTTCGAGCCCCTCGATCACGCGGGCCTTGTCTCGCTCCGTCTGCAGGCGCCCCAACAGCCACGTGCCCGCGTTTGACAGGCCCTTGTAGTCGAGGTCCACGGGGTTCTGCGTTGCCAGCACGCAGCCCACGCCATACGCGCGGGCCTGTTTGAGCAGCGTGAGCATCGGCCGCTTCGCGGGCGGATTGGCCGTCGGCGGGAAGTAGCCGAACACCTCGTCCATGTACAGGATCGCCCGCAGGCTGCTCGTGCCCGGCTGCGAGCGCATCCAACTGATCAGCTCGTTGAGCAGCAGCGTGACGAAAAACATCCGCTCCTGATCGCCGAGGTGCGCGATCGAGAGGATCGACAACCGCGGCTTGCGCTGTCCCGCCTCGTCGGTCGTATAGAGCAGGCGGTCGATCTCCAGCGGCTCGCCCTCGAGCCAACTGGCGAACGACGGCGACGCGAGCAGATTGTTCAGCCGCATCGACAACCCGAAGCGGTCTTGCGCCGACATGAAGCTATCGATCGGCACCGCGCCGATCATGGCGAAGGGCGGGTCCTTGATGTCGTGAATCACGTCGGACAGCGTCAGGTCGCGGCCTGCGCGCCACGCCTCGTCGAGCACCCGCGACAGCAGGATGTGCTCGCGGCTGTTCACGGGGTCGGCGTTCACGCCCAGCAGCGCAAGCAGCCCCGACGCCGCGGCTTGCACGCGATCGCCTAGCGCGTCGGCGTCGTCGAGCACGGCTTGCGGCGGCGCGCTGAACGATTTGAGCACGGTGAGCGGCAGCCCGGCGCTCGAACCCGGCGTGTAGATCGCGCAGTCGACCGCGTCCTTGAACCGCCGAATCCGCGCGCCGTCCTGGCCCCACTGGGCGAGCCCGTTTTTCCACAACTCGGCGGTGCGCTCGGCAAACTGGTCCGGCGTCACGCCCTCGCGGGCCGCCGCGCTCTCGTCGATCCACGGGCGGAAGTCGCCCGGCCGCAGCTCGGGAAACGCGAGCAGCAGGTTTCCCAGGTCGCCCTTGGGATCGATCGCGATGGCTGGCACGCCGTCGAGCGCCGCCTCCTCGAGCAACGCCAGGCACAGTCCGGTCTTTCCGCTGCCGGTCATGCCGACACAGACGGCATGGGTGGTGAGATCGGCGCTGTCGTACAGCAGCGGCTCGGCGCTCGTCTGCCCCGTCGCCAAGTCGTGCCGGCGGCCCAGGTAGAAGGCGCGAGAATCGTCGATGTCCGCCATGGCCGGTAATCCCTGAAAGGCGCGCCGCCGGGCGGCGTTGGCAGTGACTATACTCGAACGAGCCGGTCAGTTCATGCCCCGGCGGCCTGATCCGACGCTGTTGCCGCACCATGAGTCTCCTCGAATCGATCCGCCGCTCGCTCGGCCGCCACGCGCACGGCGCCGGCGCCCACATGACCTGGGCCACGCGCAGCATCTCGCAGTCCGTGTCGACGACGCGGCTGTTTCTCAAGCGGCAGTTGTGGATCTGGCCCATCATCGCGGTGGTGCTCTTGGCGACTCTTGGCTTCGGCGTGCGCCGCGCCATCGAGGCGACGATGAAAGACAATCTGCGATCGTCGCTGCAGACGCTGCTGAGCGTCGAGAGGGCGATGCTCGAGCGTTGGCTGACCACGCAGGAACGCAACGCCGAAGCAATGGCCAACAACAGCGAAGTGCGCCGCCTCATTGGCGAGCTACTGGCCAGCGACGAATCGAACGCCGGCGCCGAATCGCCCCTGGCGCGCGCGGCCATTGTAAAGCAACTAGCCGACAGCCTCGGCCCGGCGATGACCTCGCACGGCTACATCGGCTTCGGCGTCGTGAATCGCGCGAAGGTGGTCGTCGCCTCGTCGGAGCCGGAATTGATCGGCCTGCATTCCACGTCCGTGTCCGACCACGGCGTCACCGCGGCGCTCGACGGCGGCACGAGCGTGACGCCGCCGTTCGCGAGCGACGCCGTCGTTCGGAGGGCCGACGGAACGATTCAAGCCGGCGTGCCCACGATGTTCGTCATCGCGCCCGTGCGGGACGAGCGCCTGCAGGTGATTGCCGTGCTCGGTTTGCGGATCGATCCGCAGCGCGATTTCACGAAAATCCTGCAACTGGGCCGCATCAACGACACGGGGGAAACCTACGCCTTCAACCGAATGGGCTTGATGCTGTCGAACAGCCGCTTCGACAACGAGCTGATCCTGCTCGGCGTGCTGCCGGATCAGCCGGGCGCCACGTCGATGCTCAATGTGCTCGTCCGCGATCCCGGCGGGAATCTCACGGCGGGCTATCGGCCATCGATCCGCCGCTCCGCGATGCCGCCCACGCTGGTCGTGGAGTCGGCGGCGACGGGGCGCGCCGGCGTCGACGTCGACGGCCACAACGACTACCGCGGCGTGGCGTCCGTGGCGGCCTGGACCTGGCTCAACAAATACGACTTCGGGCTCGCCATCGAAGTGGATCGCACCGAAGCGTTTGGCCCGCTCTACATTCTCAAACGCACGTTTTGGGGCCTGCTGGGTCTGCTTATGCTCAGCTCGTTGGCGATCTTCCTGTTCACCGTGCGGATGGCCCGCCTAAAACGCGAGGCCCGCGCGGCCACGATCGAAGCCAAGCAGCTCGGTCAGTACCAGCTCGAGCAGAAGCTGGGCGCCGGCGCGATGGGCGTCGTGTACCGCGGCCGCCATGCGATGCTCCGCCGGCCGACGGCGATCAAGCTGCTCGACGCGGACAAGGTGACGCCGCAGTCGATCGCCCGTTTCGAGCGCGAGGTGCAGATCACCAGCCAACTGACGCACCCCAACACGGTGCAGATCTTCGACTTCGGCCGCACGCCCGAGGACGTGTTCTACTACGCGATGGAGTACCTCGAAGGCATCGACCTGCAGGCGCTGGTCGACCAGTACGGCCCGCAGCCGCCCTCCCGGGTGATCCACCTGCTGCGGCAGGTGTGCGGCTCGCTGTACGAAGCGCACACGATGGGCCTGGTGCACCGCGACATCAAGCCGTCGAACCTCATGCTCACCCGTCGCGGCGGCGAGGCCGACGTGGTGAAAGTGCTCGACTTCGGCCTGGTGAAAGCCCGCGAAGACGCCGCGGCCGGCGAGCAAGGCCTCGCCGGCACGCCGCTGTATATGTCGCCCGAGGCGATTCAGTTGCCGAGTTCCGTGGACGGTTGCAGCGATATCTACGCTGTGGGGGCGGTGGGGTATTTCCTTCTGACGGGGCGGCCGGTGTTCGAGGCGGGCTCGATCGTCGACCTGTGCAACAAGCATGTGACTGACGCGCCGATTCCGCCGTCGCAGCGCCTGGGCCGCGCGGCGCCGGCCGAACTCGAGAATGCGATCCTGGCGTGCCTGGAGAAGTCGCGCTCCAAGCGCCCGCAAACGGCGCGCGATCTCGCCCAGCGTTTGGCCCGTTGCCCCGCCGCGGACGAGTGGACGCTCGAAAACGCCGAAGACTGGTGGGCCCGCCACGACCGCGGCACGGCGCCCGGCCGACCGCCGTTGCCGAGCGAATCGACGCACAGCCGCCAGTACGAAGCGACGATCGACCACTGACGATCGTCTGCGGTCCGGGCGCCGCAAGAGGGGTGGCTAGAGGGGCTCGAACCCTCGACCTCCAGATCCACAATCTGGCGCTCTAACCGACTGAGCTATAGCCACCGCAAGTCGCGCCAGCCGCGCGAAGCTCCGATCGTATCACCCGCCGCCGACGCGGGTCAACGTAGTGTAGACCTCTCGCTCCGCGAGAGGATTCGTCTCGCGGAGCGAGACGGCTACACTACCGCGTGCGGAAGAACCGATTGTACGCGGCCATCGACGCGATGCCGGCCGCCCAACCTGCCGCGAACAACAGCACGCCATAGGGCGACTCATTCGGCGTCACATGGGCCAGTAGTTCCAACATCAGGAAGTCCCCTATGCACAAAAAGTTCGCGGCCGCTCCCAACATTTAGCCGCGGGGCTCGCCCCGCGCGCCGCGGCGGAGTGCACCCCGCCGCCCACCTATGATAGAACCCGCCCCACCCGGGGCAAAGTCCTGCTAGGGGCCTACGGGGCAATCGCCGCCGTCGCCGGCAGGCCTTGCATGTACTGGAGATATCGGCGGTCCAGCTCCTCGTACTCGACCCCCGTCGCTTTCGCCAGGCTGCCCGCATCATCCCGTCCGGCGTAGATTTCGGCTAGCAGTTCCCGGAACGCCGGCCGAAGCTGCCCGTCCTCGGCGTCCATGAAAAACGATGCCAGCCCCGCACTCTGGCTGTAAAGCTGCGGCAAATCCGGCCGCCGCTGCATGTCGACCGTCCCCAGGGCCGTCAGCTCGGCCAGCGGCAGGTAGAAGTTGCTGACCACCCGCCGGTGCCGCGCCGCCTGCAGGCGCCCGGCGTCGGCGGCGCCGATCGACCACGTGCGCGGCCCGACCTGGGCGACCGACTCGAAGTAACAAGCCACGCCCTCGACGGCCCACAGGTTGGCCGTCGCCGCGAGATGCCGCGTGGGACCGCGGAACGATTCGTAGAAGAATTGGTGCACTGCCTCGTGGGCGACCGTGCCGGGGTCCTGCTCCGGCCCCGCGAAGAAGTGGCTTTCCCGCCGCGAGTCGAAATAGATGCCGAGGGTCGATTCAATCTGCGGCTGCCAGCGCCGCAGGGCGTTGTTGTACTGCTGGCGATCGCGATGGTAGATGACGCGAAACGGCTTGGGCCGGGCGCCGGCGTCCGCCTTGCCGGCCAGGCGGGCCTGCAGATCCTTGGGCGTCGCCGAGAACTCGCCGAACAGTTGCCGCCACATCTGGTACAGCCCTTCGAGCCGCACGGCCAGCTCGACGCCCGCCTGTCGGCTGACGTTCGTCACCACCTGCACGTGGTCGGTGCGCACGGTCCAGCCGTTTTCGATGCGGTCGTGCTGCCTGGCGTCCTCGGCCAGCGAGACCCACCCGCGGCGGCCAGGCCGCTCGCCCGCCGCGTAGCGCGCGAAATCGCCCTCCTTGATCCAGCCGTACTGGCCGCTCCACTCTTGGCCGGCCGCGAGCATCGTGGCGCCGTAGACGCCGACCCACTCTTCTTTGACGCGCGCGTAGCCCAACAACGCCCGCGCGCCCGCGTGATCGGGATCGAGCTCGAGCGTGGCCAGCGCCAGCCGAAACGCATCGCTGACCGCGCCGGCCTCCACGGCCTGATGGGCGGCGTCGAACATCTTGTCGGCCGACGCCGCGTCGATGGTCGCCGGCGCTTCGGCGTTGGCCGCGCTGTAGATGTCGCTGGGAACCAGCAGCAGCGAGCCAATCTTGGCCGGTTCTTGCGCGGCGCACGGTGCGGCGAGCAACGCGACCAGCGTTGCAGCGAGAGTCAGACAGCGAATGGGTGGGAGGCGGCGGTTCACCCTTTCATTTTACTATGCGGGGTGCAATGATTTCCCATGCATTCCATTCGCGCTACCGCGGATCATCACGGACGGAAGTCACCCATTAAGCATCCTCCGGTCCCCTCCCCTTGATGGGGAGGGCTAGGGAGGGGTGGTGAAGCGGGTACACGGGCCGCCACATTTTTTTAATACGGGTGGAGCGTGGTAGGATGAGGGCATGAAACTCCGCAGATTCCTATGGCTCGTGCCGTTGATCGTCATGGCAGTCGCGATCGAGATATTTAATCGTGGGACTGATAGCCATCGGATTGCTTGGGTGTTGACCGGAGTTTCCGTTTGGATTCTCGGCGTCAAACTTATTGACCGCTGGCCGCCACCCATCGACCGGAGGAAATCTTCCTAGGAATTGACCATCGCCGCGTCGCCGCATTCGTTGCCATAAACTTGACTGCCGTTACACCATCGCGCCGGGCGCGAACCGTGTACCCGCTTCTCCCCCCTCCCCAGCCCTCCCCGCCGAGGGGAGGGGGCCGGAGGATTGATTCCTGTAACGGCTATCGCGGCTATCGCGCCTCCAGCCTACGGTCTCCAGCCTCCAGCCTTACTTATCAAACGCCGCGTCGAACGCCACGTCGCTGGGCGAGAAGTCGAGCTTCCGCAAGAACTCGCAGGCTTCGCGGGCGCCTTGCTTGCGCTCCATGCCGCTGTCTTCCCATTCGACCGACAGCGGGCCCGTGTAGCCCACCTTGTTGAGTGCCCGGATGATCTCCTCGAAGTTCACGCCGCCGCGGCCCGGCGAGCGGAAG
>CAYSFP010000040.1:0-36966 GCA_964430075.1 uncultured Planctomycetaceae bacterium | reverse complement strand
ACCGCCCCTAACTGAACACATCACAAAATATCTGAAAAGTGCGACTTGCACCCGGGCCGCGCCGGCGGAGGGGCTCGCCTTGCCGGCCTGAGGGCCGGTCGATACACTGCAAAGTTCGGCGATTCTCGCACGAAAGTCGCCGAAAAAGCGGGGTGTAGCTCAGCTTGGCTAGAGCGCTACGTTCGGGTCGTAGAGGTCGCAAGTTCGAATCTTGTCACCCCGACTGTTTTTAGAAACGAGCCCTTCGGCGCTTGGCGTCGAAGGGCTTTCTTATTTCCGGGACAAGAGTTGCGTCGACACGCGTGAAGTTCAAACAGACCCTTTCGAACAATCGACGCGTGGCGCGGTCGTCGGCCGTAAGCCAATTCTCCTTCAGCGTTGGCGAAAGTTCAAACGCCGCGAGTGTAATCTCGCCTTGCTAAGTCCGGCCGCGGTCGTGCGCGTCGACTTGGATCGACAGCCGCGCAATGCGGTCGCGCAGCTCCGTCCCCTTCGCGGCGAACGTCTCCTGGTCAATCTCTTCGAGCAGGCGCAGGTTGAGCAGTTGATCCTGCGAGGCCCCTTCTTCTGGATAATCTCGCCGGTGATCAGCCGGCCGCAGTGGCCGCAGGCGATGCGCGGAACGTTAGGAGTTTCTAGCAAGAGTCCGCCGGCACGGCGGGTCGTCAGTTCACCGGAGCGCATGGGATGAGGCAATTCGGACCGGGCGGTGAGTGGCGTGGGCCGTCTGGGCGAGGGCGCTCGGCCGCTCGACGAAACGCGGAAATGGGCATGCCTGCTCGAACTTATCGCGTTTTTGGTCGGCGTGAGCCTTCCGGGCGGGTACACTCAGGCGTCGGGACGACGGCGCCGCTGGTCGCCGGCATCTCATCCGCCGCTCGTTTCGGTCGATGCCGCCCGGCTCCCAAGCAACCTCGTGAGGTGTCGCCATGGCGCGTCGCAAGTCTCTCCGCGCCGGCCGTCGTCGGGCGCGCTTGGCAGCCCGACAACCACGGGCGACGCCCTCCCCGCTCCGCCGACCTCTGCGGTTCGAGCCGCTGGAAGACCGCCGGCTGCTCGCCGTGTTTACGGTCGACAATCTCGACGACGCCGGTCCCGGCAGCTTGCGCGACGCGATTGATCAGGCCAACGGCCTGGCGGGCCCCGACGAAATTGTGTTCGCCGGCGCCGCCGTCGCGGGGACCATCGGCCTGACATCGGGCCAGTTGTCGATCACCGATTCGCTCACGATCACTGGACCCGGGCGCTCGGAGCTGAGCATCGCGTCGCGCACGCTGTCGAGAGTGATCAACTTTGCGACGCCCGCCGGCGGGGAAGCAGTGGGCGATCTGAGCATCTCCGGAGTCACCCTGACCGGCGGTCTCACGGCCGGGAACAACGTGCTGGTCGGCGGGGAGCCCACAACGACGCACAGTGGGGGCGGCGTCCGGTTCTTGTCCAGCGGAAACCTGACGATCACCAACGCCGCCGTGGTGGGAAACAGCACCGCCGGCGCCCGCGCAGCGGGCGGCGGGATCTTTGCCTCGTCGGGCGTCGTGATTCTCAACGACAGCATCGTGGAAAGGAACAGCACGTCCGGTCTCGAAGCGCCCGGCGGGGGCGTCTATGTCGACTCGGGCGTCGTGCAGGCCAACCACAGCGACTTTCTCAGCAATATAACGACGGGATCCGCTTCCCGGGGCGGCGCCGTCGCCGCTAACAGCGGCGCCATCCATCTGGCCGAAACCCGTGTTCTCATCAACCGGACTTTCGGAGCCAGTTCCAGTGGAGGGGGCATCGCCGCAGGCGCTGGCGCCGTGACGCTGGCCAAGAGCCTGGTGAGCGGGAACAGGGTTGACAACTCAGGGGGGGGAGGGATCCGTACCGGCTCCGGCGGGCTGACTCTGATCGACAGCGTGGTCAACAATAACGAGGCGGGAAGCGCCGGTGGGATTTCAGCCTCAGGGGGCGCCGTCACGCTCACCGGCAGCGTCGTCAACGGCAATCGCTCTTTAAATTTCGCGGCGGCTGGGGGTGGCATCTTTGTCGGGAGTGCCGAAGTGACGCTCAACAATAGCGCCGTTTACGATAATCAAAGTCGTGGGCGTGGAGGCGGCGTCACGATTCTTGACGGCAGCGTCGTTTTGAATCAAAGCCAGGTGACAGGAAACCGTGTCGAGTCAACGGATCCATTTTGGGGAGGCGGAGTGTATGCTCTGCGAGCCAGCGTGACGCTGATCGACAGCAACGTGAGCGGGAACAGCGTGACAACCGGCGGCCAAGGTAATACTTTTTCTACGGTTATGGGCGGCGGCATCATCGCGCGCTTTGGCGATGTGACAGTCGTCAATAGCACGGTGAGCGATAATGTCGTCAACGCGGCGAGCAGTAATGTCGCCAGCCATGGGCGGGGCGGCGGCATCGCCGTGGAGAATGGCAATGTGACGCTCATCGGCGCCACCGTGACCGGAAACTCCGCATCCGGCCCGTCTTTAGGCTCTGGCGGAGGCATCTTATCGGACGGAGCGATCCACGTGACGGACAGCACAATCAGCGGGAACAGCGTACACAGCACGCAGTCAGGGGGCTCGAATAGTACGGGTGGCGGCATCAACGTGCGGGGTGACCTGGCTGTGGTCAACAGCACCGTGAGCGGAAACCACAGCACCGGCACTGGCGGAGGCATCTACATCTCGTACGGGGGTGCGGCCAGGATCGCCAACAGCACCGTGACGGGGAACACGGCCGGCCGTCTCGGAGGCGGCATCGCCGGGAGATCTACTAATAGTACGCTGGGGATGCACAACGCGATCGTCGCGGGAAACATGGCCGCTGAACATCCCGACGTCTCGATGACGGGGAGTGCGATCGTCTCACCGGTCAACTACAGCTTGATTGGCGATACGTCGGGCTCTCCGATCACCTCCGCCAGGGCGTCGGCAACCTGCTCAACCAAGCGCCGCTGCTGGGGCCTCTGGCCGACAACGGGGGCCCGACGTTCACCCACGCGCTGCTGCCGGGCAGCCCGGCGCTGGACGCCGGGCGGGCGCCGCCGACGCCGCTGTACGACTACCGCCTCGACGGGTCGCTGGCCGACGCCGCGGGGGCGGGGGCCCCGCTGGTCGCTCTGGGAGGCACGCCCACCGACAAGGTGTACGAATTCAGCGCAAACCAAGGACTCGAGGCCCAGGCGCCCGCGGCCAATGCCGAGAATTACGCGATCGAGATCCTCTTCAAGGTCGAGCAGCTCGGCGGCTACCAGAAGCTCGTCGATTTCAGCTCCCCGGCCTACCCGGACGCGGGACTGTATGTCTTCAATGATCGCTTGCGCTATTTGGTCAAGGACGGCACGAGTTTTTTCACCACGTCCAGGGCGCTCGTGGCGGACACGTGGTATCGCCTAGTGCTCACCCGCGACGACAACGCCGCCAGCCCGCTGAGCGCGTACGTCGACGGCGAGCTCTGGCGGAGTTTTGTGGCTGAATTCACGCCCGCGGGCGAGACCGAGGTCCACCGGCTCGGCGTGTTCAGCGAGCCTGGCGCCACGAGCGACGCGAGAGTGGTTCGTTTGTTTCACAGCCCGAGTGGATTCGGGCCGCCTGGCGCCGGGGCCGTCGATCAGATTCGCTTCTACGACCGGCCGCTCGACGCGGTCGACGTGGCCGCCGCGTACGTCACGCTCGAAATCTCCGCGTTCGACCAACGCGGAACGCCGTTTGGCCGCGTCGCCGGCGCCGCGGTCGACCTCGGCGCGTACGAGGCGCAGGGCGTCTCGACGGGGCTGCCGGGCGACTACAACTTCAACGGCGTCGTCGACGCGGCCGACCTGGCCGTCTGGACGGGCGAGTTCGGCCAAACGGGCGCGGGGCTGAATGCGGACGGCAACGGAGACGGCGCCGTCGACGGGGCGGATTTCCTGGTTTGGCAGCGACAGTTGGGCCAGGGAGCGGGCGGCGGCTCGACGATTTCGCCGAGTGCGCAGCCAGTTGCTTTCGTCGCCGCGGCAGCAAACCCAAAGCGAACTGCCCTCCCCCTCACGCAGGTTGACGGCGCGTTCACGAGCAACGGCGTTTTCGAGCCAGAGCCAACGCGGGGTGAAACGGAGGCCGTCAGCAAGGCCTCTCACCGACTCGCGCGGGATGAAGTTTTTACCATCTTGCCGGGCGGTTTGCAAAATCTTCGGTCGAGCCATGAACGACCTGGCTTGCTTCCCCGTCCAACCGCATCGCGATTCGTCGAGCTCTTGGCTCAGGGCCGTCTGTTGCACAGCAGGCAGGCCGATTGGGCGCCGGAGCGGTCCTTCGACGACGATCGATGGACTTCGCTCTCATCGCGACGCATCCGCCGCGATGAATTGGCCGCCGTCGAGGAGAGCATCGACGAAGCCTTGGCGGAAGCGAATCTGCTAGCGCCCGTAGAAACGTCGCGCTGACCACGGACGCCATGCGTAAGTTTTGCGCTAGGAGCCCGCTAGAAGCCCGATAATCTCGCGAGACCAGGAACCCAGCGCCAGCAGAAACGGTTCAACTGCCGTCCAGCCGCCCCGACTTTCTGCCAAACCGCTCGTCGCATTCGCTTGCGGCGAGCCGTTTCTCTCTGTAGGCAGCGATTGACGCTCAGCCGGCGGCCCCCGTTACGATCGTTCAATCGCTGAAGCAAACTCAGGGCAATCTGCCGTTTTCCGCCGTAACCTATTGCCGCGTAGAAACTTGCGGAGTTCCAATCCAGGCGCCATCTTACTTCGAAGGAATCGCCGCAACCGAGCGATTGCGCCTTCGATGCCGCATCGCGAATTCCTCTTCGTTGCGCCATCGCTTGGCCCGTTCTGGGGCCGCTTCAAGCGATCTGCCGCGGGTGGCTTGCCCAGGACGTCTCAAACGGTCGATGCGCTGCGCGCGACGCGAAGAAAGCCGGAGGATGCTGTCAAGCGTGTGGACAGGTTGGAAAGCAGGCGACCGGGCTTACAATGAGTCTCCAATTCTGTTCGATTCCTTCCCCCCTCGCGAACCCCATGATGTTCGCTGTGGCTGAGAATCGAGCAACCGCGGCAGCGATGCGTTGGTTATTCCGAGCATCAGTTCATTAAGATGGACGGAACGAAGCTGCCGGTGGAATCTCGAGAGGCATTGGGAAGCCGACCATGGGAAGCAAATCGCAACGCAAGAAGCAGCAGTACGCACAGCGGCGCAACGAAAAGCGGAAACGGCAGCAACAAGTGAAGAAGCGGCTGGAAGCGCGGGGGCGGCAGGATCACGCGCGCGGTCGGCAGTCGGAGATTGACCGTCGGACCGAGATTCCGCTGGCTAGCAACGCGCGTCATCAGCAACGGCTGGCCCGACAGATTCCACAAGCCTGGCCGGACGAACTGCCCGAAGACGTAGCGGTCTTTGACGATGCGGCGCTCGCTTCCTTGCCGCCGGAGCTGGCGTCCGTTCGCGAAGCTCTGCAGGATGCGTTGGCCTCCCGTGGCGACGATGCGCTGAAACGCGTTTCGGCGATTCCTCGCGGCAGTGCGCTCAGCCCGTGGCGATTGTTCATTCGCGGGCTGATCGATTGGCTGGCGGACGAATCGGCGGCGGCGGGCGAAGCGTGGAAGCGGTTGGACCCCGAGCGGCGGCCCGGGCGAATCGCAGCGGCCATGATGATGGCCCTGCGATCCGATCTTGAGCATGCCGCGCCTCTCCCCGGGCAGCCGGCATCGGCAGAATCGGGTGACCAGCGCCAAACGCCGGACTGGGGCCGCTTCGACGCGGCGCAACTTTATCACGCCAGGCTCTTGCGGAGGATTCGGTTCGATCGACCGGCGTTGCGGGTGGCCGAGACAGGCCTGAGCACGCCGGAGGAGTCGAAGAAACTAGCGCTGGGACCGAGGAAGATTCACTGGCTCGCGCGGTTTATCGCGGAATACGGAGACACGGAACCAGACCTCGCGACGGCGGTGGGGCAAACAGCGCTGCGTCGAGCTTTTGGCCAGAATTACAGCGACATCTTCGATGACGTCATTCGGATGTTTACGGGGCCGCAGCACGACCGTCGGAACCTGCTGCTCACCTTCCACTATTACAGCCGTTTTGCGAAAGATCCTTCTGCAGAGCGAAAGGCGGACCGGGCGCTCAGCGAGTATCTGAACCGCGATTTGCCTCAAAACGAGTCCTTGTCGCCGGCGCTGCGCGACGCGATCGCCAGCCACATCCATCTGAACGAGGCGCTGTCCTCGATACGGCTGGTCGGCGGCGGTCCGATGTTCGACCTGTTCTTCGCCGCGCCGGAGGATCCCAAGGTCATTCGAAACCATCTGCTCGCCGCGGTGAAAGCGGCGCCCGGCCACAGCGCGGTTTACAAGGCGCACGTCGGCTGGATCCGTTCCAAACTGGATCACGACCGACTCACCAAGCCCCAGCAGAAGCGGCTTGAAGATGAGTTGGCCGGCGTGATGCAGAGTTGGTCGCAAGGGGCGCCCGAGGAGGCGGAGCCGCGCTTGTGGCTCGTTGAGTTTTTGTTGGAGAACGAACGACTGGACGAGGCCCGCCCGCATGTCGACTTTTTGGCCGCCTCGCGGCAGGACCATCCCCGCGTGCGGGCAACGCCGTGGAAGTGGCAACTTCTGGAGGCGATGCGGTTGTGCCGCCGCAAAGCGTGGCTGGCGGACGTTCCCGCCCGATTGGACGACGCGGAGAAGTTGTGGCCGGCATGGCTTCCGAAGCAGTGGCTCCCGTATTTGAAGGCCGCCTGGGTTTTGCGCACGGGTCGGACGGAAGCATTTGAAGACGAGCGCCGGCGCATCTGTGAGGAATCGGGGCGAGTCCGCGACTCGCTGGCAGATGCCTGCCTGATGTTGGGCGCCGCGCAACGGTTGCGTGCGACGGCTACGGAACTCAAGCCGCTCCGCGCGGCCGTCGAGCGCGCGTTGCAACAGATCGACTCGCTGCCGCTCGCCGACCTGTGCGAAACGGGCAGTTTCTTTTGGGATCTGCATCGCGCTGGACTGGTTTATCCCGCTTATCGCCTGCAGGGGAAAACCATCGGCAAGGCGCTGTTCGGTCGTCTGGAAAACAATGACAAACTGGTACGGGATGGCAGCGACGACGAGCAAATTCAGAAGGCCGTCCTGTGGGGATCGGAGTATCGGTTCTGGCCGAATGGGTACGAGACGAAGTTCCCGTCGTTTTTCTCGAAGCCGGCCGTCCAGCGCCATCCCGCCTTTGCCGCCGCCATGCTGAATGCGATTCTCAAAGAACGATACCCGTGGAACCTCAAGAAACATCAGGAACTCGTTCCGCTACTGCGCGCTGCCGCCGCGTCCGAGCGCGACGCCTATGATCGCCACTGGTTCTTGGAATTAGCCAGTCAAGCGGATGATCTGCTGGCCGAAGAGTCCCGGCGGTTCGCAGGTTCGCCGTTCGGGAACCTGTTTGGATTTGGTGATGAAGATGATGAGGATGACGACGACCTCGATTTCGACCCCGATTGCGACTGTGCCTCGTGCCGGGCGGCCAGGAAGGCCCACGAACAGGCCTCGTCGTCCCAGAGCGCGCTGTCTTGAGAAACAGGAATCTCCCCGATGAATTCGTTAGCGAGCAGCGATCCCTTCCAGGTTCTCGGCGTGTCCCCGGACGCCAGCGAAGCGGAGGTTCGCGCGCGGTACTTGGAGTTGGTGAAGCAATTCTCGCCAGACCGCGAACCGGAGAAGTTTCGCGAAATCCGCGTAGCCTACGAGGCGGCCAAGGATCCGTTGTCGATCGCCAAGCGGTTGATCATGCCGCCCGGAGACGACGTTCCCTCGTGGTCCGAGGTCTTGAAGGCACAAGAGCGGAACCCGCCCCGGTTGTCGCCGGCGCTGCTGGTGAGTCTGGGCAATCGAGTCGGGAACGCTTCTGAAATTGCTGATCCGTCGGAGTGATGCGCAGCGGATGTCGGCGTCAGCCCGAACCAGGTTTCCCTGCGACAAAGCTTTCTGCACCATGCACGATTCGACTTACTCCCACGAACTCTCCAGCGAACCGTCGCCCAGTGGCGACGACTTGGCGCCGGACGAGATACCGCAGTTTGGCGCCGTCGATATCGTCGAAGCGTTCACGGCGATGCGGCATGAGTGGCGCGAACAAACTAAGGAGAGCCGCTCCTTGGCAGAGCGGATCCAGCAGGCGGTCGCCAGCCTTCAATCGCTCGACGAGCGATCGCAAACCGCTGCGAGCACGACAACTGCTCCGGAGGCTAGGCAACTCGCGCTAGTCATCGTGGAGACGGATCATCAGCTCTCCCGGGCGGTGGCGGCCATCGCCCAAGGGGAAACGAATCAGCGGCAGCGCGAGGCATCGGCCGCGCAGGCCGTCGAGCGGCACATTGCGGCGATGGGTGTGCTGGCGCGCTGGTTTTCTCGCCCCTTGCTGGCGCTCTTGGCCGGACAGCGGTCCGTTCAGACGCCAGTCGAAGAGCATCCGGCGGTGGCTGGGTTGAACATGGTGCTCGCCCGGCTGCGGCGCATGATGCACGAGCAGGGAATCGAACGTCTCGACGTTCAGGGACAGCCGTTCGACGCGGAAACGATGCACGCCATTGGAACCGTCGCATCGACCGCTTGCCCGCCTGGATCGGTGGGCGAACAGGCGTCGCCCGCGTATCGCTGGCATGGAAAACTGCTCCGCTTCGCCGACGTTTGGGTCGCCGATCCGAAGCGGCAAGGTTAACTCACAAGGAATGAGTCATGACGGACGTGAAGGAACCGCAGGGCCCCATTATTGGCATCGATTTGGGGACCACCAACAGCGTCGCGGCGATTGTGGAGAACGGGCAGCCGCGCGTGCTCGACGAAGCGGGCGAAGCCCTGCTGCCGTCCATCGTCGGGATCAATCTGCAGGGGCAGCTCGTCACGGGCGCCGCCGCGAAGAACCAACTGGCGGCCTTTCCTGATCGCACGGTGGCGTCGATCAAACGCCGGATGGGAAGCATGGAACCTGTCACGCTCGGCGATCAAACGTTCACGCCGCCGGAGATCAGCGCGATGATTCTCCGCAAGTTGCGCGATCGGGCCAGCCGCGCGCTCGGCCAACCGGTCAGCCGGGCCGTCATCACCGTGCCCGCGTTCTTCGACGAGGGCCAGCGCCAAGCAACCCGCGAAGCCGCGGCGTTGGCCGGGTTGACGGTGGAACGCATCATCAACGAACCGACCGCCGCGACGCTGGTGTATCACGCCGGTTCACACGATCGAAGACAAATCGCGGTTTACGATTTCGGCGGCGGCACATTCGACGTCTCGATCGTCCGCCTCGAAGCGGGCGTCGTCGAAGTCCTCAGCAGTCATGGCGACGTTCGGTTGGGAGGCGACGACCTCGACTTAAAACTGCTCGACCATGTGGCCGATCGATTTCAGGCCGAGCATGGCGTGGACCTGCGCGCCGGCGCCCAGGCCCGCTACCGCTTGTTGCAGGCCTGCGAACAGGCCAAACGGCGGCTCTCCACCGAAGAGACCGTGCAGATCGCGGAAGAGTTTATCGCGGAGCAGGACGGCCAGCCGTTGCATCTCGCCGAGAGCATCACGAGGCGCGAGTTTGAACAACTGATCGAGCCGTTCATCGAGCGCACCATCCAGAGCGTGGACCAGGCGCTGCGCGACGCCGGGTTGACGATTCACAAAATTGACGACCTGGTGCTGGTCGGCGGCTCGACCCGCATTCCTCTGGTCGAAGAGCGATTGCGCGACGAGTTTCTGCGCGAACCCAGCCGCGCGGTCGATCCCGACCTGGCGGTCGCCCTGGGAGCCGCCGTCCAGGCCGCCATGATCGACGGCCGGTCCGTGGGCCCCGTGCTGGTCGATGTCACGGGACATACGCTCGGCATTGAGGCCTGCGTCAACATGAGTCTCCTCGGGCCCGAAATGGTCTTCTCGCCCATCATTCACCGCAATAGCCCGCTTCCCGCCCGCTATGAGCAAGCGTATTCGACGGTGCATGCCGACCAGGACGAAGTGGTGATCCACGTGCTTCAAGGAGAACGGCCGGAAGTCCACCGCAACCGCTCGGTCGGCAAGTTTCGGCTCCAACTGCAACCCGGCGGCGGGGATCGCAGCAAAATCGTCGTCCGGTTCGATCTGACCCTGGACGGCACGCTCAAGGTGACGGCGACGCAATCCGCCACGGGCCTCAGTCGCGAGTTGATCATCGACAACGCGCTCAGTCAGTTTCAAGCCGACGCGCGGAGCGCCGCCGAAATGCGCCTGGAAAACTTGTTCGACGCCTCGGAAGACTTGCTCGACGATGACGACTTGCCATCACAGAAGGAGTGGCAAACGGACGATTCCGAGTCGACCTCCGATTGGTCGGCCGGAGCTGCTCCCCCCTCCTCGCCGATGTTCCAGGAGGCAGCGGCCCTCCTCGCCAAGGCCCAGGCTGCCGCCTCTTCCGTCTCAGGCCAGGACGCTCGGGATCTGGAGTTGCTGTGCAAGAATCTGCAACAAGCCCTGGCGGGCGCGGATTCCGGAGCCGTGGCCGCTGCCGGGGCGGAACTGGAAGATCTGTTGTTCTATGTCCGCTGATCCGCCACTGCGTTGCCCCGTCTGTCGAGCCTCTCAAACGTTGCGGGAAACGTGCCGCCGTTGCCGGGCCGACCTCCGTCTGGTCGTGCGCGCTCATCTGCGACTTGCCTATGTGAAATGCCAGCATGCGAAAGCGCTCTCCCGCGGCGACCGCGAGCGCGAACGATTCCTGGCCGGTGAACTGCGTTGGCTCGCGCGGCGCGACCGTCAATAAACTCTCTCGTCGCAGCGCATTGTGGACGGCCACGCGGTTGCCCTATCTTGGACGGCATGAGCCGAACTGTAGGGATCACGCCCGCGGGACGCCTAGTCGCGCTGGCCGCGCCGGACTCCCTGCTGGACGCGGCCGCGGCGGCGGACCTCGATGCGTCGTTTGGCGAATCGTCAGCCCGCGGATTGCTTTGGCTGGCTTCGAGCGTCCTTAAGTCGCCGCTGCCGCCGGAACTCGTGTATTGGAAGGAGTTTGCCGAGCGGCTGTTTCAGGGCATCTGCCGCCTGGGCGAAAGCGGCGACGCCGCCGACTCGTGGAGCCAGCTCCCGCCGCCCCCGGACGCCGAGCTGCAGGCGATGATCGCCGCGGCGCCGTCCATGCACGGGCTCGAGTATTTGACCGCCGAACTGCTCGGCCGCCTGTGGGGCGAGCTGCGCGCGTTGGTCGTCGACGAAGCGCAACGGCACGCGGGCGGACCGCAGGAATATTTGCGCAGCGTCAACCCGGTTTGGCGTCTGCTGGGCAAGGTCACGTTTCACCTGGCCGAGAACAAGCGCGACGAGCAGCGACCGTTCGCGTTCCTGGCGACCTACACGAAACGCGTCGCGGCGGGCCGGCTCCAGCACGTGCCGCTCGGGCAAGCGCTCATCGACTACGCGGGCGAAAAGAACAACGCCCGGTTGACCGCCCTGCTGGAGCCGGTGCGAGCAGCGGGTGACGACTCGCCGCTGGTGCGCGAGCTGCTCGACTCGCGCCGTCTGTTTCAGCCGCAACCGTGGACGATCCGCGAGGCCTACCGGTTCTTGACGGAGGCGCCCCGCATGGAAGCGGCCGGCATCGTGGTTCGCGTGCCCGACTGGTGGACGCGCCGGCAGCCGCCGCGCCCGCAAGTGCGCGTGCGCCTGGGGCAAAAGCCGGCCAGCCAACTCGGACTCGACGGCCTGCTCGACTTCTCCGCCGAATTGGCGCTGGATGGCGAGCCGCTCTCCGAACGCGAACAACGCCAATTGCTCGCTACGGCCGACGGCCTGGTGCTACTCCGCGGACGCTGGGTGGAAGTGAATCGCCAGCGGCTGGAGGAAGCGCTCGATCATTGGCGCCAGCTCGCGACGCTCCACCCCGACGGCGTCAGCTTCGCCCAAGGCATGCGGCTTTTGGCGGGGGCGGCGCTCGATGAGGACGCGGCCGACGAGGCGACGGCGCAATGGTCGCAACTGGTCGCGGGCGATTGGCTGCGCGAGGCGCTCACGGCGATGCGGGAGCCCAGCGGCATCGACGCGTTGGAGCCTGGGGCCGATTTGCGCGCCACCTTGCGCCACTATCAGGCCGACGGCGTCCGTTGGTTGTGGTTCATGACGCGGCTGGGACTGGGGGCCTGCCTGGCCGACGATATGGGCCTGGGCAAGACGATCCAGATCATCGCCTTGCTGCTGCAACGAAAACGCGACCGCGACGAGAGGAATTCCTCAGCGCCGCGCGGACGGGCGCCAAGCGGCGGCTTGCCGACGAGCCTGCTGGTCGTGCCCGCGTCGTTGGTAGGCAACTGGAAAGAGGAGCTCGGGCGCTTCGCGCCGTCGCTGCGCGTCTTCTACGCGCACACCGCGGAATGCACGAGCGACGATCTCGCGCGCGTGGCCCAGGCGCCGGGCGAATCGCTCGCCGGCTTCGACGTCGTCGTGACGACCTACGGCCTCGTGCGCCGTCATCCATGGTTGCGCGGCGTGGCCTGGCAGATCGTCGTTCTGGACGAGGCCCAGGCGATCAAAAACGCTTCGTCGACCCAAACCAAGGCCGTGAAGCAACTCGTCGCGCAAGGCCGCATCGTCCTCACCGGGACGCCGGTGGAGAATCATCTGGGGGACTTGTGGTCGATCTTCGACTTTTGTTGCCCGGGACTGCTCGGTTCGTCGGCCGACTTCAAACGACTGGTGAAGAGGCTGAACCGCCAGCAAGACACGGCGGCGTTCGGCGCTTTGCGGCGGCTCGTGCAGCCCTATATTCTTCGGCGCCTGAAGACCGACCCGAGCGTCGTTCCGGACTTGCCCGAGAAGACGGAAATGCGCGTCGAGTGCGGGCTGTCGTCAAAACAAGCGGCGCTCTACGAGCGCGCGGTGGCCGAATTGGCCCGCCGGCTGGAGGATGCCGAGGACATCGCCCGCCGCGGCCTGGTGCTCGCGGTGCTGATGCAATTGAAGCAAATCTGCAATCACCCGGCGCAGTACCTGAACCAGGCGGACTTCGCCCCCCACGAAAGCGGCAAATTCGACCGCCTGGTCGCGCTCTGCGAGCCCATCGTCCAGCGGCAGGAAAAGGCGCTCGTCTTCACCCAGTTTCAATCGCTCTGCGGGCCGCTGGCGGATTTCTTAACCGGCGTGTTCGGCCGGCCGGGGCTGGTGCTGACCGGCAAGACGCCCGTTCGCAAGCGGACCGAGCTGGTGCGCGCGTTTCAGCAGGATGGGGGCCCGCCGTTCTTCGTCATCTCGCTCAAGGCGGGCGGCAGCGGGCTGAATCTCACCGCGGCCGCCCATGTGATCCACTTCGACCGCTGGTGGAATCCCGCGGTCGAGAATCAGGCCACGGACCGGGCGTTCCGCATCGGGCAAAAACGGAATGTGTTCGTCCATAAGTTCGTGTGCCGGGGAACCGTCGAAGAGCGGATCGACGCCCTGATCCGCGACAAGCAGGATCTTGCCGACAAGATCCTCGCGCCTGAGGGCGAAACGCCGCTGACCGAAATGAACGACGACGAGCTGTTGCGGTTCGTCGCCATTGATCTAAACAGGGCGCTCGACGACGGCTGACGGCGCGGCCTCTCGGCCTTCTCGGCATGCGATGCTAGCACTTCCGATTTTACGGCCATCACGAACCGCACTTGCATTTCGCTGAGCCGGCATTAGCTTGACCAATTGGACGATCTCCGCGCGTCGCATCGCCGCCAAGTCGGCGTTTTGTTTCAGGAGGAAGCGTTATGTCCTACGGATATTTCGGAGAGCGGTGGAAGCCGTACGTGTCGGTCGCCCAGCGGCGGGCGAAGTCGACGCGGCATGTGGCCAAGCTTGCCAAGCAGGGCCGCACGGTGCTGCCGGTGGAGATCGCCGGGCGTAAGATCGCCGCCACCTTTTGGGGCACGGCCTGGTGCGACAATCTGGAGAGTTATAGCGACTTCGAGAACCGGTTGCCGCGCGGTCGCACGTATGTCCGCAACGGCTCGGTGCTCGATCTGCAGATCAAGCGCGGGTGCGTTACGTCGCTGGTCAGCGGCTCGGAAATCTACGAAATCAAAATTGAGATCGCGCCGCTCAATAAGGCGTGCTGGAAAAACATCAAACGCGATTGCGCTCGTTCGATCGACTCGCTGATCGACTTGCTTCAAGGGCGGTTCTCCAGGGGCGCGATGGAACGGCTGACCCGGCAAGAGGGCGGCCTGTTTCCCAAGCCCAAGGAGATCTCCGTGCGGTGCAGTTGCCCCGATTGGGCGGTCCTCTGCAAACATGCCGCCGCCGCCCTGTACGGCGTCGGCGCGCGGCTGGACAGCGCCCCGGAGATGCTGTTCCTGCTGCGCGGCGTCGATCATCTCGAATTGATCAGCCAGGCGGTCGACGGCGCCAACCTGGACGCCGCCTTCGCGCCCGGAGATGCCGGCGCCCTGGCTGGCGAGGATTTGGGCGCGCTGTTCGGAATTGATCTCGAGACGCCGGACGAGACGCCTGCGACGAAACCATCGGCCGGGCGCGCTCGCCGCGCGAAGGCCGCGCGGAAGCCTGCCCAGAACAAGGCGGCGGCTAGCGCCCCGCGAACCAAGCCCCGCGGAGAGGCCGCACCGGCGGCAGTGAAGCGGAAAGTGAAGAAGAGAGCAGCATCGCCGAAGAAGGCGGCCGCAAATCCCAAACGCGGCCTGAAAAGCGCTAAGGCGAAACCGCGTAACAAAAAATGACGAAGCCGACGCACCTGCGAATCCCTGCGGAACATGCTGTCGAGTGAGCCGCAGACTTTTCGGAATTTTTAAAGGAGACCCGCGAAACACGCGAAAGAACGCGAAAGCTGGAGAGCTCATCGCTTCGGTTCGTTTGAGCGCGGGGTTCCACCAGATTCTCTGACGCTCCTCAGGACCTCGGGGAAGGCAAAAACTCCGACAAGGAGAATTCCTTTCGCGCCGTTTCGCGTATTTCGCGGGCCTGAAATCTGCAAAAGTCGAGGTTAGTCGCGGCTTCCGGCGCTCTCTTGACTCCGAGCATATGGAAATGCCAAGAGGACAACTTGATTGGCCTTTGTCGAAGTGCTTCGCAAGGGGAATTTTGGAGTGGGGCCGGAAAAACACGCGGCAGCCAGCGGCATCCCGCATCCTCGGCAATCGAGGGCAATCGCATGAAATTCGGACAAGTCGACAATCCTGAGAAGATTGATTTTACGATCTCGCCAGACCATCCAGATACCGCCAGCGTGCTGAAAACACAAACCTCGAAATCAAAAAATCTCGATGTCTATGTCGGATGTGCCAAGTGGAATAAGCAAGACCTCAAAAACTTCTACCCCCGAGGAACGAAAGACGAACTTGCGTACTATTCGACGCAGTTCAATAGCGTCGAGTTGAACGCAACGTTTTATCGCCTATTTCCACCCGCAACGTTCGACAAATGGTATGCGACCGTCCCGGCGAACTTCAGATTCTTTCCCAAGCTCGAACAATCGATCTCGCACTTCCGACGGTTGAAGGACGTCCAAGAGATCGTCGAACGCAACGTCGCCAACATGTCGCATCTGCGCGAAAAGCTGGAAATGCCGTTCCTGCAGATGCACGATAATTTTGGGCCGAAGGATTTCGACCGCGTCGCGGCGTTTGCCGAAAACTGGACCTACGAGGCGCCGCTCGCGATCGAGTTTCGCCACACCGATTGGTACAACGACGCGGCGGTTTCGAGCGAACTTTATGATCTGCTGGAAACCTGTGGCATCACGAACGTCCTGGTCGATACCGCAGGTCGTCGCGACCTGATGCACATGCGTTTGACGACCCCGACGGCGTTCATACGCTGGGTCGGCGCGAACGAGCCCGAATCAGATCGCGCGCGCCTTGACCAATGGATCGGGCGCATCGCCGCATGGAAAGAGGCCGGTTTGCGGAAGCTCTTTTTCTTCGTCCACCAAAATGCCGAGCAGGAATCGCCCGCACTCGCCGCGCATTTGATCGAGCGGCTCAACAAGAAGATTGGCACAACCCTGCCGATCCCCAAGACTCTTGGGTCCCATGGGCTTTTTTGATGGATCTATGTTGAATACGTGCCCGCAAGAAAGAATCGGTAAGAGACTCACGAGCCCTCGGACCATCGCGTCCAAATGCTTGCTGCCGACTTCTCTTTCCTCATCTCTGTGTCCGCTGTGCCCTCTGTGGTAAATCTTCTCCCTCCGCGCCGTGCGCTCTAGCGACCAGGTCATTGCGGCGAGCGGAACTGTCGGCTTGGGGGCGCGGTCCTAGGGCTTCGCCAGGTTGAGCACGGACACCGTGCGAGTTTCGCGCTCGAACGTGACGCCTGTCTGCTGCGAGACGAGGTCGAGGACCGCCTGAGGATCGAGCCGAAACCTCTGAGCGGCGGGCGTTGAGTCGCGATCGTACCAGCGCTTGGACCAGGCAATGTCGCGATCCGACGCCGTGGTTTCGTCCACGACTTTCACGTCGATGTACTCGCTTAGCTCGCTCAGCAGTCGGCCGAGGTTGCCGAAGGCGAGCATCTCTCCGTGATCGCCCACGTGGTCGCCGCCGTTGACGGCAATCAGGGGGCGATCTGAATACTTACGGAGCTTCGACTCGTCGAGCGTCAGCGTGCCGCGGGCCACGTACACCTCGCGGGGCAGGTTCTGGAATTGCAGACGGATGGGGCCGCCGAGTTCTTGCGACGCGATCGTGGACAGCGCCGCCGCCAGGTCGTCGCGCGTCGCACCGGAGCGAACCAGGAAATCGCCGGGCAACTCGACGCCCAGCACGTCGGCCGGAATGTCGACGTCGGCGGGGGCCTGGTGGAGCAAGGCGCCGATCAGGTGCTCGAGCTGCGGAGCAAAGCCGGCGTAGAAGGTGCGCAGCTCGCCGAGCTGGCCATCCTTCCAATCGATGACGGCGTTGGGCGTTTTGAGCCGTTCGGTAGCGGCGTCGGGCCTGAGCATCCGCATCAGGTACTTGCGCGACAGCGGATAGGGCGGGCCGAGCCGTCGCAGCGCCTCGCCGTCGGCCAGGACGTACATCCGCCGCAGGTCGGCGAACGCTTCGAGCTCCGTGGGCGTAGGTTCTTGCTTCAGCGGCTTCGTCGCTTCGTTCACCTGCTCGGGCGACGAGGCGTCGAACACGTCGCGATGGATTCGCACCACCCTCTTATTCTCACCTCGGCTGTCGACGACGACCGCGCCGGCCGGCGCCCCGAGCACAAACGTTGCGGGGCTGAGCGGCGCGTTGACTTGCACGTCGTCCACGAGGTATGCGCCGATCGTGCGGAGCTGGCCCCCCATGAATTGCAGGTCGATGACCGCCGTGGGAAACGGTGCGCCGCCGGCGGTCGGCCGCCAGCCCAGCCAACGCTGCAGGCGGCTGTGATCGTTGCGGTTGTCGTCGTCGCTGAGGTAGAAGCCGGTTTCCGCGTCGATCAAGATCGTTCCGCCGTCGCGAGCGACGCGCAGCGCGGGGCGTCCGCCGACGTTATCGTGGGCGATGCTCACCCCGGTCGCGCCCGCCAGAGCGGGCGGCGCCGCCCTCCAGAGGTCGCTGAGCCACGTGTAACCGACGCGATTGTCGCCCGGCGCATCGACGTTCAACTGCGAATTGGCTTCGTCCCACCGCAGGGAAACCTCCGGCGTCACAACGTGTACGTCGGGGTCGCGGTTGGGGGAGTGCCGGGTTTCTCGCACCATCGCCGTCGCGGTTCCCGGATGGGCCGTGTGCAGCTCCATTTCGCCCCACGGCGCGGCGGCGACGGTTTCGGTCGCGAGGATTTCCACAAGCAGGTCGCGGAGGCTGTCGGGATGGGTCGCCAGATCGTATTTGGCCAGCAGCTCGAGGCACCGCTCGCGCGTGACGCCCGGTTTGAACGGACCGGTGATGAGCGTGCGACGGTAGCGCACGTGGGCCGTCTCGATGGATTGCATCGTGCGCTCGGCCGCTGCCGCGGCACGGGCGAGGGCTTCGGCGGGCGGGGCGTCCTCGGCGGCGTTGTTGGAGGAGCCGTCCGCGACGGGCGTCGGGGCGGCCGTGTTTTGGTCGGGTGATTGGCCGCGCGCCAGCGTCCCGGCGGCAAGCGCCGCGCCGACGGTCGCCGCGAGGGCCAGCATGCCGACGATCGCTTTGCTGCGCGGCGCCAGCCGCGTGGCCCGATCGCGGCGCTCATCGAGCAGCCCGGCGATTCGCCGCTCCAAGCGCCAGCGCGAGGCGAACAACCCCGCCGTCGCCGGCAGCGGGCGCAGCGGCTGGATCAGCTCTGCGAGCGCCAGCAGCGTGCGGCTGTACGCCGGCGCGTCGATCGCCGCGAGCACGTGATTGTCGCACGTTTCTTCGCGGGCCTCGGCCAGGCGCGCGTTGAACAGCCGCACGAGCGGATGGAACCAATAAAACGCCGCCGTGAGCTGCTGCACGAGCACGATCGCGGGATCGCGGCGCGCGACGTGGGCGGCTTCGTGCAGCAGCACGGTGCGCAGTTGATCGCAGCCGGCCCGCGCGGCCCACGTTGCGGGCAGCACGATGCACGCGCTGCGCAGTCCGGCGGCGAACGGGCTGGCGATGCGTTCCGAGGCGACCAGCGCGACGTCGCGCTCGATGCCGAGCTGGCGGCGGCATTCGGCCAGGATCGTCGCCGCATTGCCCGTCGCGGGGCGCGCGTCGTTGACGAGGGCGTTCAGGCGGCGCCAGGCGAGGGCCAGGCGCACAAGTCCGACGAGCGCCCCAACGAGCCACAGCGAGACAAGCCAAGGCGCGGCCTGGCGCGCGGCTGCGGCGAGCCGTTCGCTTGGTGGCAGTGGCGATGCGTGGCGCGCGGAAGGTGCGCTTGCGGCCGGAGTTTCCGCTTCACTCGAGCGATCGGTGGGCGTTGCCGTGATCGTGTTGTTTGGAAGCGGCGCCAGTGCTAAGGTCAAAGCTGTTTTTGTCGGCGTCACTGTCGCCTCGGTGCGCGGGGCAATTTCTTGCGCAGCACGTGCGAGATCGCTTGGCATGGCGATTGCTTCCATCGCCAGCGAGGTCCGCGCCCCACTCTCCCAGGACCACAGCGAGTACCCCGTCGCCGGAGTTAGCAGTGCCAACACTGGAGTTGCGACAAGCGTCGCCAAACAACTGCAGAGGAGTCCGTACCGCAGGGCCGGCGTTCGTCGCGCGCACGCGGCTGCGGCCAGAGCGACGGCCGTCACCAGCGTTGCGGCGAGCACCGCGTTGCAGCCCCACAGCGCAGCCTGATCGGCCCATCGAGTCGCGTTGTCGGCAGTCATGGCATTTTCCCTCGCTTTTTGTCGCGCGAGTCGCGTGATTTGCTGCGCTGCTGGGCCTCGTCGATCATCGTGCGGATGCGGGCCGCCTCGCCGGGCGTCAGGCCGCGGTACTCGATCAGCGCGGTGACGAGCTCGTCGGGGGCGCCGGCGAACAGGCGGTCGACCATGTGCGAGACCTTGGCGCCCAGCGACGCGGCGCGGGGGACGTTCGCCGCATACACGAACGTTCGCCCCGCCTCGCGGTGCTTGAGCCAGCCGCGCTCTTCGAGCCGCACGATCGTGGTCTGCACGGTGTTGCGGGCGAGGCCGCGATGGGCGAGGGCGTCGCGCACCTCGCTGACGGTGGCTTCGCCGCGCTGCCAGACGACTTCCATGATTTCGCGTTGGGCGTCGGTCAGCGGCGCTGGATCGGGCTTGGGCATGTCGTCCTCGGGTGGGTTGCCTACATGGTGTCGGTAAATTTACCTACGATGTGTAGGCAAGGCAAGAGGAATCCCTGGGCCAGGCGGAGATTTTTTTGAACGGCGCCAAGGCCGGAGCGCCGAACAATCCGTTCGGCGGCCAACGACGCCGTCGACCGTTACGTGCGGTCCAACGCCGTCACCACTTCGTCGCCGAAGCTCGGACGCGCATCGTCGCGGAGGGACAGGCTTGGCTGGGCGCTGCCGCGGCGATCGAGCGCCGCGAAATGCTCCTCCGATCCGTGACCTTTCGCTGCTCGTGCCGCGCTGAAGTCATCTGCGACAAACGAACTCTGGCGTCGGGGCGCCCACTCGGCCAATGCGGCGTCGGTGGCCGCCGCTCGTTCGTTAAATTCGCTCCGCGGCTTCGATGAGGCAAGTTCGCCATCGGCCGCCACAAACCACCGCGGGCCGCGGGTCAGTGCGGCCACGGCGCTGCGGTGCACCGCGTTTTCCGATGACGGGTCGACTGCGAACAAAGCCGTCGTCACCGTGGCCGCTTCCGGCGACTGGGCGGCGGTGGATGAGGCCAGGTCGGCAGTAACCACGGCGGCCGCGGCCTGGGCTCCGCTCCCGAAATTCGCTCGCCACGTTGCTAAATCATCCGCGGCGTAGGCGCCGCCGAGCCCCCGTTGCCAGACGAGGAAGTCCGAGCCGTCGACCACGCCATTGCCGTTGAAGTCGCCGGGCGCCGTCGCTTGCCGGCCCGGAGTTCCTCCCGGAGTCGTACTGGCGCGCCAGTTGGTCCCCGCGCTGTAGTCTCCGGCAAGATCCACGACTTCCATCGACGGGCCGCCGCCGTCGGCAGCCGTCGGCCAGGGCGCCGCGTCGTCGAATGTAAAATCGTTGATCGCCGCCCCGGCTGCGTCGGAGACCAGCAAGGACTCGCCGCTATTGCTCAACTGGCCCGAGTATTGCCCCGCCACCGGCAATCCCGACCCGTAGCGCGCCGCAAACGCGGTCGTGTTGCTGACGACAAGCACGAAAGCGCCCGGCTCGAGCGACGTGATCGAGCCACTGCTGAACTGAAAATCGATGCCGCCGGAAATCTCGACGCCGTTGAGGCTGATGACGCTGCCCGAGATATTGCGCAGCTCGAGGAATTCGTAGTCGGTGTGGGCCGATCCGGGGGCGAGCGCCAGCTCGGCGGGCGTCGGATCGGCAGGGTGATAGTGCAGCTCCGTCACGCGGAAGTTCGAGGCATCGGCCGGCGTCTCGACCGAATACAACGCGCTGGCGCGCTCGCTCCACACGCTGGTCCTCACATTGCCGCCTGGCTGCGTACCGACATGCACGGCGAGCGCGAGATCGGTAGCGGATTGAATCTGCGCCCCCGTCCCGCCGCTGGTTTGGTACAGCCGAATGTCGGCCACTTGCATGCTGTTGGCGCCGCCCGCATTCTTGACCGTCGGGAACAAAATCTTGTACGACGTGTACGACGTCGAATTGGCAAAGCTGACCAAGGGACCGTCGGTAAGCCGCGCGGCGGGCAGCGACAACGTGCCCGAGCTGATGAGCGTCCAGTTCTCGGCCAGGCCCGTGCTGTTATCGGTGCTCGTGATGGGGCTGTTCGTGCCGTAGATTTCGTACGATGCCGGATCCCGATCCGGAGCGTCGTTGGCCGTGGTCAATCGCATGCTGCGGACGATCGACGCCCCCGACGCGGGCCTAATAATCAGGCCGGAATTCTGTTCGCCGAAGTTCAGGTATTTCGTGGACGGGTTGCCGTCGAGCGCGTGGATCGGCGACTCGGTCGTGGGATAGCTGCTATTGCCCTGCGGCGTGGCCGGCCCGGGCGCGCCGTTCGCGCGGGCGATGACTTGCGTCGATTGGGTCACCGTGAAGGGGCCGGCGTACAGAATCGCCGTGGGCGAAATGCCGCCGCCGCTGGCGCGCGGGTCGCTGCCGTCAAGCGTGTAGTAGATCGCGGCCCCGGGTTGATTGGACGTGAGCGTCACCACCGTGCCTGGCTGCACGTTGCCCGCGGCGGGCGACAAGCCGGGTGCGCGGACCATCTGGTCATCCATCCAACGGGCGCGTGTAATCAGCCAGTTGGCGAAGTGGCTTACCTCGGCCGCCCAGCCGGCGAGGCCCGGCGTGGCGTACGCCCCGCCGTTGGGCGCCACCATCGGCCACCGTGCGAAATTGCGGACTTGCGCCTCGGCAATCTCCGCCGCCTGGCCGTTGACCGTCGCCAGGATGTTGGCGTCGCTCAGCACGCCGCGGCGCAGCTCCTGCCATCGGTCGACCCATTTCTGAGCGAAGTTGGGATCGTCGAACAGCTTGCCCCACCAGTCCGACTCGAAGAAGTCGACGTCCGGGAGAAACCAGCCGGTGGGATCGGCCGAGCGACCGTCGTTGTCGGCGCCCGTCGAGCGATCGAAGTCCCACACGGGGCCGTAATACAGCTTCCCGCCGGCGTCTTTCACCAGGTACGTGCTGAGCCGCAGCCCGTCGGGCTCTTTGCTCAGCACGCGCAGCAGGTGGTGGTCGATCGACTTCTCGACGTCGAAGTACGCCTGATAGCCAAGCACCGGATCGGTGGAATTCGGACCGTACAGCGCATCCTCGAAATCCTGCACGTAGCCGCGAATGTAGTCGCGCTGCGCAACGGTCATCTCGGCCCGTTCGGGCTCGACGTGCACGAGCAACGAGCCCCCCAGCGTGGGAATGCCCCGCGCCGTTTTCCAACTGCTGTCCGGACTTCCATCGGAGCGATCGAGCTTGAGAATGTACCCGCCCGTGATATCGAGGCCGCTGAGCTCCGTAATGTCGACGCGGTTGGAATCCCGCTTGATGTTTTCCATGAGCACGTAGACGCCCATGTAGTCATTGCTGTCGAGAACGCCGTTGTTGAAGTTCGCGTAGACCTCGACGAACCGCGTGCGGGCGGCGTAGTTGCCCATCTGGTTGGCCAGGTCGTAGTACAACGTGTTGCGGAGCATCGCGCGGTCGAAGCTGTAGGGCGCGTACAAAATCCAATCGGCTTCCGAAGGCATGCCCAAGAGCGACGCCGCCTTGTCGGCCCCGGCGTCGTCGCGCAGCTCGATGCGGAGATTGGTCTTCGGGTCGCCCGCTGTGCTCGACCCCCGCACATGCTGGCCGATGAATGACGTGAAATCGGCCGTGCTGGCGAGACTGCTCCGGCCCGTGCCGCTGGAGACGTCGTACAGCGAAAACCACGCGTCTGCGAAACTTCCGCCGGGCGTGCCTCGGCTGAAGTTTTCCAGCACAATGATCGGCAGGTCGGACGTGACCGAGCTCACGGCGCTACTGGCGAGCGTGTACGCCTCGCTGGACACCGCGCTCATCTGTCCTAGCGGCCCGAAGGCCTGGGCGCGAATGCGCGTCGAGGCGTTGACGGTGATCGGTCCCGTGTAGATCGGCGAATTCGCTTGAGGCAGCGTGCCGTTGGTTGTGTAGCGAATCGTGCTCGCCGCGCTGGCCGTCGACAACGTCAGTTGGAACGGCGCACTGAACGCGCCGCCAGGGCGGGAAAACACCACCGGATCGGCCTGCAAGTTGGTGTTCGGCGCTCCGGGCGTGGGCGCGATCGTGAAACCCTCCATCGGCGGCTCGATGAGCGTGCCGTTGGCCAACCTCAAGTTGGGAACCGACATCAGATCCGAGCTGCCGGAATTGAGGTTGAGCAAGTGGATCGCCAGCACGTTCGTGCCCGGTTGCAGCAAGTGCGAATAATTGCTCACCGGGAAGTCGACGTACTGGACCGCGAGGGAATCGGCGCGTTGACCTGTCGCGGTCGACGTATATCCCGGCGATGCGGGCGCGTTGGCGCTCGCGACCCGCGTGCCGTTGAGGTAGGCGACGAACCCGTCGTCGTATTTCATCTGCAGCTTGTCGAGCAGCGCCGATGACTCGCCGACTGTGAAGGGGATGCGGATGTAGACCGACGTCGTTCCCGGCGGAACGGTGGTTTGAATCAAGCCGGCGAAATCGTTCCCCGAGGTCTCGTAACCCACGCTCGCCGTGCCGGCGGTCCAACTGGCGTCGTTGAACGAGGGGTTCATCCAGGTCGCGTCGACGACGGCATTGGTCGGCACGAGGTAGCGCGCGCTACTCGCAGGCGTGACGGGGTTGGACGTGGCCGAGTCGAACGCCAACCCGTACGAGATGTTCGAGGATTGCGGAGGATAGTCTTGACCGCTGACGCCGAACTGCGACAGGACGGCGCCTTGCGGGCTCACGAGGGCGAGATACTCGCCGCCGGCGCTCAGGGCGAAGTTCGTGTGCAGACTGCCTCCCGGATCGGGCGTGCTATTGCCCGATGCGAAGACGACCAGGTACGCGCCGGGGTTCAGCGTGACGCTGGGAAAGCTCCACTTGTCCAGGTCGAGGCGATCGTCGGTGAGCGAGTAACCGGCGAGATCGACCGCAGAATCGCCTTTGTTGAAGATCTCGATCCAATCCGAGGCGACGCCGTTGCCGTCCAGCAGCGTCGAGCTGTTGGACGCCATGAACTCGGTGATCACCGGATCGGCGGCCAGCGCCAAGCGCTCTTCCAAGGCCTCGAACGAAAAAACTCTGCGAGCTGCCACGTTCTTTGTTCCTGAGTGCTGAAGGCGCCCGTCGCGTCGGGCGCTGCTGGCGAGAATCGCCGGCTCCCGCGCGCACGAGCGTCTCGCGGCGTACGACATTCACGGCCAGCAGGCGAAAAGTCCGAGCCGCGGCGCCAATCGGGGCCATGGCTATCCTAGTCGCAATCTGCGGGCTCTGCACCTGTTTTGCGCTCGTCTGCATTCCTGCGATGAGTTGCTACACTGAACCAGCGGCGCCCGGCGTGCGTCGCGTCCTCTTCGGCGTCCCACGACGATAGCACGCTTCGCCTCCGGAGCCCTGCATGGCGACAACCAAATCGATCGATCCCCTCACCGCCACGCCGCGCCCGCTCGCCGCCGCGCTGTTCGACCACGCGGAATCGATGCCCGCGGCGACGGCGGTGTTTCTGCCGGGCGAGACGGCCGTGCGCGAAGTGACTTGGCGCCAGATTGCCGACGACGTCACTCGCATGGCCGCGCTGCTGGCGGAGCGCGGCGTCGCGCCCGGCGATCGCGTCGCCCTGTGGAGCGACAACCGGTACGAGTGGATCGTCGTGGACCTGGCGATGCAGCTCGCCGGGGCGATCAATGTGCCGCTGCACGGTTCGCTCACGGCGCCGGCGGCGGCCGCTCAGATCGCCCACTCCGAGCCGCGGCTGGTCGTGATTGCCAATGCCGCGCTGGCGGAAAGTCTCCAGCAGCAGGCCCCCGATCTCTACAACGCTTCGGCGATCGAGCTGCTCGATGCGACCGGCCAGGCGCCGGCGCTTCTCGAGCGCCTCGCCGAGCGCTCGCTCGACGACGGGCGGCAGATCATCGACCGCCGCGCCCGCCAGTTCGACGCCGAGTCCCTCGCCACCATCCTCTACACCTCCGGCACCAGCGGCGAGCCCAAGGCGATCGCGCTCACGCACGCGAACCTCAGCTCGAACACCCGCGCGGTGGTCGAGGGACTGGAAGAAAGCCTCCACGTGCGGCGGATGAGTTTTCTGCCGTTCAGCCACATTTACGCCCGCACCTGCGACTTGTATGCCTGGCTGCTGGGCGGGTCGCAGATCGTGCTGGCCCGCAGTCGCGAGACGATCATCCCCGACTGCGGCCAAACGCAGCCGACGATGATCAACGGCGTGCCGTTCTTTTATCAACGAGTCGCGCAGAAAGTCGCCGAGGCCGAGGCGGCGGGCGCCAATCTCACGCTGCATCAGCTCTTCGGCGGCAATCTGCAACTGGCGTTCTGCGGCGGCGCGCCGCTGCCGGTGGAGACGTTCGACTTCTACCACGCGCGGGGCGTGATGCTGCTGGCCGGGTACGGGCTCACCGAGTCGTCGCCGGTGATCTCCATGTCGTCGCCGAAGGCGTATCGCCGGGGCTCGTCCGGCAAGGCGATTCCGGGAATCGAAGTCCGCTTTGCCGCGGACGGCGAGCTGCTCACCCGCGGTCCGCACGTGATGAAGGAGTATTGGAAAAGCCCGGAGCTGACGCGGGAGACGATTCGCGACGGTTGGCTGCACACCGGCGATCTGGGCGCCATCGACGCCGACGGGTTCATCACGATCACCGGGCGAAAGAAGGAGCTGCTGGTCCTCTCGACGGGCAAGAAAGCGACGCCCACGCTGATCGAGGGCCTGCTCGTGCAGGAACCGCTGGTGGCGCAGGCCATGGTCGTCGGCAACGACCAACCGTGCCTCGCGGCGCTCATCGTGCCGAACTTCGACATGCTGCGCTCCTGGGCGTCGGCGCAGGGCCTCGGCGAGGCCAGCGCGAATGACTTGGCCGCCGATCCGCGCGTCGTGCGGTTATATGCCGAGCGGATCGCCGGGCTGCTGGGGTCGCTGCCCACCTACGAGCAGGTCAAACGCTTTGCCCTGCTCGACCGCCCGTTTACGATCGAAGGCGGCCACCTGACGCCCAAGCAAAGCCTGCGGCGCGACGTGATCGGCCGCGATTTCGCCGCCGTGGTTGCCGGCCTGTACGCAGGCGGCGCCGCCGTGGTTGACTACCCTCGAAAGAACACCCCCGAACGAATCGGAGACGATCCATGCGATTTGGCTTGATGCTGCTGTCCGTGTTGCTGCTGTTCTCGACGCGCTCCCAACTCTGGGCGCAGCCGGCCGCGACGATTCACGGCACGGCGCTTGACGAGTATTTGGAAAAAGATGACCCCGTCTACAAGTGGGAGGTGGTAAGCACGTCCGAGAACAATCGGTCGAAGACGGCCGTCATCCGCCTGGTGTCGCAAACGTGGCTGACCGAGGCGGAGGTCGACCGCCCCGTGTGGGAGCACTGGTTGACCGTCGTGAAGCCGGTGAACCTGAAGACCGACAAGGCGTTCCTGGCCGTGGGCGGCGGGTCGAACGATCGGCCGGCCCCCTCGCCGTCCAACGAGGTCGTCTCCCGCATTGCCGAGGCGACCGGCAGCATCGTGGCCGAGCTGAAGATGGTCCCCAACCAGCCGCTGGTGTTCCACGGCGACGGCCAGCCCCGCAAAGAGGATGACCTCATCGGCTACGGCTGGGCCCAGTTCCTGGAGACAGGCAACCCCGAGTGGCTGCCGCGCCTGCCGATGGTCAAGAGCGTCGTGCGGGCGATGGACTGCCTGCAGGAGTGGTCGGAGGAAGAGGGCGCGCGGATCGAGAAGTTCGTCGTCTCCGGCGCCTCGAAACGCGGCTGGACCACGTGGATGGTCGGCGCCACCGACCCCCGCGTCGAGGCGATCGTCCCCATCGTCATCGACGTGGTCAACGTGCACGCCAACATGCTGCATCACGCGGCCGTCTACGGGTTCTGGGCCGAAGCCGTGGGCAACTACTACCAGCACAACATCCTGCAGCGGCCGGATCACCCGCGGATGCCGGAGCTGCACCGCATCGAAGACCCGTATTACTATCGCGAGCGGTTGACGATGCCCAAGTACATCATCAACGCCAGCGGCGACCAGTTCTTCTGCCCCGATTCATCGCGGCATTACTACGACGATCTCGTGGGCGAGAAGCACATTCGCTACGTGCCGAACACGGACCACGGCGTGGACAATACGATCGACGCGGTGACCAGCCTGGTGGCGTTCTACCAGATGATCATCGACGGGCGCGAGCGGCCCGAGCTGTCGTGGACGTTCGAGGACGACGGCTCGATCCGCGTGACCGCCAGCACGCCGCCGCGAAAGCTGGTGCTGTGGCAGGCGACCAACCCACGGGCGCGCGACTTCCGCGTCGACACGATCGGCAAAGCCTACAAGGCGACCGAGGTGACCGAGCAAGCCGACGGCGCATGGATCGCCCGGCCGGAAACGCCCGAGCAGGGCTGGACGGCGGCATTCGTCGAAGCCACGTTCGACTCGGGAGGCGCCTTCGCGTTCAAGCAATCAACGGCTGTGCGCGTGCTGCCAGACACATGCCCCTATGAGGACCTGGACCCCGCCACGGTGAAGTACGAGCCGGAACTCCGGCGCGAGGCGGCAGCCGGCGGTCAGTAAAACGGCCCGTCGAACCTGGAAGGTTCGCAGAGTGTAGACCTCACGCTCCGCGTGAGGAAGAAATGCATCTCGCGGAGCGAGATGACTACACTTGCCGTCCGCGGCTATCTGTGCGGCAACGCCGCGGGTGTCAATTGTTCCTTTTATAGAGGCGTAGAACGTGTCTCTTCTCGGCGAATTTCTCGAATCGTTCTACGGCAGCGGCAGTTTTCCCCAGACCATTTGGGCCCAAGTCCGCCGCGAGCGGATCAAAACGGTCAATGGCGAATCGTCGCGAAGACGGCCCATTGGTCGAGAGAAGCGGCGCACCACAGAAGCCAAGTCGTTCGTAGACTTGGAATTTTGGGCAAAGATGCCCGATCAGGTCCGCGAGGATCAGACCCGACTCAATGACGGCGAAGTAGAGTCAACCATCGAAGTAACCAAGGGCGGCCAACGGCTTAAGCGACTCGCTGACGGCAGCATCGAAGTGGAACAGGAGCCGCGTCGCGGCAGAAGCGACGGCGACTCGTTGCCGAACGATTTCCGGCGGCACTTCGACCGGAGCATGATTCGCCAATTGTTTGCCTCCTTGACGCTGGAGCAACTTGGGGAGTGTCAGGTTGCCGGCCGCCATTGCGTGCAGATTCGCGCCGTGCCGATTTCCGTCGACCAGATTTGGCCTCATTGGCTCCCCACCGAGGCGGACGAATTTGAGTTCGCGGCGGATGTGGAGTGTCCGTTGCTGTTGTCAATTCGCGCGAAATTGGCGGGCCAGACTTTTGAGACGTTCGAGGTCGTCCAAGTCACGTTCAACGGCGAGATCGACGACAGCGTTTTTCACGTGCAGCCGCTCGCGGGCAAGCCAACGCGAGACGCTGTGCCGATCGTTCAACGGATGACCCTGCAATCGGCCATTGAGAAGGTTCCGTTCACGGTTTTGCTTCCGAAAACGCGGCCCGAATTTGGAGAACGCGACGTTCACTATCATCCGCCACGGGGGAAACGGCCCGAGAGTCTCACAATCCACTATCACGGCGGAGACGCGAATCGGTTGTGGTTTAGCCTTCGCCCGGAACTCGACCCCGAAATGCAAGATCGCCTGGAGTGGGAAGAAATCGAATTCGCAGGGCGACGATTTCAACTGTCGGACCCCGAAATTGAAGGCGCTTTAAGTATCCTTGTCTTCAACCAAGACGGCACATGGATTGAAGTTATCTCGGATTTGGCACGCAACGAATTGCTCGACGTGGCAGCCTCATTTGAGGTCGTTTCGGCCTAGGCACGACCGCGCCCTTTGCAGTTCTTCTGCGATTCTCCACTGGCCGACTTGAAATCGCCCGCCAAATCGAATAGTATACAGACGTTCAAATGCGTTCTTTGGCAATCCACCCGTTCGCCCATCGCGTCCCCTTCGCGCTGCGCCGCCTCCGCGCTTCCGCCCCTTGACCGGCGTGCGCAAGCCAAATCGCCGAAAGTGGACAAAGTGGACGCCCTCCCGAGGGGGCGCGACGACGCAAGCCGTTGAGGCGCCGGCGGTTACGAAATCGCCTGTCCGCTGTCCTGTCCCGCGCACGAATTCAAAATGCCCCGAAGTGTCCAGTTCGCCAAACCCCTGAACCTGCCCGCCCTCCGATTTCTGTCGCTAAAAGTGAGGTTTCGCGACAAAATTCCCGCGAGTATTCCCGCCAGCGCTCACTCCTGCCGCAGCAGCGTCGAGAGGTTGTACTCCAGCGGCCCGTCGGCGAACGTCGCCTCGCCGAAATACGCGACGTACCCCGACGCGGGCTTCTCCACGACGCCCACATACTGCGGGCCGTCGTCGCCGCCGCCGCCGGGTTGCGACGCGACCTCCGTCGCTTGCCAGTTCGCATTGCGAAAATCCTTCGTGCCCGACAGGGCCTGCCAGATGCGGACGGACTTCGGCGCCTGCGTCGCGCTGATTGTCACCTGCACTTGCCCGTCGCCGTCCTCATAGTCCCACGTGAGTTCGGGCAGCGGCTCCTCCGCCGCAACGTGCCGGGCGAACGCGGCCACCGTCGCCAGGGCGCCCTCGCGCCCGCCGTCCAAACCGTGGCCTGCGTTGGGCACATAGCGGAGGTGCTTCTCGCCCACGAGATCGTTCCAGTAGACGCTCGTCGCGTCGACGGTCCAGTAGCGGTCGTTCGTGCCGTTGACGATCAGCTTCGGAAGCGTCAGCTCGCTGCGATAGGTGTAGGGATCGACCCATGCCCACAGCGGAATCTGCGGCTTCTCGACCATGACGTCGACGAGCCCCTTGGTCGTGTAGTCGGCGATTTGCTCGCTGAACTCACCCCAGGTTTCGAGCTGGTGCTTCATCTGCGGCGCGAAGTTGAGCGTGTCGATCACGATGGGGGCGATTCCCCCCACGCGGTCATCGGCCACGGCGGACAGCCACGTCGTCCAGCCGCGCTTCGAGCCGCCGGCGACGACGAATTTCTGGACGTCGACGTCGTATTGGTCTTCGGCGTAGTCCTGGATCGCGGTCATCGCGCTGGCGGCGCTCTTGACCATGGGGAACAGCAGCGGCCAGGTTGCGTCCTGGGTTTCGAGGTAGCGGAGGAAGGTTTCGCTGATCAGGTCGTCCTCGACGCGGTCGCCCAAGAGCGGCTGGTTGGGCACCTGGTGCAGAAACGCGACGGGCAGACCCGCTAGTTTGGCGAGAGCGCAGCCGGTGCGGATATCGTCGTCGCCCGGCGTGCCGCCCGTGCGGCCGCCGGTGATGAAGAGCAGCACCGTCCGCGTGTACTGCGGATCCTCTGGTACGTAGATGTACAGGGCGTGGCTCCACGGAATGTCGTGCCAGGTTTGCGACACGAGCGTCAACTTGTGGACGGTGCAGCCCGCGACGCGGTCCATGCCCTCGACGTTGTACTTGTAGCTCGAATCGGCAGCGGCGACGTAGTCCTGCAGCGCGGTGGGGATGGCGCCCTCGGCGGCCGTTTCGGCGGGCGCTTCGGCGACGGCCGTTTCCGCGGCGACGCGGCGCGGTCCGTTGATCACGAGCAGTGCGAGCATGGCCAACCAGGGCGAAAAACGCATGGACGGGTCCTCAAATGACGGAGTGAATGGGCAAAGGTCTTGTGCCGCCGCCGGCGTCAGTCGCCGCTCGCGACGGCAGCGCGGATTTTTTTGACGGCAGCTTGGGCGAGGTCGCGCACCTTGGCGTCGGGGTCGTTCTGGGCGAGCTGTTCGAGCTGCCCCATCGCGTCGGCCGCCGGGGCGCCAATGTTGCCCAGGTTGAGCGCCGAGAGGCCGCGAATCCGCTTGTCGGCGTGGCCGAGTCCCTCGATTTGCACCGCGGGGTCGAGCCAGGGCGCCTTCGACAGGTCGGTCGCCGGCGGGGGCCCGCTGTCGCAGCCTCCGGCGGTCGCGAATGCGGCCATCAACAACGTCGCATGAATCGTTGCGACGCGTGGGAAGCGCCGCGCCGTTTTGCGTCGCCTGACTTGATGAAGACACGATACCAAATCACCCTCCGGTCCCCTCCCCCTTGATGGGGCGGGTTAGGGAGGGGTGATGAAGCTGGTACACGCGCTTCAGTTGCACCGACTCCCGGCATGCCGAGTACCCACCGCCGCCCCCCTCCCAGCCCTCCCCACAAGGGGGAGGGAGCCGGAGAACACCGTGAGCCGTGGATCTAAACATCGCTGTACGAGAACAAGGCCCCTTGCTTTTACTGCACCGCCTCGTCGCCGGCAATCGTCGTCCGGGCGCGGTACACCGCCATGTCGATGCTTTCGCCCACGAACGCCACGGCGCTGTCGGCCATCAGAAAGTTGCATCCCCCGGGATGATCGCTGCGATAGTTGCTCACCGCGTGTTTGCCGCCCTGGTAGCTGGGTTTGCAGTAATGGTCCGACGCACCGTTTTTGAACGCCGCGAAATCCGACACATACTGCGGATAGTCCAGATATGTGTCGGTGACGGGGAACTTGTTGATCGGCTCGACCGACGAGCCGTAGGCACTGCCCTTGGGGCCGAGGACTCGGAAGAACGACGTGCTGTTGGGCTCGCCGATGATCCAGCCGATGCTGGCCGTGGGGATCTCGCCCGACGGCGCGGGGACGAGGTCGTTCTGCGTGCAGTTGGTCAGATGGCACACCTTCCAGTAGGGGTCGCCGCTGGCGTCGCCCATGGCGATCGTGTTGCTCGTGCCGTCGGTAATCTGGCGGATCGACGGCCCCCACGCGAGATTGAACATCCCCTGCTGCGAGGGCGGAATCTCGCCCGCCTTCACGCCTTCACGGGCGCAAAAGGCGTCGGTGTAGCCCATGCAGAAGGCGTACTCCGTCGCGCCGTAGATCGTGTCGTCGACGACCGTGCCCAGAATAGGATCGACCACCGGGTTGGGCGCGCCTGACGACGGGCATTTGAAAATCGGGATGATCGTGGACGCGACGCCAGGCCGCTGGCCCTCCCAGGGCTCGGTGTGATCGTAGAGCGAGGCGAGCGATGCCTGTTCGAAATAGGGCAACAGCGCCGTGTTGGCGTTCGCGTAGACCTGCGTGGGACTTTTGGTCATCACCGCGCCGGGCGGAAATGTCTCCTTCGCCGTGTGATAGTTATGCAGCGCCAGGCCGAACTGCCGCAGATTGTTGAGACACTGGGCGCGGCGCGCGGCCTCGCGGGCCGACTGGATCGCCGGCAACAGCAGCCCGACCAGGACGCCGATGATCGCAATGACGACCAGCAGCTCGACCAAGGTAAAACCGTCCGCGCGGCCGTTCCGACACGGCGTCATGGCGCGCCTCCTCTGTGCACGCGTCGAGAACTCGCGAGCAACGATGATTCCATCTTACCGCCGGGCGAGCGAACGCTGGCGGCTGGCTGACCAAAAACAGCCGAATGCGACCAGGCCCAGCCCCGCGGCGGCGGGCTCGGGAACGGCCGCCGCGCCTCCGGCCGACGTGGCGCCGACGTTCTGTTGCCAGAGCAGGAAGTCGTTGCCGTCCGTATCGCCATCGCCGTCGGCGTCGGAACCGGCGTTCGTGCCGTAGTCCGCCTGCCACTGCGCCAGGTCGCTGGAATCGACGACGCCGTCCTTGTTGAAGTCGCCCGCCAAGACCAGCGACTCCGTCCTAAAGTTGTCGATCGTCACGTCGGCGTCGGTGTAGAACAAATGTCCCACCGCGTAGACGCCAGAATAGCCGCTGGCGTAGGGCACAAACGGCTGTTCGGGAGTCGTGGGATCCGCATCGTGATTGACGTCGCCGACCGGCTCGGCATCCAAGTCGCGGGTCTTTTCGCTTATGAGGCCCACGACTTGTCCATTGGCATCGAGCTCATAGGTCTGCCCATGCAAGACATTGCCGACGACTTCCAGCACGAACCTGTAATCCTTCGTGACGTCTAGCGAGACGGGATCGGAACCGATGTCGATGAAACCGTCGCCATACAGGATGTTGAGAACCATTTCTCCCAGTCCGCCGCGCGCATGGGCCTCGTACTGGTAGCTGTAGCCGTGCAGCTTGATGCCCTCGCCAAACACGGGCGCGCTGTTATCCCCATTGAGGCGGGCCGCCACGCCGAAGAAACCGCCTATCGCGGTGGTGGGATGGTCGACAATGTCAGCCATCACACGGACATCCGTGTACTGCGGCCCCGCGTAACTGCCAACGAATCCGTAGCCAAACAGTTCAGGAATCTCGCCACTGCTTGGCGCCGTCATGCGATAGGCGCCGGTCGAGGCGTCCCACGTCTGGCCAGTCGAGCCGACGGCTCCGTCAAGATGGGTCCAAGTGGGATTCGCCGTATCGTTGTTGTCCGAAAAGTCGTCAAAAATTTCGACCGCGTAACTCGCACGCGCCGCTGCCGATAACAGCACTGCGGCGCCCAGAACTAAACCCACGGTGGGCAGCCGCCGCTTTCTCGCATGGTGGAATTCACGCATCCGCCTGGTCCTTGATCTTCCTTGTGCGCAGACACATCGCGGAGCCAGCGCCACATCGGCGTTGCTGGCTCCGCATCGCCTATTTCAAGATATCCTGAAAAGCAAAAACTTTACACGGTTTGGCCCTTCCCGGCCCGACGCCGGACCGCGAACAGCACGCTGGCGCCCATCGCGACGAGCATCCCCGTGACGGGCTCGGGAATATTCGTCCGGAAATTGTCGATGGTAAAGTTCGTCGGAACCCCGGCTGCCGCGGCGCTGTAGCCGAACACGCCCGAAAAACCGCTGGCGTAGGTGGCGTCCACCGCCGCCCGTTCGGCGACCATATCGCCGCCGATCTCAAACACCCGGCCGCGCAACTGATCGCCGTTGGCCTCAAGCACGAACCTGTAATCCTTGGTGGCAAAGTCGAGCGTCACTTGCTGCGAGCCAAGATCGGTGAGCGACGCGCCGGTGATGCTGTACAGCACCATCTCGCCGAGCCCGCCGGAGGCGAGCGGCTCGTAAGCGTAGGCGTAGCCCGTCAGCATGTTGAGGGCGTTGTTTCCGTTGAGGCGAGCGGCGACGCCGTAGGCGACGCCCGTGGGCGGCTCCACGAAATCCGCCGACACGATGACGGCGTCCATGCTCGAGCCGGTGTAGCTGCCCACGAATCCCAACTGGCCGTTGGCGCCGAGCGCCACGCCGTTGTTGGGGGCCGTCAGATTGTACTGGCCGGTCGCAGCGCTCCACGTTTGGCCGGAAGAGCCCACCAATCCCGAGAGGTGCGTCCAGGCAGGGTTGACGGTGTCGTTGAGATCAGAAAAGTCGTCGAAGATTTGGGCGCTTGCCAGGCCGGCGTGCCACGCGGCAACGGCGGCGACGAGCGCAAGCGCTCGACAAAGGGACGCGATCTTGCTGCAACTCATGAGCGGAACCTCCGAATCGGCGAAAACTCATTGTGGTCAACCAAGGTGCTGACAGAGCGGTTAATCTCTGCAGGCAAACAAACGACGGTGCAACTTCAAAAAAACCTATCCAGCCTGACCAACCGCGACGTGGTTGCGCACCAGCGCCCGCGGCGTGTTGCCCGGTTTCCATCCCAGGCTGGGGGGTAAGTCCGACTGCGATGGAGCGGTCGAACGGCGATCGAAGAGAGAGATAAGCAGACGGCGCGCCAGGCGCGGCGTATTGGCCGGCTCGCGCGTCGAGGTTCAGGCTAACCCCGGATATCGGGGGAGTCAATCTTTTGCCGCACCAGATACCCGCCGTCTTCATATAGCCCGGCCGCCTTTAGCCCTCAAGGGCCGGCGTCTGATATGATGTGAGCCAAGCCAGTTTGGCACAGGCGCAAGGCAAGCCGGACGGTCGGCTCGGTTCCCCATGGCTCGCATCGTCAGGATCGTCGCGACGGAGGTTGCCGTGCCCGCGCGGCCGGGGACGATCAACGGCCCCGGCATCGACCAGCCGCTGCACAAGCTGCCGGTCGCCGGCCGGGCGTCGTGGTCGGTGCAGTTCGACGAGTTGCCTAAGTGCCTGCTGGAGTTGTACTTGGACGACGGCGTCGTCGGCCTGGGCGAGCTGTACCGGGATCACGACTGGCGGGTCGTCGAGACCGTCGCCCGGCGGCTGGTCGGCTCGGAGCTGGACGACCTGTCGCGGCAGCAATTGCCGATCGCCCACTGCCGCGAGTACGACGGGTTCGAGTGTGCGATTTGGGACGCGTTCGCTAAGCGCCACGGCCTGCCGCTGGTCGACTTGCTGGGCGGTGCGGTACGACGGCAGATTCGCGTCGGGGCGTGGTCGGGGCACCGGGAGGTGGGCGAGATCCGGCCCCTGGCCGAACGCTTTGCCGAGGCCGGATACGATTGCATCAAGTTCAAGTGCGATCTGGGCGACGACGTCGCCGGCTGGTGCCAGGCGATTCGCGACGCGGCGCCCGCGATGCAGGTGATCCTCGACCCCAACGAACGGTGGGACGCGCCGGCCGAAGCGCGGCGACGAATCGACGCGCTCGCCCCCATCGGCAACGTGCTGTGCCTGGAGGATCCGATTCCGCGGTGGATGCTCGCCGAGTACGCGCAGCTCAAGTCGTATTCCTCCGTGCCGATCGTGCTCCATGTGTCGCTGCCGTACATTTACCACGGGCAGCGCGTGCACGATGCGATTCGTGCGCTGCAGCTCGGGGCGGTCGATGGATTCAACTTCAATGGCGGGCTCGTGGGGTTTCAACAGCTCGACCGGATCGCCGCCGCGGCGGGGCTGCCATGCTGGCATGGGTCGGAAATCGACCTGGGCGTCATGGAAGCGATGTACCTGCACCAGTGCGCCGCGGCGTCGAGCTGCACGTGGCCGTCCGACATCTTTGGCCGGTTGATTCGCGAGCACGACCTGCTGGCCACGCCGCTGGAGTTGCGGCCGCCGTTGGCCGCGCTGCCGAGCGGCCCGGGGCTGGGCGTCGAGCTCGATCGCGGCGCAGTTCTTCATTACCAGACCGCTCAACGGGAGTACCGCGAGCGATAGCTCTCAAGGCGACCAACCGATGATCTGGCAAGAGCTCGCCACGACGGACTTCGCGACCATTGGCCGCGCCACGCCGGTCGTGCTGCCCGTCGCGGCCATCGAGCAGCACGGGCCGCATCTGCCGCTGGCGACGGATCGGATGATTGCCGAGCATTTCGCCGCGAAGTTAGACGAGCGGCTGGGAAGCGGCGTGCTCGTCTTGCCGACCGTCGCGGTCGGCTGCTCCGAACACCACATGGAGTTTGCCGGCAGCCTGACGCTGGACCATACGACGTTCGTCGCCGCCGCGGCGCAGTCGCTCCATGCCGCCTGGCGGCACGGGTTCCGCAACTTTCTGGTGCTCAACGCCCACGGTGGCAATCAAGGCGCCTGCCAGGTGCTGCTCGAGCAGTCCGGCTCGCAGCATCCTGATTCGCAAATGGTCGTCGCCACCTGGTGGCGCGTTGCGGCCGATGCGCTGCTGGAGCTTAATGAATCAGGGCCCGGCGGCATCGGGCATGCGTGCGAGTTTGAAACCTCGCTGATGATGCTGATCGCTCCGCATTTAGTACGTGTTGATGCGATCCCCGCGCACGCGAACGTGCCAACGTTCGACTGGGCCGAGGGCGACCTCATCCGCGGGGCGCGGGCCGGCCTCTACCGCACGATGAAGCAGATGACGCCGCATGGGGCCTACGGCACGCCGGCGGCCGCGTCGGCCGAAAAGGGCGAGCGGATCACCGGGATTGTGTCCGATGTGCTGTGCGGGATTCTTCAAGAACTTGCGGGCCGTGGGCATGTCCGGCGATCTTAATTTCGGATGATGTGCCCCACAAACAAATCTCCGGCTCCCTCCCCCTGGCGGGGACAGGATGATGCATTTGCTATCGACGCACGCGTCTTGGCCCCGGAGGGGCCGCGT